>NZ_DATBKY010000174.1:0-14091 GCF_036555685.1 Actinophytocola sp. | reverse complement strand
GGTGACGCGGGTCGCCCGCGAGGTCGGCACGGAGGGCCGGCTGGGTGGTCAGGCGGATGTGAAGGGTGTGTCGGGTACCTGGAAGGGCCTGACGGAGTCGGTGAACGTCATGGCCGACAACCTGACCGCGCAGGTGCGCTCCATCGCCTCGGTGGCGAGCGGCGTGGCCCGCGGCGACCTGTCCCAGAAGATCACCGTCGAGGCCGAGGGCGAGGTCGCCGCGCTGGCCCAGACGATCAACACGATGGTCGACACGCTCTCCGCGTTCGCCGACGAGGTGACGCGCGTGGCCCGCGAGGTCGGCACCGAGGGCATCCTCGGCGGCCAGGCTCAGGTGCCCAACGTGGCCGGCACGTGGAAGAGCCTGACCGACAACGTCAACTCGATGGCGAACAACCTGACCAACCAGGTGCGCTCGATCGCCCAGGTCACCACCGCCGTCGCGCGCGGCAACCTGTCCCAGAAGATCGACGTGGACGCGCGCGGCGAGATCCTGGAGCTCAAGACGACGATCAACACGATGGTCGACACGCTGTCCTCGTTCGCCGCGGAGGTCACCCGCGTGGCGCGCGAGGTCGGCAAGGACGGCCGGCTGGGCGGCCAGGCCGAGGTCGAGGGCGTGTCCGGCACGTGGAAGCGGCTGACCGAGAACGTCAACGAGCTCGCCGGCAACCTGACCCGCCAGGTGCGCGCGATCGCCGAGGTCGCGAGCGCCGTGGCGACCGGCGACCTGACGCGGTCCATCTCGGTGGAGGCCGAGGGCGAGGTCGCGGAGCTGTCGGACAACATCAACGCGATGGTCCAGTCGCTGCGCGAGACGACGCTCGCGAACGAGCAGCAGGACTGGCTCAACACCAACCTGGCCCGCATCGCCGGGCTGCTGCAGGGGCACCGGGACCTGCGCGCGGTCGCGCAGCTGATCATGAACGAGCTGGCTCCGCTCGTCGGCGCCCAGCACGGCACGTTCTTCCTGATGGAGCCCGGCCGGGACGATCGCGCCGAGCGCCCGCGGCTCAAGCTCATCGCCGGCTACGGCTACGAGGGCGACGCCGAGGTGCCGCGGGCCTTCGAGCTGGGGCAGTCGCTGATCGGGCAGGTGGCCGCGACCAAGCGGCCGCTGCTCGTCGAGGAGACGCCACCCGCGTACGTGCGGATCTCCTCGAGCCTGGGCGCCGCGCCGCCGGTCAACCTGATCGTGCTGCCGATCGTGTTCGAGGACCAGGCGCTCGGCGTGATCGAGCTGGCCTCGTTCAACCGGTTCACCCCGGTCCAGCGGGAGTTCCTCGAGCAGCTGATGGAGTCGATCGGCGTCAACCTCAACACGATCATCGCCAACGCGCGCACCGACTCGCTGCTCGACGAGTCGCAGCGGCTGGCCGCCGAGCTGCAGGCGCAGCAGGTGAAGCTGCAGCAGTCGAACGCGGAGCTGGAGGAGAAGGCCACGCTTCTCGTGCGCCAGAACCGCGACATCGAGATCAAGAACTTCGAGATCGAGCAGGCGCGGCAGGAGATCGAGGAGCGGGCCCAGCAGCTGGCGCTCGCGTCGCGGTACAAGTCCGAGTTCCTCGCCAACATGTCCCACGAGCTGCGCACGCCGCTGACCAGCATGCTGATCCTCGCGGGCGTGCTGGCGCAGAACTCCGCGCAGAACCTGACCGCGAAGCAGGTCGAGTTCGCGAAGGTCATCCAGGCCGCGGGCACCGACCTGCAGCAGCTGATCGACGACATCCTCGACCTCACCAAGGTCGAGGCCGGCAAGATGGACATCCACACCGAGGAGGTCCGGCTGCCGGACCTGCTCGAGTACGTGCGGACGACGTTCCACCCGCTGACCGTCGACAAGGGACTGGAGTTCGAGGTCTCCGTCGAGCCGGACGTGCCGGAGCTGCTGACCACCGACGACCAGCGGCTGCGCCAGGTGCTGCGCAACCTGCTGTCCAACGCGGTCAAGTTCACTGAGAAGGGCCGCGTGGAGCTGCGGGTCCGGCTGCTGGAAGGCAAGGAGCCGCGCGTCGCGATGTCCGTCGTGGACACCGGTATCGGCATCGCGAAGGAGAACCTGGGCACGATCTTCGGCGCCTTCCAGCAGGCCGACGGCACGACCAGCCGCCGCTACGGCGGCACCGGGCTCGGCCTGTCGATCAGCCGCCAGGTGGCGAACCTGCTCGGCGGCGAGATCCAGGCGGAGAGCCAGCTCGGCCGGGGCAGCACGTTCACGCTGCTGCTGCCGGTGCGGCCGCCGTCCCCGGTGAGCGGCCCGGACCGCCGCCCGCGGGAGGCGGAGCCGGAGGGTGACAGATCGGTCCTCGTCGTGGAGGCACCGGAGAACCGGCTGCTGACCATGCTGATCCGCCAGTTCGCCGCGGACCTGACGGGCCCGGGTGAGCAGGCCCGCATCGACTCGGTGAACACGCCGGACGAGGCGATCGACCAGCTGTCCGAGCGCGCGTACCGGTGTGTCGTCGTGGACGCCGGCATGCCGGGTGCGACCGCGATGACGTTGCTGCAGCGGCTGGCCGACGGACCGCTCACGGTGCCGGTGCTGGTCCACCCGACCAGCAAGCTGAGCCCGGCGCAGCACCGGCTCATCGAGGCGCACGCCAGCGACCACCTGGTGGAGCTGGTGTGGTCGCTGGACGCGCTGCGCGAGCGGTTCCTGTTCCTGCTGACCCAGCTCACCGCCACCGGTGCGCCGCCGGCGGAGCCGCCGGTCCCGCTCCCGGTTCCGTCCGTTGTAGACACCCAGGCGTCGCCGGCGGTGGCCGCGGAGATAGAGCACCTGCGCGGCCGCCGGGTGCTGCTCGTCGACGACGACTCCCGCAACGTGCTGGCGCTGGCGGAGATGCTGAACCTGCACGGCATCGAGGTCGCCCACGCGCCGAACGGTCGCAAGGGGATCGACGCGCTGCTCGCGAGCCCCGGCGTGGACCTGATCCTGATGGACGTGATGATGCCGGAGATGGACGGCTACGCCACGACCGCCGCGATCCGGGACATGCCGCAGTTCGACAGCCTGCCGATCATCATGGTGACCGCGAAGGCGATGGCCGGCGACCGGGAGAAGAGCCTGGACGCCGGCGCGAGCGACTACGTGACCAAGCCGGTGGACCCGGACGAGCTGCTCACCTGCATCGGCCGCTGGCTGCCGACCTGATCGGTACCGGTCAGTCGAGCGCGGTCGCCACGTACTGCTCGGGGATGGCGAACGCGTCCACGAGCGTGCGCGCGTGCGGGCGCAGCTCCTTGCACAGCGCGTTGACCTCGGCGACGACCTTCTTCGCCAGCGTGGGGTCCAGCCGGCCGTGCTCGAGGAACCACGCCCGGTCAGCCTCCACAGTGGACAGCACGTGCAGGTCGCATACCCGCTCCAGCAACGCCTTCGCGGCCGGGTCGGCGCAGCGGTCGATCGCGGCGACGAACGCGTCCAGGACCAGCCGGTCGATGTGCGCGCGGGCGGCGCGCAGCACGTGGTCCTGCGCGTCGTTGAAGACCTCGAACGGGTCGCTGTCCGACGACGCGGCGGCGCGCAGCCGCCGGGCGAGGCCGGCGAGGACGTGCTGCTCGCGGTCGGCGAACAGGTCCAGGTGCCAGGTGCGGTCGTGCAGCGCCGGGCTGACGATCTTGCGCGTCGGCAGGCGTTCGAGGACCGCGCCCATCAGCTGCTCGGCCACCAGGCGCGCGGTCGCGAGCGGGCTGAGGTCGGCGAAGTTGTCCCGGTAGTCGGTCAGCAAGCCCTTCGCGACGAGCTGCAGCAGGACGGTGTTGTCGCCCTCGAACGTGGTGAACACGTCGGTGTCCGCCTTCAGCCCGGGCAGCAGGTTCTCGGCCAGGTAGCCGGCGCCGCCGCAGGCCTCGCGCGCCGCCTGGATCGTCGCGGTCGCGTGCCAGGTGCCGACTGCCTTGATGCCGGCCGCGCGGGACTCGAGCACGCGCTGGGCCCGCTCGTCCGTCTCGGGCGCGGTCTGGACCTCGTGGAGCATCGCGACCAGCTCCTCCTGCGCGAAGTGCAGGGCGTAGGTGGTCGCGAGCGCGGGCAGGAGCTTGCGCTGGTGGGCGAGGTAGTCGAGGACCACGATCTCCTCGCCGGTGTCCGGCCGCCGGAACTGGCGGCGCGTCTCACCCCGGCGGATCGCGATCGCCAGCGCCCGCTGCGTCGCGCTGCCGGCCCCGCCCGCGACGCTGACCCGGCCGCGGACCAGCGCGCCGAGCGTGGTGAAGAACCGCCGGGCGTCGCTCTCGATGGGGCTCGAGTAGGTGCCGTCCCCGGTCACGTCGCCGAACCGGTTGAGCAGTGCCTCCCGCGGCACGCGCACGCCGTCGAACCACAGGCGGCCGTTGTCCACGCCGTTCAGCCCGGCCTTCGCGCCGCAGTCCTCGATGCGCACGCCGGGCATCGCCCGCCCGTCCGCGTCGCGGATCGGCACGACGAACGCGTGCACGCCGTACGCCCGCTCGCCGGCGACCAGCTGCGCGAAGACCACGGCCACGCGCCCGTCGCGGGCGGCGTTGCCGATGTAGTCCTTGCGCGCGTCGTCGTCCGGGGTGTCGATCACGAACTCGCCGCCGGCGTAGGTCGCGGTGGTGCGCAGGTGCTGGACGTCCGAGCCGTGCCCGGCCTCGGTCATCGCGAAGCAGCCCGGCAGCTCCAGGGACATGATGTCGCGCAGGTACTTCTCGTGGTGCCGCTCGGTGCCGAGCATCTGCACCGCGCCGCCGAACAGTCCCCACTGGACACCGGCCTTGACCATGAGGGACAGGTCGCCGTATCCCAGCAGCTGGAACGAGATCACCGACCCGCCGACGTCGCCCTCGCCGCCGTACTCGGGGCTGAACCCGAGGCGCGGATGCCCGGTGGCGACGAGCTCGCGCATCTGCTCGGCCACCTGCGCCCGGTGCGTCTCGCGGTCGAGGTCGTAGGAGTCGGCGAGCTTCGTGCTCCGCATCCGGTCCCGGAGCGTCGTGCGCAGCTCGCGCCACCGTCCGTCGAGGACCGTCGTGAGCGCGGCGGGGTCGACGTGTTCGGCCATGCCATGGCGGTACCCCCGATCGGCGCGTGGCACACGCCGGCCGGACGCGGATCACACCCGGGCTGGTCAGCTGATCGGCGCGGACCGGCGTGAGGCCGCGACCCCGACGAGGATCGCGGCCACGCCGGCGATGGCGAGCAGCGGCACGGACTCGCCGAGGACGAGGAAGCCGAGGCCCAGCGAGGCGATCGGGATGAGGTAGGTGACGACCGACGCGCCGACCGCGCCCTCGGTGCGGATGAGGGCGTAGTTGAGGACGTAGGCGAACCCGGAGCCGACGACCCCGAGGACGATCATGGCGAGCCACGGCCCGGTCGACCATTCCGGCGTGCCGGCCGGGTCGAGGGGGAGTGTGGCCGCGCTCAGCACGCAGGCGGCGAGCAGCTGGCCGGCGGACAGGACGGTCGGGCTGAGTTGCCTGGGGGTGAGGAAGCGGCTCATGTAGAGGTAGCTGATGCCGTAGCTGAGCCCGGCGCACAGGCAGCAGAGGGCGCCGAGAGGGTCGACGGCGCCGGCGTCCCATGGGGTGAAGACGAGCAGGCATCCGCCGAAGCCGAGCAGCAGCCCGCCGAACTGCGGCACGGTGAGCCGGCTGATCTGCCGCGCGGCGAGCCCGAGCGCGAGCGTCCACAGTGGAGTAGTGGCGTTGAGCGACCCGGCGATGCCGGAGTCCACACGGATCTCCCCGAGGGCGTAGAGCGTGTAGGGCGCGGTGTTGCCCACCAGCGCGGCGACGAACAGGTGCCGCCAGGTGGCCAGGTCCCGCGGCAACCGCTCCCGCCGAACCGCGATCACGACGAGGAGGAAGAGCGCCCCGAGCACGATGCGGGCGACGGTCAGCTGCATGGGCCCGAACGCCTCGAGGGCGACCTTGATCCAGAGGAAGTTGGACCCCCAGGCCAGCGCCAGCCCGGCGATGAGCAACGGCCCCCGAAGCGAGGACATCCCTCAGCGCTGCACGATCGGGTGTGGAGTCACTGCGCTGACCTTAGCGACTCTGCCGTGCCCACTTCGAGGACCAGGTGTCGGCGCCGGGTTCGCGGGTAGCCGGGCGGGTAGCCGATTCGAGGAGGTTGCCCCGATGGCCGTGATGGACCGGCTCAAGAAGCTGCTGAAGCAGCGCGACACGAAGGACCTGGAGGGCCGCGCCCCGGCGGGCGGCCAGGCCGCCCCTCCGGAGGCCGAACCGGACTTCGCGGACGAGCACACCCGCCCGACCTACGCCGACGAGCCGAACACCGAGCAGGCGGACGAGTCGGTACCGCGTGACCGCGGGGGCGCCGGCGGCATGGACGTGGGCTGACGCCTGGGCGTGACCGTCCACTCCAGACTGTGCGGGCCTTCCGTGCAAGGTCGTTTGAACCGCTCCAACCCGGGCATTCGATTGGTATGGACACGTTGAACGACAGTCCCAGTCTCAGAGAGATGCTCGACGGTCTCAGCTACCCGGCGCAGAAATGGCAGATCACGACCTGCGCCGAGCTGTACGGAGCGGATGTGCGAACACGCCGCGCGCTGTACCGGTTACCCACCCGGGTCTACGAGAGCGCGGCAGACGTCAGCTCGGCGCTGTCCGGCGCCTTGTCCCACCAGGACTGACCCGCGGCGGCATCCGGCCGGCGGATGCTTTCAGCCGACGCGCTCGGCGATGATGCGCGCGCACTCCATCGACTCGGCGTGAGTGGTGTCGACCTCCAGGTCGTACGAGACGCCTTGATGGACGAGCTCCGCCTGAGCGACGGCCATCCCGCGGACGCGATCCCCGCGCGCGACCTCCCGCTCGGCGGCCACGGCTCTGTCGCACCGCACCCCCACCCACAACACGCCGAGCCCATCGAGCGCCGTCAACCACCGCTGCTGCGAGGCCGCCCCGCCGAGGAAGACCTCGTCGACGATGACCCGCGCCCCGGCCCGCCCCATCGCGGCGACCCCGCGGATCCAGGCCGCCTCGAGCGCCCGAAACTCCACCCCCACGCTGACCCGGCCGTCGTCGCCGAACTCGATCCCACCCTCCGACGACTGCATGGCCGCAGGGATGGCCGCCACGAACGTGTCGGTTCCGAGTGCCAGCCATGGGTCGGGCAGGAGGTGCTGGAGGCACCGGGCGATGCCCGACTTGCCCGAGCTGGACCCACCATTCAGCACGATGACCTGAGTAGCCACGCCGCCACGGTAGAGCCGCGAAGATGATCCCGGCCGCGGCCCGGGCGACTCGATTGACCATCTGTCCGTACCCTGGCCGAGGAGGGGAGGCTGCCATGACCGCAGTGGATGGGTTCCGCCTTATCGCGGAGGTCACCGCCGACGAGCGGGCGAGGATCGCCTTCGGCAAGGCCGGCGTGTACAAGAACGACCGCTACGCGCTCTCGATCAACGACGATGGCGCCATCCTGCTCACGCCGCCGGCGAACGTCCCCAAGCGCGAAATGCTGGTCTGGGAGAACGACGAGCTCAGGGCCTCGCTGTTCCGCGGCCTGGCTGACGCCGCCGAGGGCAAGGTCAAGCGCCTGGACTGGCTTACCGAGGATGAGCGCTCCGCCGTACATCCTCAACTACACCGCTGAGGCTGAGAAGGTCATCGATGACCTGCAGAGCCCGCAGCATCGAGCGAAGCTCAAGAAGCTCCGGAAGACTCTCCGGCTGGGCGACGCCCACAAGATCATAATCGTCACGATCGGCCCCCCATCCGTAGATCAATTTACGGCATATCAAGAGTCGCTGACCAGCGGCTTTATCGTGGGTCAGCGCCCGAAGGCGGCTTCTTGTCCACGCATTGTCCACGCGCTACTCGGCCGCCCTCGGCGGTTGCCGGTCGTTCTCCGTTCGGCGTAACGTATCTAAGTAGATACCCCAGGCTGAGGTGAAGAGGTGCCGGCAGTGTCCGTTGCAGGGTTGTTGGAGGAGGCGCGGCACAAGGCCGGTCTGAGTCAGCAGCAGCTCGCCGAGCAGGCGCGCACGTCACGCACGGCCGTGTCGGCATACGAGAACGGCCGGAAGAAACCGACACTGGATACCGCGGAGCGGCTGCTGCGCGTGTCTGGCTTCGAGCTCGACATGCGCCCTCGGATCACCTTCCGTTCCGTCACAGGGTCACGAGGCCGTGTCTTCCAGGTGCCGGATCGGCTGCCGTCGCTTTCACCGCATCAGGCGTTCGCGACTGTGACGTTGCCGTTGTCGTTGAACTGGTCCCAGCCCGGGCGGGAGTACCGGCTCAGGGACCGGTCGGATCGTGCGCGCGTGTACGAGGCGGTGCTCCGGGAGGGACAAGCGCAGGACGTGCTCACCTATGTCGACGGGGCGTTGCTGGTCGACCTGTGGGACGAGCTGGTGCTCCCGCGTGACCTTCGCGCGGCTTGGGAGTCGTCGATCTCTGAGCTGATCCCCGCACAGTGACGACCAAGATTCCCCTCACGGACTTCCAGCTCGAGGTCGCGCGGCTCTTCTTCAGCCTGCCCGCGAGCGACGGGTTCGTTCTCGCTGGCGGTGCCGCGCTTATCGCCCAGCACTTGACGTCCCGCCCGACTCAGGACTTGGACTTCTTCACCGATCGACCCGCTGACATCGCCGTGGCCCGAGACGAGCTGGTCAAGGCGGCGCGAGCGCACGGATGGACCGTGCGAACGATTCAAGAGGGCGGGACCTTCCATCGCGTGCAGTTGACCGGCCCAGAAGATCTGCTGGTCGACATCGCCCTTGACTCGCATCCGGGCCGCCCACCGACGATGAGCGTGGCCGGCCCGACGTATGCACCACAGGAGCTGGCCGGCCGCAAGGTCATCGCCTTGTTCGACCGGTCCGCTGCTCGCGATTTCGTGGACGTGTTCGCGTTGACGCACGTGTACAGCAGGCCGGAGCTGTTGGCGTGGGCACGCGAGGTCAACCCGGGTTTCGAGCTGCGCTATTTCATCGAGGCACTGGACGCCATTTCGCGCTACACCGACGTGGACCTGAGCCTCGGCGACGTAGATGTAGATGCCCTACGCGGGTTCTTCGCAGAATGGGCCGCTGAGCTGCGCCAGGACCGCCCGTAGCCCGCACCTACCCCTCAGGCTGCCGCGTACAGGCCGTCTCGTAGCGCCGGACGTTGGTGTCAATGCTGGGCCAGCACAAGTGCTGGTTAGCCGCGGTTTCCGGGCGGTATGAGGATGGGCGCCCTTGGCAGGATTCGAACCTGCGACACCTGCCTCCGGAGGGCAGTGCTCTATCCCCTGAGCTACAAGGGCCCGTCTGCTCGACCGGCGTAGCTTAGCGTACCCGGTGAGGCCCACACGCGGCGGCTACGGTGATCGCATGGGCAGGCGCTGGGTGGATGGTGCAGGGGTTCGGCTCTCGGTCGTTGTCGAGGGAGAGGGGCCGGCCGTCATCCTCGTTCATGGGTATCCCGACAATCTCTCCGTGTGGGACGGGGTCGCTGAGCGGCTTCGGGGGCGGTTTCGCGTCGTGCGGTACGACGTGCGCGGGCATGGAGGCTCCGAGGCGCCGCGCGAGCGGAGCGGGTACCGGCTCGAGGAGCTCTGGGGTGACCTGAGGGCCGTCAAGGAGGCGGTCAGTCCCGACGAGCCGGTGCATCTGGTGGGCCACGACTGGGGGTCCATCCAGGGATGGGGAGCGCTCGACCCCGCGCTGTTCAAGTCCTACACCTCGATCTCCGGGCCCGACCTCGGGCACATCGGCGTCTGGACCAGCGCCTGGAAGCGCCGGCCGCTCAGCGTGCTCCGCCAGGCGCTGCACTCCTGGTACATCCTCGCCTTCCAGCTGCCCGTCATCCCCGAGCTGATCTGGCGGGTCCCAGGTCTGCGCAAGCGGTTTCACGCCGCCTACCGCGACGCACGGAACGGGATCCAGCTCTACCGGGCCAACATGCCGGCCACGCCCCGCCACCCCACGAAGATCACCATCCCCGTCCAGCTCATCGCGCCCACCCAGGACCCGTACGTCACGCGCCCGCTTCTGGACGTCGCCGACCCGTGGTGTGAGCGGCTCTGGCGGCGCGAGCTCGTCGCCGGCCACTGGGCGCCCCGCACCCATCCGGACGCCGTCGCCCGGCTGATCGCCCAGTTCGCCGACCACGTGGACGGGGGCACGCCGCCGCGGGAGCTGGCCAGGGCGCGGCGCGGCACGCCCAACGGGATGGCCGGCCAGCTCGCCCTGGTCACCGGCGCCGGATCGGGGATCGGGCGCGAGACGGCGCGTGCGCTGGCGGGCGCTGGGGCCGAGGTTCTCTGCGTCGACATCGACTTCGCCGCCGCCGAGCGGACCGCCAAGGAGATCAAGGGCGCCGCCTACCAGCTCGACGTCGCCGACGGCACCGCCACCGAACGGCTCGCGCGCCACGTCAACGACGAGCACGGCGTACCCGACCTGGTCATGGCCAACGCGGGGATCGGGATCAGCGGCACGTTCCTCGAGACCAGCGCAGATGACTGGCAGAAGGTCCTCGACGTCAACCTCTGGGGCGTCATCCACACCCTCCGCGCCTTCCTGCCGGGCATGGTCGAGCGCCGCGAGGGCGGGCACGTCGTCATCACGTCGTCGGCCGCCGGGTACTTCGCCACGCCGGGCCTTCCCGCCTACAGCACCACCAAGGCCGGCGTGCTCATGCTCGCCCAGTGCCTCGCCGGCGAGCTCCGGGAAGCCGGCATCGGGGTGAGCGCCATCTGCCCCGGCTTCGTGCACACCAACATCACCGCCACGACCCGCTTCGCCGCAACCACCCCCGCCGAGGAGAAAGCGCTCCAGGAGCGGGCATTCCACATGTATGAGAAGCGCGGCTACGGGCCGGACAAGGTCGCGAAGGCGGTCGTCCGGGCGATACAGGAGAACAGGCTCGTCGTCCCCGTCACGCCCGAGGCGCGGGCCGGTGCGTTCGGCGCCCGGTACGCGCCCGCGACGACCAGGGCGATCGGCCGCTGGCTGGGTGCGCAGGCACGCAAGTAAATCTTGCACGCATGCGCATATGACTATATGTTGACCCCCGGCAGAAGGGAGCCGGGCATGAGCCATGGGCACGGCAGCGCGTCCGGCCGCCATCTCGGCGCGCTGACCGCGGCGTTCGTGCTGACCGCCGCCTTCGCGGTGGTCGAGCTCACCGCGGGCATCGCGTCGTCCTCGCTCGCGCTCATCTCCGACGCCGCCCACATGGTCACCGACGTCGTCGGCGTCGGCCTCGCGCTCGTGGCGATCCTCGCCGCCAAGCGCGCCCACCCGAAGGCCGCGCGCACCTTCGGGCTCTACCGCGCCGAGGTCCTCGCCGCCCTCGCCAACGCCGTCCTGCTGTTCGGCGTCGCCGCGTACGTCCTCGTCGAGGCGATCCGGCGCTTCCGCGACCCGCCGGCCGTGCCCGGTGGCACCGTGCTCGTCGTCGCGCTGCTCGGGCTCGCCGTCAACATCGCCGCGTTCGCCTTGCTGCGCAAGGGAGCCGAGGAGAGCCTCAACGTCCGCGGCGCCTACCTCGAGGTGCTGGCCGACCTCGTCGGCTCGCTCGGCGTGCTCGTCAGCGGTGCGCTCACGCTGCTGTTCGGCTGGCGCTACGCCGACCCGGTCATCGGTGTCGCGATTGGACTGTGGGTGCTGCCGCGCACCTGGACCCTCGCCCGCCGGTCGCTCCGCATCCTCTTCCAGCACGCGCCCGAACGGGTGGACGTCGACCAGCTGACCAAGGCGCTCTGCGCGCTGCACGGCGTCCGCGAGGTCCACGACGTGCACGTCTGGACCCTCACCTCGGGCATGGAGGTGGCCTCCGCGCACCTCACCGTCGACGCGAAGACCGACCAGACGGCGATCCTGCGGACCGCGCAGCAGGTGCTCGCCGACGAGTACCAGATCGAGCACGCCACGCTGCAGCTGGAGACCGGCGAGGCCGCGGCCGGCTGCCGCGAGCTGCACTGGTGATCAGGGGTACGGCAGCGGCTCGGCGCCGCGCTGCTCCAGGTACTTGGTCATCAGCGCGATCTCGTTCTGCTGGCTGCTCACGATCTTCGACGCGAGGTTGCTGACGTAACCCTCGCTCGCGTGCTCGGCGGCGTACTGCGCCATCTCCAGCCCGCCCTGGTGGTGGCGCAGCATCAGCTGCAGGAAGAGCACGTCCAGCTCCTTGCCGGACAGCTTGCGCAGCTTGTTGATCTCCTCGGTCGTGGCCATGCCGGGCATCCGCTGCACCGGGCCGGTGGTCGTGCCGCCCGCCCCGTCGCTGTGGTGGTGCTTGCCGCCCTCGGACATCCAGCCCATGTGCGCCGCGCCTGGTGGGGGGAGGTCCGGCTGGCCCCACACGGTGAGCCAGCCCGCCATCTCGCTCAGCTGCGTGAGCTGGGTGGACTCGATGTCGAAGGCGATACCGCGCATGATCGGGTCGGTCGTCCGGTCCCGCTCGATGCCGGCCATCGTGACCGCCTGCATGTGGTGCACGCGCATGTCCTGCGAGAAGCCGACGTCGACGGAATCCGCGTCGGGCGGCGCGGTCGAGCCCGCCTGGGACAGCGTGATCAGCATGCCGATCGCGGCGCCGACCAGCAGCAGGACGATGGCCGCGGCCGTGACGACGAGGATCCGGCTGGCCCGCGACGGCGGCTCGGGCTCGTCGAACTCCCCGGCCTCCCCGACCTCGTCGTCGGGTTCCGCCGAAGACGGGTCCTCGACCGCCACCGTGTTCTCGTCCGGCCTCGCCGGGTCCCGCCGCCCGGTCACTGGCTGGGCGGCGCGCTCGCCGGGGCGGAGCCGGACGCGGGAGCGGAGGCCGGCGCGGACGCGGGGCCCGACACCGGCGGCTGACCGGTCATACCCTCGTCGCCGGCCTCGATGGCGCCCTTGCCGTCCATGGTCACGGCGTCCTTGCCGGGCTTCTCCGCGACGAAGGGCGGCGGGCTGGTCGGGTCGAAGCCGGTGCCGTCGGAGTCACAGCGGCCGCCGGGCTCGGGGTGCTCGTACTTGTTCTCCCGCAGCGAGGTGATGAACTGGTCGACCCGCTCGTCGTCCGCGCTGTCCACCTTCAGCTGGTGGCCCCACGACTGCAGCGAGACGGCCTTGTTCAGGCCGGGGTAGGGCGACAGCATCATGTACGGCTGGCCCTCGACCTTGTTCTTCAGCGTGTCGAGCGCGTCACCCTTGATCTTGTCCGGGTTGTACGCGATCCAGACCGCGCCGTGCTCCAGCGCGTGGACCATGTTCTCGTTGCGGACGGCCTTGTCGTAGACCGTGCCCGCGCAGTTCGCCCACACCTGGTCGTGCGGGCCGCCGAAGGGCGGGCTCTGGTCGTACGCGACGCGCTGCTGCGCGGTGACGTGCTGGGCGCCGTCGTACTTGACCTGCTTGATGCCGTCGATGTTGACCGACGGGTCCTTGTTGTCCTCGGCGACGACCCACTTCTCCTTCTCGTGGATCTGGACGAAGGCGTAGGTGAACACGCCGCCCGCCATCGCCACGACGACGATGACGCCGAGGATCATGCCCCACGGCTTCGGCTTCCCGGCACGCGAGATGGAGGTACGCCCGCTCTTTGCGGCCGCGTTCCTGCCCTTTGCCTTGGGCTTGGTCGTGCCCTTGCTCTTCGTCCCGCTGGCCATGCCGGTCTCGGACCTCGTCTCGTACAGGGAAGCTCGGTACAGGGAAGACACACTGCAGCCGCCAAGTGTAAGGAACGGCCACGTTGGGTCGGCGTCAGGGACCTTGTACGGGGAACGCGTCCGGGCCCGGCGGGCTCCCGTCGAACGCCGGCGGGTCGGTCACGTCGAACCGAGCCGGGTTGGTTCCGCACGGAGCGCCCGCTTCGGGAGTGGTGTACGGGTTGTCCCGCAGCGCCGCGATGAACAGGTCGATGCGCAGGTCGTCCGGCCGGCTCACCTTCAGCTGGTGGCCCCACGACTGGATGGACACGGGCACGTCCAGGCCGGGGTAGGGGGAGAGCATCAGATACGGCTGCCCGTCGACCTTCGCGGCCAGCACGTTCAGCCCGGCGCCGCGGATCCGCCGGGGGTCGTACGCGATCCAGACCGCGCCGTGCTCCAGCGAGTGGACCATGTTCTCGCTGCGGACCGGCTTCGCGTACACCGTGCCCGTGCAGTCCGCCCAG
>NZ_DATBKY010000173.1:0-5455 GCF_036555685.1 Actinophytocola sp. | reverse complement strand
CAGCGCCTGCAATGTTCCACGACGACTACCAGCAGCATTATTACCCGAGTCGTGGGTTTGATCTGACACGTAGCATAGGCTAGCGGACTTCGTGAGAAGTTTCTTTACGTCTTCAAGCCGCCCCTGACGGGGCGGACGGCGCAGCCGAACAGGGCAAACTCGATCGCCCTCCGCTGGCGCTACGGGCTCACTCGCCGTCACCGAACGCCGTCGGCCGCGCCTATCCTGCGCGTCATGGGCGAGAGCATGAAGTCGTGCAGTACTCGCACACGAGCCGATCACGTCGACCACGAACTGTCGCCTCCGGTCGAGGCAGGCGCGCACATGGTACGGGCCGCCGCCCACGTATCAAGCCCTGATCGGGCCGCGGTGCCCAAAGTCGGCCAGCCAGTTGAGCATCCGATCAGGGCTTGACACGCGGGGCCCCGTCGGCCCTGAGGGCAAGCGTGCGGGCAGGCCGGGGGCCTGCCCTTGATGGGCGTGCGCGCCTGCCTCGACCTCCCCAGCGTGCCCCTGAGAGCCGTACAGCACCGAAGTACAGCAGCCGCACCGCTCCCACGCCGTCTACGACGAAGCCCGCCAAGCCATCTACCTGCACAGATAACTCTCTGTGGACGAGGTGCGCCAAGTTGTGGTCCAGGATGTCGCGGGTTCAAGTCCCGTCACTCACCCTCGGCGACGCGTGTTCGGGGGTCCGTTCGGGCCACCTTCCCGCTTTTGGGTTTCGTCCTTTGTTCTGGGGGGCGACCCCCCAGACCCCCACGGTGCGGGATCTGCTGACCCAGCGTGGTTACTTTGGGCGCTACCAGCGCCAGGGACGCTCCGGCCCCAGCCTCCCTACGGTGCCCGATTCCGCCGACACCAGCCTGGTTACCTTTGAGCGCTACCAAGCGCTTAGAACCTTCAGTGGTCGCCTCGTGGTTGTGGTGCGCTCGCTTCGCTTGCACCTGGTGGCCGCCAAGCTCGACCGGGCACAGCGGCGGCTACGGACCGGCTCTGCTAACCGAAGTCTGGGCCGAGCGTCTTCCGTGTTTGGGAGTCGCTTTCTGCTTCTGTTGTGGTTGGTTCTTCTGTTGGCGTTGCTGGGTTCGCGGGGTGTCTTGTGGTTGGGAATTCTGATCTTGGGGGTGGGATCTGTGGGGGTGGGGTGTTGGCTCGGTCGGCCAGGGACTCCGCTCTCGGGGCGTCCGTCGGCGCGAGCAAGGCGGCCGCTGCTGCCCACGCTCGCTGAGCCTCCGGGCGTTCGCCTGCCTTTTCGTGCGCTTGGGCCAGCAGCTCCAGAGCCACGGCCTGGGCCGCCGTGTTGCGCATTTCGCCGTGCGTGTGTGCCGCCTCCGTCGCGTTGGCGATCGCTTCCGCGTACTCCTTCAGCTCGAGCCGCGCGGTCGCCAGGATGCGAAGGACGTCCGCGGCGCTACCCCGGTCGCCGGTCCGGTCGTGGATGTGCAGGCCGGCCAGGCCCGATCGCACCGCCTGGTCGGGGCGGCCGACGTCGAGGTTCAGGCGAGCCAGCCGGTTCAGCGTCTCGCCCAGGCCGTGCAGGTCGCTGATCTTCTGGCTCATGTACTGCGCCTCTAGGTAGTGGGAGCTCGCCTGCTCGTACCGGTCGAGCGCCCGGTAGTCATCGCCCAGCCAGCGGTGCACCTTCGCCATGGCGAACTCGTTGTGCTCCGCCGCGAAGGCGGCCAGCGCCCGGCGGTGCCAGCCGATCGCCGTGACGGGCTCGCCCAGCTGCAGGTGAACGCACCCGATGTTGTGCAGGCTCACCGCCTCGCCCAACCGGTCACCCGCCGCCTGGAACGCGTGGTACGCCTGCTCGAAACACCGTCCGGCCCGCATGTTCTCGTCCAGCTTGCCGTACAGCACGCCCATGCTCGTGAGGCAACCCGCTTCCGCGTGCCGCCGGCCCGCCAGCCCCGCTGACCGGTAGCCAAGCCGCTGCACCTCCAGCAGCTCGCGCAGATCCCCGTGATCGTTGACCACGTTGAGGCAGGCCGCCAACCGCCACGTCACCTCGTGTTCCCCGAGTTCGGCCGCCAGCCGCGCGCAGGCCACGGCACCGGCGCGCTCGAGCGTGAACCAGCGGCGTGCGTCCTGCTCCGAGCCGAACGCGGCCGGCTCGACCGTGTCGAGGAGCCCGGCCGGCAAGGCCGGGACATCGTGCGGATCAGCGGTCAGCAACCGGCGCGCGTTGCGGGCCGACTCCACGTACCAGGCGAGCATCCGGCGGATCGCACGCTCCCGTTGCCCGACCGGCTCATCGCGCGCACTGTCGGCGGCGTACTGGCGCAGCAGATCGTGGGTACGGAAGCGGCCGGCGCCTTCCTGCTCGACGAGGTGCGCGCCGACGAGCGCGTCGAGGATCCCGGCGACCGCCGCGTGGTCGATCCCGCCGACCGCCGCGACGGCCGACGTGCTGAACCGGGTGCCGGGCAGCAGCCCGATCATGCGGAACATCCGGGCGTGCTCGGCCGGCAGCGCCCGGTAGGACCACGAGAACGCCAACCGCAAGGTCGTCGTGTCCTCGTCGCCGTGGGCTCCGGCGTCGAGCAGCCGGGCCTGGCGCAGCTCGTCGACGAGGTCGCCGATCGGCACGCCGGGCCGGGCGGCCACGTGCTCGGCCGCGATGCGGACCGCGAGCGGGAGGCGCTCGCACAACTCGACGAGCTCACCGACCGCGTCGGGTTCCGCGCTCACCCGCGCACCGATCCGCTTCTCCAGCAGCGCGGTCGCCTCGTTCGCGGCGAGCTCGGGAACCGTGAGGCACTCGGCGCCGTCGCGCACGACGATGCTCGTCAGCCGCCTGCGGCTGGTGATCACCACCGGACAGTTCGCCGTCGCGGCGAGCAGCGGGCGAACGTGTGCGCCGTCTCGTACGTTGTCCAGCACCACGAGCACGCGCTGCCCGGTGAGCGTCCGGCGGAGCAGGGCCGCGCGCTGGTCGGCGCCGACCTCACGACTCGCTGCCGGCACTCCCAGTTCCTGCAAGAAGGTCCCCATCACCGTGCCCGGCTCCACCGGCGACGTGTCGGCGTACCCCGACAGGTCCATGTGCAGCATCCCGCCGGGGAAGTCGTCGCTGTGGCTGCGCGCCCAGTGCCGGACCAGTGCGGTCTTGCCGACGCCGGGCCGGCCGTCGAGCGCGACCACCGACGCAGTCGCATTCGGACCGATCAGCAACTCGTCGAGTCGCGCCAGCAACTCCGTCCGGCCGGTGAAGTGTGGCGTCTCGCGTGGCGGCCCGGGAATTCGTACGGGCGTCCGCTGATTTTCCAAGACGTCCGTACTGGACCGAATGGAATTCCGTTGTATACGCACCAGCTCGGCCGTCGGTGGGGTATTCGTCTCCAGGTCTAGACGTCTGCTGAATTCCCGGAAGAATGCCGGCACCTCGCTCGACCGGTCCGCCGCGGTGAGCGCGCGAATCCACAGCCCGGCGAGCCGCTCGTCATGCGGATGATCGGCGAGCAGCGGCCGCAAGCCGTCCAGCACGAACTCGTGCTCGCCCAGCGCGAGCTTCGTGTCGAACAAGTCGCAGCACACCGGCAGCAGTTCGGTGCTGACCAGCGACTCCTGCACCCGCCGCGCCCACGACGTCCTGAGGTCGGCGATCGCCGGGCCGCGCCAGAGATCCACGGCCGCGGTGAAGGACTCGGCCGCGTCCGCGTGCTCACCTCGGCCACGGGCACGGCGTCCGGCACTCGCCAGCGTCCGGAACCGCCGGTAGTCGACCAGCGACGAGTCCATGGCGAGCCGGTAGGTGTCGTGCTCTCGGACGATCTCGCCGGCGAAGCCGGTGCGGGCGAGCGCGGCACGCAACCGGGAGACGTATACCTGCACCGTCTTGTCAGGTTTCGGCGGATGGTCATCGTCCCACAGCGCGTCGGCCAGATAGCCGGCCGGGACCGGTTCGTGGTTCTTGTAAGCGAGTACACCCAGCAGGCCACGAACCTTCGTCGCCCCGACATCGACGTATTCCCCATGCACGTTCATTTGCACGGGCCCCAGGATTCGCAATTGCACCGTAGCCCCCGGCTCGGTCGCTGTGTATTCCATGAGTGTCGGCGGGGGGAAACATCAAAGTTAGCGATGCAACTCTCTGATATTTAACTGTTACAACCGGTGTCCGCCATTGTGCAAGCGGATTGCAAGCCACCTGTCCGTCCGGTCCTTCACGCTCCTCCAGTCCTGTCGTCCCGGGGAGGAAGGGAGCAACGTGGCAGTACAGGAATGGCAGTCCGTACCGGTTGGTCCTAGGGCCGAGCGGTACGTCACGAGAACTGATTGCAAGACCGTTCTCGTCGCCGTGCACACGGTGGTCGCCGGCCACCGGTTGATGGACGTCGTCGGGTTGATCGAGTCGGATCCGCGGGTGCAGCTGGTCTACAGCCGCGCGCCCGACGTGTTCGGCGGCGGGGTGGACGAATACCTGACGTCGCTCGGTGTCCTGGAGATCCCGTGGGCGCAGGCCGTCCACGAACGGTTCGACCTCGCGCTCGCGGCGGCGCACGGCGGCATCGATCACCTCAACGCGCCGGTGATGGTGTTCCCGCACGGCGCCGCGTTCGGCAAGCGGGCCGGCGGCACGGGACCGGTGTACGGCCTGGACGCCGGCCGCCTGCAGCGGGACGGCCGCCTCGTGGTCTCCTCGCTCGTCCTCTCGCACGACTCCCAGTTGGAGACGCTGCGGCGGCAGTGCGAGCCGGCGCTCGAAGTCGCGGTCGTCGCGGGCGACCCGTGCCTCGACCTGCTCATGGCGAGCACGCGGCTGCGGGAGGACTATCGCTGGGCGCTCGGCGTGCGGCCCGGCCGGGAGCTCGTGCTGCTGGCCTCCACGTGGGGCCGGCACTCGCTGTTCCAGCGCTTCGAGCGGTACCTGCCCACCCTGCTCAGGCAGCTGGACCCGGCGCGGTACCGCGTTGCGATGCTGATCCACCCGGCGGTCTGGTTCGGGCACGGGCGCCGGCAGGTACGAGCGTGGCTGGCCGCGGCCCGGGCCGCGGGACTCGTGCTCGTGGAGCCGGAGGTCGACTGGCGCGCCGCCGTGGTCGCCGCCGACCACGTCATCGGCGACCACGGATCGACGACCGTCTACGCGGCCGCGCTCGGCAGGCCGGTGCTGTGCACCGACCTGCCGATCGAATCCCTCAACCCGGACTCGCCGCAGTCGCTGCTCGGCATAAGCGCGCCGCGGCTCGTCCGGTCCCGGCCGCTCGTGCCGCAGCTCCACGAGGCGGCGACGTGGCGGGGCGGCCTCGGCCGGGACGCGTTCGCCCGCCGGCTGACATCCCGGCCGGGCCAGGCGCACCGGCTGCTGCGCGCGGAGATGTACCGCCTGCTCGCCCTGAGCATGCCGGGCCGGCACCGCGCGGTCGAACCCGTACCGGTCCCCGTATTCCCGGAGAGGTGATTCGAATGTCCACAGGAAACGGTCTCGGCGAGCCGGTCGTCGCGG
>NZ_DATBKY010000172.1:0-76634 GCF_036555685.1 Actinophytocola sp. | reverse complement strand
GTGGACGTTCGTCGCCGTCAACGTGGCGATCGTCGAGGTGCTGTTCTTCACCGCCGGCGAGGGCAAGAACGACGTGCTCACCGTCGCCAAGTTCTTCGGCATGCACGCCGCGCTGCTCCTGATGTTCCAGCTCCTGCTGATCGCCCGGCTGCCGTGGCTGGACCGTCGCATCGGGATGGACCGGCTCACCGTGTGGCACCGGTGGATCGGCTTCACGCTGCTGTGGACGATCCTGACCCACGCCACGATCATCGTGCTCGGCTACGCCACGCTGGACAACACGACGATGGCCAAGACGTTCGTCGCGCTCGCCGGCGTGCCCGCCTCGCTGCTCGGCATGTCCGCGGCGACGATCATCGTCGTGGTCGGGGCGCTCTCCACCCGCGCGGTCCGGCGGCGGCTGCGGTACGAGACCTGGCATGCCATCCACCTGCTGATGTACCTGGCGCTGGGCCTCGCGTTCGTCCACCAGCTGCTCGAGACGACGACGTTCAAGTCGTCCGCGTTCGCGTTCGTCTACTGGTGGGCGCTCTGGCTGTTCGCGTTCGGCTCGCTCGTCACCGGGCGGCTGATCGTGCCGCTCGTGCGCAACTCGCGACACCAGTTCCGGGTGGAGGCCGTGGTGCCGGAGGCGCACAACGTCACCTCCGTCTACGTCACCGGCCGCGACATGCACCGCCTCGCCGCCCGTGCCGGCCAGTTCTGCATCTGGCGCTTCACCGGGCACAACGGCTGGTGGCGGGCGAACCCGTTCTCGCTGTCCGCGGCACCCAACGGCCGCGGGCTGCGGCTGACCGCCAAGGCCGTCGGCGACACGAGCGCGGGCCTGCGGCAGCTGCCGGTCGGCAGCAAGGTGTTCGTCGAAGGCCCGTACGGCGCGTTCACCTCCATGCACCGCACCCGGCCGGGCATGCTGCTGATCGCCGGCGGGGTGGGCATCACGCCGGTACGCGCACTCCTCGAGGAGCCGACCGGCGGCGACTTCGTCGTGCTGTACCGGGTGCGCCACCAGAGCGAAGCCGTGCTGCTCAACGAGGTGCACCAGCTCGTCGCGGCCCGTCGCGGCCGGCTGCACGTCCTGACCGGCCGCACCGGCGACGGCGTGCGGCCGTTCGAGCCGGAAGGCCTGCTTCATCTGGTCCCGGACATCGTCCACCGCGACGTGTACGTCTGCGGCCCGCCCGCGATGACCTCGGCCGTGCTGGCGAGCCTGCGCCGGCTGCGCGTGCCGGGCCAGCAGGTGCACGCGGAGAAGTTCAGCCTGGCCTAAACCGTCCGCCGCGCGCCCGCGTGTAGTACACAGGTGCTGGACGGCGGAGGGACAGGCGTGACGGGGCGACCCCGGCTCGAGGTGCTCGACGGCCTGCGGTTCGCGGCGGCGATGGCCGTCCTCGCATACCACTTCACGGCCATGGACCGGGTCTGGGACCGGCGGGCCGACGACGTCTTCCCCGACCAGCCGTTCGCCTACGGCTGGCTCGGCGTCCACCTGTTCTTCCTGATCAGCGGGTTCGTCATCTGCATGAGCAGCTGGGGTCGCGGGGTGGGGCGGTTCCTGCTGTCCCGCGCGGTGCGGCTCTATCCGGCGTACTGGCTGTCGGTCGTCGTGTGCGCGCTGGTGCTGACCGCCTGGCCGTTCGTGCAGAAGCCCGCCGGCGCGAGCGCGGCGCTGGTCAACCTGACCATGTTCCACGAGCCGCTCGGTGTGCGCCCGGTCGCCGAGGTGTACTGGACGCTGTGGGCGGAGCTGCGGTTCTACCTGCTGTTCTCGCTGGTCGTGTGGTGGGGGCTCACCTACCGGCGGGTGGCCGGGTTCTGCGTGGCGTGGCTCGGCGCGGTGACCGTCCTGAAGGCGTTCGTGCCCGACGGGACGCTCCCGCACATCGTGCTGATGAGCGACTACGCGCCGCTGTTCACCGCGGGCATCGGCTGCTATCTCATGTACCGGTTCCGCCCCACGCTCCTGACGTGGGGCATCGTCGGCGTCTCTTTCGTGCTCGCCGTGCCGTCGGTGGTGTTCCGGACGGGGCTCGAGGCCGACCCGGGCGAGACGCTGCCGCCGCGGTGGCCGGCGGTCGTGCTGCTGGGCGTCTGCTTCCTGCTGATCATCGCGGTCGCGCTGGGCCGGCTCGACCGGCTGCGCGGCCGGTGGCTGGTCGTCGTCGGCGCCACGACGTACCCGCTCTACCTGCTGCACCTCGACATCGGCGGCACCATGCTCCACGAGTGGCAGGGCTCGATGCCGGGCTGGCTGCTGGTGGTCGTCGTGGCCGTGCTGATGGTCGTGCTCGCGTGGCTGGTGCACCGATTCGTCGAGCGGCCCGGCGCGCCGTTGCTGAAACGCGGACTGCTGTGGATTTCGGCGAAGGTTCGCGTGCGCCGGCGCAAAGAGCCGGAATTGTCACCCGCGCAGTAATGTGGCGCCTTCGTAGCCGACGGTGTGCGAGATCATTTTGGCGTAACAGTCGTCCACCGGAATTCCCTGACCGTCGCACCAGCCGTTCGCGGACACGCCGTCGGCGTAGGGGAGCGGCTCGATGGTGATCCAGAAGTCGCCGTACCTGAAGCTGCTGTAGTCGCCGGAGTACAGCAGCAGCGCCTCGGGGTAGCGGTCCTGTGTCGTGCGGAAGTCCCGCAGGATCTCGACGTAGTCGTACCGGACGCCCTTCGCCACGAGGCCCGGCCGCTTGGCCGACAGCTGGGGCACCCACAGGTCGTCGAGTGCCTCGACCGCCTGCCGGTCGTCGTCGGCCTGGCCCTTCAGCTCCGCGAGCGCCGCGTCGGCGTCGTTCGGTTCGGGTTCCCGAGTGGTCGGCTCCCCGGTGGTCGGCGTGGGTGCCGGCTTGTCGGAGCCCGGCGGCGCGGGCACGGTCACCGCCGCCCGGTGGTCCGGATCGGGCACCGGCGCACCGGCGGTCGCCGTCGGCTTGCCGAACAACGCGACGGCCGCGACCGTGGCCAGCACCACGAGCACGACGGCCGTCGCGCAGACCGCGCCGACGAGCGTGCCGCGTGACTGCCGGGCATTGTCGGGCGCGGCCTTGTTCATGAATCCCCTCCGCCTGATTTCCGGTGTTCGATACCTCCCGACTGAGAGTCGTGTCGCGGACGCGGGCGTTACCCGGGGGAATTTGTTGCGGCGCCTTTTGACGGCACGTCGCGAAGGGCGGCGATTTGAGAGAGTGGCCTCGTGACCGGGCCGCCCCTGTTGCACCGTGGACGTGGGCGCGTTCTTCGTCGCGGTGGAGCGGCGCGACGATCCCGGGCTGTCCGGCCTGCGGCTCGCCGTCGTCGACCGCGTCGTCAGCCGCGCGAGCTACGAGGCGCGAGCGCCGGGCGTGCACGCCGGGATGCGTGCGGCCGACGCGCACCGGACCTGCCCGACGCTCGTGGCCGTGCCGTCCCGGCCTGCGGCCTACGAGCGGGCGAGCGTCGAGCTGTTCGCGCTGCTGCGCGCGGGCGCGGCCGTGGAGGCCGAACACGTTGCCCGGTCTCTGGTCACTGCCAGGGGAACGGGGACCGGTCCGGCGGCACCCAGCTCGCACGCGCCCGCGCGCTCGCGAGCGTGACCGGCGTGTAGAAGCGGGCGATCAGGCGCTTGTCGAACAGCGCCGGGTTGCGCTCGGCGAACGCGCCGAAGTCCGACTCGTCAGGCGAGGCCTCGGTGTGGTGGCCGACGAGCTCGACCCACGCGCGGCTGAGCGTCTCGTTGTACTTCTGCGGCGCGCCCGCGTAGCGGGCGGTGCGCCGGAGTCCTTGCGACATCAGGGTCGTCGCGTCCGGCACGCCGTACCGGCGGACGAGGAGCCACGTGAGGTGGACGTGCTCGCGGTGGCCGAACCGGCCGCCGGCGGTGACCTCGCCGAGCAGAGTCTGGAACGCGGTCACGCGGACACCTCCGTGAGGGCGGCGAGCACCGCGTGGAAGCCGGCGACGGCGTCGTCGGGCAGGCCGGACAAGGCGCGGCGCTCCAGGTTCGCCATCGTCCGGCGGATCGTCTGCGCGGCCCGGCGGCCCGACTCGGTCGGCGAGACGACGACCGCGCGGCGGTCGGCGGGGCTCGGGGCGCGGGCGATGTGGCCGCGCCGTTCGAGCCGGTCGAGCACGCCGGTCAGGGTCGACGACCGGGTGCCGACGGCCGCGCCCAGCACGGACACGGTCCGGCCGCGGCCGTCCGCGAGGTTGGCCAGGACGTTGATCTCGGCCGCGGTCAGCTCCAGATCCGCGAGCTCGCCGGAGAGCCGGTGCAGCGTCGCGTGTGTCGCGCGCTGCAGGGCGAGCAGCGCCGACTCAGAATGCACGGTTCCAAATTTCACGCTTCCGAATTATACGGAACCGAACTACCTGATCGCCAGGCCGATCTCACCCGCGACACGCGAGGACACGCGACCCCGCCCCACCTAGCGTCGCCGGGGCCCGAGGGGCGGGGCGAGGGAGGCGAGCATGTCGACACCGAAGCCGGGACGCATCGGTCGCGACTGGCGGATCTGGGGGCCTTACCTCAGCGAACGCCAGTGGGGCACGGTCCGGGAGGACTACAGCGCCGACGGGGACGCCTGGCGCCACCTGCCTCACGAGCACGCCCGCTCCCGCGCGTACCGCTGGGGCGAGGACGGCCTGGCCGGGTTCTGCGACGCCGAGCAGCGGCTATGCCTCGCGCTCGCGCTGTGGAACGGCCGGGACCCCTTCCTCAAGGAGCGGATCTTCGGGCTGACCGGGCCGGAGGGCAACCACGGCGAGGACGCCAAGGAGTACTGGTGGTACCTCGACGCGACCCCGGACCACGCGTGGAACCGCTGGCGCTACCACTACCCGCAGGCCGCGTTCCCGTACGAGCAACTCCGCGCCGGGTCCCGCGACCGCGACCGGCGAGCCCCGGAGTACGAGCTGCTCGACACCGGCGTGTTCGACGGCGACCGGTACTGGATCGTCGAGGTGGACCACGTCAAGGCGGATCCGACCGACCTGCTGATGACCGTGCGCGTCACCAACGCCGGGCCCCGGCGGGAGACGCTGCACGTCCTGCCGACGGTATGGTTCCGCAACACCTGGACCTGGGAGCCGGAGTCCGCGAGACCGGAGCTCGCGGCGACCGGCGACACGACGGTCCGCGTCGACCACCCGACCCTGGGCGAGCTGGAACTGCGCGCGTCCGCCGACCCGACGTTGTTGTTCTGCGACAACGAGACCAACACCGAGCGCCTCTACGACGTACCGAACACGGCGCCGTACCCGAAGGACGGCATCAACGACCACGTCGTGTCCGGCGCGGCCACCGTGAACCCGGACCGGCGCGGTACGAAGTGCGCGGCCTGGTACCGCCTCGAGGTCGAACCGAAGGCCACGGTCGAGGTCCGCCTCCGCCTGCGCCCGGCCGGTGCGCCGCCCGGCGCGGACTTCGACGAGGTCGTCGCCCGGCGGCGGCAGGCGGCCGACGAGTTCTACGCCGGCCTGACCCCGCCCGCCGCCTCGGCCGACGAGGCGGCCGTGTTGCGCCAGGCGTTCGCGGGCATGTTGTGGAGCAAGCAGTTCTACAACTACAACGTCGCCCGCTGGCTCGACGGCGACCCCGGGCAGCCGCCGCCACCCCCGGAGCGCCACCACGGGCGCAACCACCGGTGGCGCGAGTTCGACGGCTACGACGTCATGTCCATGCCCGACAAGTGGGAGTACCCCTGGTTCGCATCGTGGGACCTCGCGTTCCACTGCGTGGCCCTGGCCCACGTGGACCCCGAGTTCGCCAAGGACCAGCTGCTCCTCGTCTGCCGCGAGTGGTTCCAGCACCCGAACGGCGCGCTGCCCGCCTACGAGTGGGACTTCGGCGACGTCAACCCGCCGGTGCAGGCGTGGGCCGCGATCGAGGTCTTCGCCATCGACGGCGGGCAGGACCTCGACTTCCTGAGCAAGGTGTTCGACAAGCTGCTCGTCAACTTCACCTGGTGGGTCAACCGCGAGGACGCCGACGGGTCGAACATCTTCGAAGGCGGCTTCCTCGGCCTGGACAACATCGGCCCGCTCGACCGGTCGCACCTGCCGGTCGGTGGCATCCTCGAGCAGTCCGACGCCACCGGCTGGATGGCCATGTACTCGCTCGCGATGACCACGATCGCGGCGATCCTCCACCACGCCGCGCAGCGGCCGGCGCTCGACCTCGTGCACAAGTTCCTCGAGCACTTCGCCGCGATCCGTGCCGCGCTGGAGCGCCAGGGCATGTGGGACGAGGCGGACGGCATGTTCTACGACCGGGTCGTCACCCCGGGCGGCGGCGTCGTACCGGTGCGGGTGCACTCGATGGTCGGCATCGTGCCGATGCTCGCGGTCACGTTCGTCGACGAGCGGATCCTGGACCCGGCGATCTCGGCCGGTAAGCAGTTCGCCCGCTTCCTCGACCGCCACGGGATGCGTGACCCGGTCAAGCTGACCGAGGCCGGGGTGCTGCGTGGGGAGCCCGGAGCGCGCCGGCTGCTGCTGAGCGCGGTCGGCGTCGAGCGGGTGAAGCGGCTGTTCCGGACCCTGTTCGACCCGGCCGAGTTCCTGTCGCCATACGGCCTGCGGTCGCTGTCCGCGTTCCACCGCGAGCACCCGTACACGATCGAGGTCGAGGGCGTGCGGGCGAGTGTCGACTACCAGCCCGCCGAGTCGGCCACCGCCATGTTCGGCGGCAACTCCAACTGGCGGGGGCCGGTGTGGTTCCCGTTGAACTATCTCGTCACCAGCGCGCTGGAGCGCTACCACCGCTTCTTCGGTGCGGACCTGACCGTCGAGTACCCGACCGGCTCGGGAAAGCTGCGCACCCTCCACGAGGTGACGGACGACCTGTGGGGCCGGCTTGTGTCGATCTTCACCGTCGGCCCGGACGGGCGGCGGCCGTGCTTCGGCTGGGTGGACCGGATGCAGCACGACCCGGATTGGCGGGACAACCTGATGTTCAACGAGTACTTCCACGGCGACAACGCCGCCGGGCTGGGGGCGTCGCACCAGACGGGCTGGACGGGGATCGTCGCCGACGTGATCCGCCGCCGGCACGGCATGGTGCCGTCCGTCGCCGAGATCGTGCTCGGGCTGGAGGAGGACCGATGACGCCGCGAACGCTGCCGGGCAAGCCGTACCCGCTGGGCGCCACGCCGGGGGAGGGCGGCACGAACTTCGCGGTCGCCGCCGCGGCCGACGGCGTGCTCCTGTGCCTGTTCGACGGGAACACCGAGACGCAGGTCCCGCTGCCGGAGCGGGACGGCGAGGTCTGGCACGGGTTCTTGCCCGGCGTGGGCCCCGGGCAGGCCTACGGCTACCGGACCACCGGCCCGTACCGGCCGCGCGACGGCGTGCGGTGCAACCCGGCGAAGCTGCTGCTCGACCCGTACGCGCGGGCCATCGAGGGCGAGGTCCGGCCCGGAGCCGAGGTGCTCGGGTACGCCGTCGGCGACCCGGAGGCACCCAGCACGCTCGACTCCGCCGGTCACGTGCCGCGCAGCCTCGTGGTCCCCGCGGCGCACGACTGGCGCCATCCCCGGCCGCGCCGGTCCTATCCGGACACGATCATCTACGAGGTCCACGTCAAGGGCTTCACACAGACGCACCCGGCCCTGCCCGAGGACATCCGCGGCACCTACGCCGGGCTCGCGCACGACGCGGTCGTCGAGCACCTCGTCGACCTCGGCGTGACGGCGGTCGAGCTGCTTCCGGTGCACCACTTCGTGCCCGAGGCTTTCCTCGTCGACCGTGGCCTGACGAACTACTGGGGCTACAACACGATCGGCTTCTTCGCACCGCACGCCGGCTACTCGGCCGCGGTGCGGGCCGGGCGGCCCGGCGGGCAGGTCGCGGAGTTCCGGTCGATGGTCGACACGCTGCACGGCGCCGGTCTCGAGGTCATCCTCGACGTGGTCTTCAACCACACGGCGGAGGGCAACCACCTCGGCCCGACGCTGTGCCACCGCGGGCTGCACAACGCGGCCTACTACAGGCTTGTCCCCGACGACCCGCGCTACTACTTCGACACGACCGGCGTGGGCAACTCCCTCAACGCGGACAACCCGTTCAGCCTGCGGCTCATCATGGACTCGCTGCGCTACTGGCTGACCGAGATGGGCGTCGACGGGTTCCGCTTCGACCTCGCGCCGACCCTGGCCCGCGAGGACGGTGGCTTCGACCGGATGGCGGCGTTCTTCGACCTCGTGTTCCAGGATCCGGTGATCTCGCGGGCCAAGCTCATCGCCGAGCCGTGGGACGTCGGTCCCGACGGATACGACCTCGGCCGGTTCCCGGCGCAGTGGAGCGAGTGGAACGGCAGCTACCGCGACGTGATGCGGGACTTCTGGCGCAGCCGGGATGGGCTGCTCGACGACTTCGCCCGGCGTCTGTGCGGGTCGTCGGACCTCTTCGGCAACTCGGGGCGGCGGCCCACCGCGTCGGTGAACCTGATCACCGTCCACGACGGGTTCACGCTGACCGACCTGGTCTCCTACAACGAGAAGCACAACGAGGCCAACGGGGAGTCCAACCGCGACGGCAACCCGGACAACCGGTCGTGGAACTGCGGGGCCGAGGGTCCGACCACCGACACCGCGGTCCTCGACCTGCGGGCACGCCAGCGGCGCGCGTTCCTCACCACGCTCATGCTGTCGTTCGGCGTGCCGCTGCTGCTCGGCGGCGACGAGCTGGGCCGCACGCAGCGCGGCAACAACAACGCCTACTGCCAGGACAACGCGATCAGCTGGTTCGACTGGGCGGACACCGACAAGCAGCTGCTGGAGTTCACCCGGCGGCTGATCGCGTTGCGCCGCGAACACCCGGTGTTCCGGCGCAGGCGCTTCCTCACCGGCGTGGCGGCGGAGGAGCTGCAGTGGTTCACGCCGAGCGGCACGCGGATGACCGTGGCCGACTGGGACGACCCGGGCTCCCGCGCGGTGGCCCTGTACCTGGACGGCGCCGACGACCCGGACCGCGCCGAGGACGGCACACCCCTGTTCGACGACGACTTCCTGATCCTGGTCAACGGGTGGTGGGAACAGCTGGCCTTCGCGATCCCCCCGACCCGGGCCGGCCAGAGCTGGGTACCGGTGATCGACACGTACGAGCCGACCGGCCTGTCGGTGGCACCCCCCGTGGTCGCGGGCGAGCACCTGACCGTCCGGTCGCGCTCGCTGTTCGTCCTGCGGGGACTGACGACCTGAGCCGGGCGCGTGCCCGGCGCGGGCGCCTCCATCGTGAACACGTCGCGGCGGCGGGCGGTGCGAGGTCCGAGTTGCGCGGAACTCACGTTCGCGCTGGTGCTAGCGGTTCTCGCGGACTGTCGTGATCGGCACCGGCGTGCCGGCCAGCGCCAGGAGGCGGGCGTGCACACGGCGTTCGAGCTGGCGCCGCAGCTGCTCGCCGTCGGCGACCGTGCAGACGAGCTCGACCGCGGCCTGATAGACGACGCCGCCCACGACGGCGTCGGGGACCGACGGGTGGCGAACGGTCATCCGGGCGACCGTGGCCGCCACGACGTCCTCGACGGCCGGGCCGGGCACGTGCGACCGCCCGCGGTTGCGACTCATGACGCCCAGTGTGGGCACGCCGGCACGACCGCGGCTTCACCTTCTGCGGGTGAGGGCACGACCGCGGGGAGCGTGTCGACTCGCGGTGTTCGTGTCCGCACTGTGGCGGGTGAGGTGATGTCGTGCTTCGCGTGCCCGGTGTGGAGCTGGTCCGGACGTACCGCCGCCAGTGGCTGGTGAAGGACGTGGTCGCCGGCATCGTGCTGACGACTGTGCTCGTGCCGCAGGGCATGGCGTACGCGGAGCTGGCCGGCCTGCCGCCGATCACCGGTCTGTACACGTCGATCATGTGCCTGCTGGGCTACGCCGTGTTCGGGCCGTCCCGCGTCCTGGTCCTCGGTCCGGACTCCTCGCTCGGGCCGATGATCGCGGCGACGGTGTTGCCGCTCGTCGCCGCGGGTGGCGATCCGGAGCGGGCGGTCGCCCTCGCGTCGATGCTGGCGATCCTGGTGGCCGCCATCATGATCATCGCATCCGTGGCGAGGCTCGGGTTCATCGCCGACCTGATCTCCAAGCCCACGATGATCGGCTACCTCAACGGCCTCGCGCTGACCATCCTCGTCGGACAGCTGCCGAAGCTGCTCGGGTTCAAGGTCGAGGCAGACGGACTGATCGCCGAGTTCGCCGGGTTCGTCGACGCGGTAGCGGACGGCAAGACCGTCGGCGCCGCGGCGGCCGTCGGGATCGGCGGCATCGCGGTGGTGCTGGTGCTGCAGCGCTGGCTGCCGAAGCTCCCGGCGGTGCTCATCATGGTGATCCTCGCGATCGCGGCCGCGTCCGTGTTCGACCTGGAGGGGAGGGGCGTCAGCCTGGTGGGGGAGCTGCCGAAGGGGTTCCCGCCGTTGACCGTCCCGGCCGTCGGGTTCGGCGACATCCTGCCGCTGCTGGCCGGGGCGGTGGGCATCGCCGTGGTGTCGCTGGCCGACACGATCTCGACGGCCACCGCGTTCGCCTCGCGGGCCGGCAGGCAGATCGAGGGCAACAAGGAGATGCTCGGGATCGGCGCCGCCGACCTCGCGTCCGGGCTCTTCCAGGGTTTCCCGGTCAGCACCAGCGGGTCCCGCACCGCCGTCGCGCACCAGGCCGGCGGGCGCACCCAGCTCACCGGCGTGATCGGCGCGACCCTGATCATCCTGATGATCGTGTTGCTGCCCGGACTGTTCCGGAACCTGCCACAGCCGGCACTGGCGGCCGTGGTGATCACCGCGTCGCTGTCGCTGGCCGACGTGCCGGGCACGGTGCGGCTGTGGCGCCAGCGGCGGACCGAGTTCCTGCTGTCCATCGCCGCGTTCCTCGGCGTCGCGCTGCTCGGCGTGCTGGCCGGCATCGCCATCGCGGTCGCGCTGTCGATCCTCAACGTCTTCCGGCGCGCCTGGTGGCCGTACCAGACGGTGCTCGGCCGGACGGAGAACCTGCCCGGCTTCCACGACATCCGGTCCTATCCGGACGCCGAGCAGCTGCCGGGCGTGGTCATCTACCGGTTCGACGCGCCGCTGATCTTCGCCAACGTGCCCGCCTTCCGCGAGGAGATCACCAGGCTCGCCCGGGAGGATCCGCCGCCGAAGTGGATCGTCGTCGCCGCCGAGCCGATCACCGACGTGGACACCACCGCCGCCGACATCGTCAAGCAGCTGGACGAGACCCTGAACGAGCAGGGCACGAGCCTCGTCTTCGCGGAGCTCAAGGACCCGGTACGGCGCAAGATCGACCGGTACGGGCTGACGCACACGATCGACCCGAACCATTTCTTCCCGACGGTCGAGGGCGCGATCGACGCGTTCCGCGCCGAGACCGGTGCACAGTGGACACCGGCCGGCACGGAAGCGCCGCGGGAGTTACCGGGCGTGTGAGGCCCGGCGCGCGACCAGCTTGCCCAGCTCCCACAACAACAGCAGCGCCACGGCGGGGATCAGCGCCCACGCGAACTGCTGCATACTGAGCTTGGTCGTACCGAGCAGAGTGTGGAACGCGTCGGTCTGGACCGCCAGGACCGCGAGTGCGAACTCGCCGAACATCGTCCAGTTCATGTGCTTGCTGTCGAACGTGGACGTGGTCAGCACGCTGGCCGTCTCGCTGCGGCACTCGACCGCCGCCACGATCAGGCACAGCGCGAACGAGGTGAACGCGATCGAGTTGGCGATCTGCGCGTCGAAGTTCCGCTCGCCGAGCACGAGCAGCATGAGCAGCCCGATCGTGACGGCGAGACCGGACAGGCCGACGGTCACGAACACCGGCATCGTGAGCACGGATGTGCCGCGCGGCCTGGGTTTCAGCGACATGAGCCCCGGTGTCTCGCGGTCGAAGCCGAGCGCGAACCCGAACGGCGCGTTGACGATGAAGTGGATCCACAGCACCTGTGCCGGCGTGAACGGCTCGCCCGCCGCGACGTTGAACAGGCTGGCGCCGAGGAAGGTCAGCACGAACACGACGAGCAGCACCAGCACGAACCGGATGTACTTGGTGAGGTTGTCGTAGATCTTGCGGCCCTGCTCAACGGCGAACACGATCGTGGCGAAGTTGTCGTCGGACAGGATCATCCGCCCCGCGTTCTTCGCCACCTCGGTACCGCTGCCCATCGCGATTCCGATGTCGGCCGCCTTGATGGCCGGCGCGTCGTTGACCCCGTCGCCGGTCATCGCGACGACGTCGCCCTTCTTCTTCAACGTGTCCGCGAGCAGGACCTTGTGCTCCGGGGCGACCCGCCCGATGACGCCGATGTCGTCGATGCGGGCGAGCCGCTCCTCCTCGGACAGCGCGGCGAACTCCGCGCCCAGCATCGCGTCACCGTCGATACCGAGCTGGCGGGCGATCGCCGCGCCGGTGGTGACGTCGTCGCCGGTGACCATGCGGACCCGGATGTGCGCGGCCTGCGCGGCCGCGACGGCGTCCTTGGACTCGTCGCGCGGCGGGTCGACCATCGCCACGAGGCTGGTCATCCGCAATTCGGTGACGTAGGCGAGCAGGTCGCCGCCGGGGTCGAAGTCGGCGGGCTCCAGGTCGCGCTGGGCCGCGGCCATCACCCGCCGGCCCTGGTCCTCCATGCGCACCATGTGCTCCTCGGCACGCTGGTTCAGCGGGGTGTCCCACGGCACGACGGTGCCGTCGCCGGCGAGCGCCGTCGCGGCCCGGGCCATCACCGCGGGGGCGGCGCCCTTGACGAAGCAGCGGATGACCGACCGGCCGGTGGCGTCGGTCGTCGCGTGGAACGTGGCCATCAGCTTGTAGGACGGGTCGAACGGCAGCGTGGCCATCCGCGGCAGCCGCTCCCGCGTCGCCTCGACGTCCAGGCCCGCCTTGTGCCCGAGGACGAGCAGCGCGCCCTCGGTCGGGTCGCCGACGACCTTGCCGTCGATGATCTTGCCGTCGTTGGCGACGAGGAACGGCAGGATCGCGTCGTCGATGCGCTCCGAGCCGCCGACCGCGTGCTGCACCCGCCCGTCGAGGCTGTATCCGGACCCGGTGATCGTGTACTGGTCCCCTGGGTCGATCACCTCGACGGCGGTCATCTGGTTCATCGTCAGCGTGCCGGTCTTGTCGGAGTTGATCGCCGACGTGAACCCCAGCGTCTCCACCGACGGCAGGTCCTTCACGATCGCGTTGCGCTTGGCCAGGTCCACGCTGCCGAGCGAGAGGATCACCTGGCTCACCGTCGGCAGCGCCTCCGGGATCGCCGCGATCGCGAGCGACACCGCGGCGACGAACAGGTCGTCCCATGCCTCGCCGCGGCCGCGGCCCAGGATGAACATCACGATCATGGTCAGCCCGGCGGCGCTCGCGATCCACAGCGTCAGCGTGTTGAGCTCGCGTTCCAGCGGCGACTTCTCCCGCTGGGTGGCCGAGAGCATCCCGGAGATCTTGCCGAGCTCGGTGTCCGCGCCGGTACCGGTGACGATCGCGGTGGCGCTGCCGTGGGTCACCGGCGAGTTCATGAACGCCATGTTCGTCTGGTCACCCGGCCCGAGGTCCGCGCCGACGATCGGTGCGGCGTCCTTGGCGGCCGGCACGCTCTCGCCGGTCATCGCGGACTCGTCGATCTGCAGCGCGCTGGCGGTGACGATCCGGCAGTCCGCCGGCACCTGGTCGCCGCTGGTGATCAGCACGACGTCGCCGACGACGAGCTGGTCGGCCGGGATCTCCGCCTCCGTACCGTCACGCCGGACCCGCGCGGTCGCCTTCATCATGGCCTTGAGCGCGTTCATCGCGCTCTCCGCCTTGCCCTCCTGGCGCAGGCCGACGACGGCGTTGAACACGGTCAGCAGGACGAGCAGCGTGCCCGTGCTCCACTCCTTGATCAGGAACGAGACCAGGGCCGCCGCGAGCAGGATGATCTGCATGTAGGTGGTGTACTGGTCGAGGAAGCGCCGCCACGTCGGCTTCGGCTTCTCCTCGGGCAGCGCGTTGGGCCCGTTCGTGCGGAGCCGTTCCGCCGCGGTCCGCGCCGGCAGGCCGACCGCCACGTCGACGCCCAGCGCGGTGGCGATGTCCTCCCCGGTGCGCGCGTACCAGTCCTTCGGCTGGCTCGACGACCCCGCTACCGGCGTCGGGTGGTCCTGTACGACCATGACGGGCCTCCGATCGTCACGCCTTCCGCTTCTTGCCGTGGCCGGCCGCGTACGGGTCGCGCTCCGCGCCCTCGGGCGCCTCGTCCTCGAGCTCCCGCCGCACGGCGAGCAGGTCGAGCCGTCGCTCGTCGCTCACCGTCGGGTACTGCGGATCGATCTCGATCAACGTGTGCGCGAGCACCGCGGCCGCGCAGATGCGCCCGAACCACTTGCGGTCGGCGGGAATCACGTACCACGGCGCGTGCTCGGTGCTGGTGGCCGACAGCATCTCGGAGAACGCCTTCTGGTAGTCGTCCCAGAACTTGCGCTCGCGGACGTCGGCCGAGGAGAACTTCCAGTTCCGGTCCGGCCGGTCGATCCGCCTGAGGAACCGGGTCCGCTGCTCTTCCTTCGAGAGGTTGAGGAACAGTTTCACGATCTTGAAGCCGTTGTCGGTCAGGTACCGCTCCCACTCGTTGATCTCCCGGTACCGCCGGTGCCACAGCTTGCCGCTCTTGGCCGACTCGGGCAGCCGCTGCCGGTCGAGGTTCTCCTGGTGCACCCGGACGACGAGGACCTCCTCGTAGTGCGACCGGTTGAAGATGCCGATGTCGCCGCGCGCGGGCAGGCGGCAGGCGTAGCGCCACAGGTAGTCGTGGTCGAGCTCCTCCGACGAGGGCACCTTGAAGCTGCTCACGTGTACGCCCTGCGGGTTGACGCCGCTCATGACGTGCCGGATGGTCCCGTCCTTGCCGCCCGCGTCCAGCGCCTGGAGGCACAGGAGCACGCCGTAGGTGTTCTGCGCCGCCAGCCGCCGCTGGTAGTCGGCGAGCAGGGCGATGCCGGTTTCGAGTAACTCCCGGCCGTGCTTCTTCTTCAAGCCGCGTCGCTTGTAGCGCGGGTCGAAGTCCTTGGCGAGGTCGACTCTGGATCCTGGCTCGACCCGCAGCGGTTCGATGAGCTCGGCGATGCGCTTCGCTTGGTTGGCCATGTTCGCGACTATGCGTGTGCGCGAACCCGGCACCTCACCCGGCGCGGGTGAAACCGTCGATGGAGCTTCGCAGGGTCTCGCGCGCCACGAGGACGCCGCCGGCGAACGCCACCGGCATGACCACGATGGCGGCCAGCGGGATCGCACACAGCAACGACGCGGGCAGGCCCAGCCCGAGCGCGAGTGGCCGACGCCCGGCGAGCAGGGCCCGGCGCTGCCGGAGGTCCATGCCGCGCCGGTAGAACGGCACGGACACGAGCTCGAGCGCGAGGAACCAGGCGGTGACGAGCGCCAGCGCCACCGGCACGACCGTCTGCCCGACCACCGGGACGAAGCCGGCCACCAGAAGCGGGATCGTGTACAGCAGCGACCGCAGGACCAGCACGATGCCGTCGCGCAGGCCCATCCACAGCAGCCGCAACCACGACAGCTCGACCTGGTCGGGCGCGCCGCCGAGCTCGTCCTCGACCTGCTCCGCGATGTGCTCGTAGAACGGTCCGCCGATCGCGAGCGTCAGGGCCGTGAAGCTGAGCAACGCGAGCACCAGCGCCCCGCCCGCGAGCACGACGTCCGCCGCTACCCGCACGGCCGTCCGCACGCTCTCGCCCCAGCCGTCCGCGAACGGCGTGACCAGCGCCGACAGGTCGTCGAGCCAGTAGAACAGCGTGATCATGCCGCCCAGCAGGAGCAGCGCGGTCAGTACCGCCGGCAACGCGCCGATGAGCAGCAGCCGCGGCGAGCGCAGCATCATGACCAGCCCCTGGCCGAAGAACCGAACGCCCCGCACGAAGTCCCGCACGGCGATACTTCTACCAGCCGGGCCTCGGCCCAGCTCGACGTAGCGCTCGGCACGCATTCAAAAATCGCCGGCGTCATTCGCCGGCGTCGGGGCGTTCCGGCCTTCGAGGGAGCTCCAATTGCGTGTGTCGGTGTCCACGATCGGGTCGCGCGGTGAGGTCCAGCCCCTGGTGGCGCCGGCGGAGCAGCTGGCCGCCGACCCGGTAGTGGGCCCGTGGCCGGACCCGGACCGGACGGTGTTCCAGCCGCCCGCGTGCACGACCTCGGCGTCGGGTCCGCCCACGCGCCAGGCATCCCGACCGCGGCTCGATGGCGACCGCGCTCGAACCGGCCCTGCGGTCCGAAGTGGCCGGCCGTGCCAGGGCGCTGGCCCCGCGGGTGCGCCTGGACGGCGCCACCGAAACGGCTCGCCGGTTGATCGAGCGGGGTGGCGACTAGTCGATCTTGGGCCGGCTCGCTACGGTGACCGCATGGGCGGGCGGGTCTGGTCGTGGCTGCTCGCGTTCGCACCGGTTCAGCACGCGGTGCGGCGCGAGGTGGCGGTCGCGGTCGACCGCGTCATGGACGACACCGAGCAGGCGCAGGCCCGGCAACGCGAGCGGCACCGGATCGCGCTGGGCCGGGCCGAGCGGCAGCTGGGCGATCTTCGAGAGCTCGTCGACGAGTTGACCCAGGCCAAGGCGGAGCTGCTGGTGGCCAACGCGTCGCTGCACGCGCAGGCCGCCGAGATCGAGGAGGCCGCGGAGCGGGAGGCGGCCGGGCGCGAGGAGTTCGCGCAGCGGCTGGTCCGCGAGCAGGAGGCGGCCCTGGCGCAGCAGTGGCACGACGCGACCTCCGACGTGTTCTGCTGCCAGTCATGCTGGGCGTTCTGGTTCCTCACCACCGCGCAGGACCGGCTGAGCTGCACGGTCCACGGGCCGGTCGGCCGGCACGACACCGGCTGCACGGTGTGCGCCGAGCCATTGGTGGCGCTGCCGGCCGCGAAGAGCGTGGTTTTCCGCAAGCAGGCCGAGGGCCGGGTCAGCCGGCCCGCGCCCGCCGAGGAGGGCGCCGACGCCGGCTCACCAGGTGCCGCGCAGCTGACGGCGATCGCCGACGGGCTCGCGCGGCTGCCCAAGGTGACGAGCCGGACCATCGCCTGGGTGGCGGCCGACCTCACCGGCAGCGCCGAGCTCCCCGCGAAGGTGCTCGGCGAAATCGCCACCCGTACCACGATGGCGGTCCCGCTGGACGGGATGGTTGCCGGAATCAGGGCATTCGTCGAGGTGCGATCGCAGCGGGTCTGAGCCGCTGGCTCCATTGCCCGTTGTCCGGCCTCGAGGCGCCGGATCGGGGGTGGTCACCCTCCCGCCGTTTCGCGTCCGGACCGGAGCTGGCTTCGTGCCGCGGTGACCACGACCGTGTCGTAGCCCATCGTGAAGCCGCCGCCCGCGGCGTCGATCGCGGTGCCGATGCCGGCCAGCAGCTCGTCCTGTGTGGACTGTGGGAACCGGCTGTGGCCGCCGTGCGTGGGCACCTGCTCGAGCCACTCGTCGCGGGTGTAGGGCCGCGACCAGTCGAACCACCATTCCTCCGGCTCGCCGAACGCGTTCGCCGCGCGCATGCCGTCGGCCGTCTTGGCGAACATCGACCGGTAGGGGTCGATGGCCGGGCCCGCCCACGGCTTGAACGGCAGGTCCGGCACGACCCGCCGGTAGACGGCGGCGAACGCGGCGGCGATGTCGTCCGGCGCGCGGAAGACGTTCCAGAACACGGCGAGCCGGCCACCGGGGCGCAGCGCCCGCACCGCGACCGCGGCACCGGCGAGCGGGTCGACCCAGTGCCAGGCCTGCGCGGCGATCACCGCGTCGAAGGTCCGGCCCGCGGGGTCCCAGGTCTCGAACGCGGACACCTCGACGTCGAGGCCGCCCCGGCGCGCGAGCTCGGCCATCCGCTCGTCGACCTCCACGCCGAGCACGCGGCAGCCGGCCGCCGCGAACTGCCGGGTGGCGATACCCGTGCCGCAGCCGACGTCGACCACGTCGGGGCCGGGGGAGGCGGCGACGATGCGGTCGACCAGCTCGCGTGGATAGCCCGGCCGGGCGCGGTCGTAGCGCTCGGCGTCCGCGCCGAAGGACTCGGCGACGTCCCGGTGTCGATGCGGCTGGGGTTCGGACGGTACTGTGGGCATGCGCCCACTTTAAGTGGGCACGCGCCCACTCGGCAAGGAAGGGGAGCCGGCGTGCCCACCGGCGTGGCGATTCGCGAGGTTCGCGGCAAGCTGTTCGACGCCGCCGAGCGCATCCTGCTCCACGCCGGGCCGAACGCGCTCACCAGCCGCGCGGTCACCACGGAGGCGGGCGTCGCGAAGGGCGTGCTGCACCGGCACTTCGACGACTTCGACGCGTTCCTCGTCGAGCTCGTCGAGGATCGGATCACCCGGTTCGACAAGCAGACCGCGACGCTGCGCGAGGCCGCCGGCACGGGCACCGTCGCCGACCACCTCACCGACGCGCTGCTCGACCTGTTCGGCTCGGTCGCCCTGTCGATCGTCGGCCTCATCATCGCCCGCGACGAGCTGCGCAGGCGGCTGCGCCGCGACCGGCCGCACGGCGTCCCGGTGCTGAACGAGGGCGCGGCCATGATCACCGCGTACCTCACCGCCGAGCGCGAGCTGGGTCGCATCGCCGCGGACGCGGACGTCCACAACGTCGCCCTCATGCTGATCGGCACCGGGCACCTGGTGTTCGCCGGCCGCGACGGCGTGCCGCCGGAGCGGGCGGCCGTCCGCGAGGTCGTCACGACCGCCCTCGCCGGCGTCAGGTGACGGGGTCAGCGGCGAGTCCGCGGTCCGGGCTGAGCGCCGGCGCGCGGCCGAACTGCTGAGATCATCGGTGTCTGATCATCGGTGGCTGGAGGAGGGCATGGTCGCGCTCGGGTTCGTCGCCGCCGTGCTCTCGGCCGTGCTCTCCAGCGTCGCCACGCTCGTGCAGGCCCGCGGCGCGCGCGACATGGGCCACCGCCGGGCGCGCGTCTGGTACGTCGGCGGCCTCGCGCTGGACCTCGTCGGGTGGGCGATGTCCGCCTACGCGCTGCGGTACCTGCCGGTGTTCGCGGTCCAGGCGATCGTCGCGAGCCAGGTGGCGCTGACGGTCATCGGCGCGCACGTGCTTTCCACGGCGCGCGCCGGGCGGTACCAGATCGCCGCCGCCGCCGCGTGCGTCGCCGGGCTCGGGGTGGTCGCGGCGAGCGGCAGCACCGGCGACGCGCCGGTCGACGCCTCGGTCGTCGACACCGTGCTCGTCGTGGCGCTCGCGGCCATGGCGATCGCGATCCCGGTCGCCGTACGTACCGGCAGCCCCGACGGCCGCGCGGCGATCGCGGGGCTCGCGTTCGGCTGCGTCGCGGTGGCGGTCCGGTCGCTGCACCAGCGGCTCGACGAGCTGAGCGAGCTCGTCCGCCAGCCGGCCGCGTATGCGATCCCGGCGTTCGCCGCGATCGGCGCGGTCATGTTCGCGCTGGCGTTGCGCCGCGGCGGTGCGAGCGCGGTCGCCGCGATCGTCGTGGGGCTGGAGATGCTCGCCGCGGGTGCGCTGGGCATGGCGCTGCTGGGCGACGGCATCCGGCCGGGCTGGCAGGCACCGTGCGCGATCGGGGTGCTCGTCGCGGTCGCCGCGCTGGGTGCCCTCGCGCGCACCGGCGATCGGGTGGGCTGGCATGCTGGATCACATGGGCCGTGAGGAGATGCGGGCCGGCGACAGTGACCGCCAGGCCGTGGCGGAGAAGCTGAAGCAGGCGCACGACGAGGGTCGGCTGGATCTCGCCGAGTACGACGAGCGCCTGCAGCAGGCGTACGCGGCCAAGACCTACGGCGAGCTGGACGCGCTGCTCGACGACCTGCCCGGCACGTCCGCCGCCCCACGGCCGGCCGCGGCGCCCGCGGCGACGCCGGCGCCACCGCCCGAGAAGCGTTCCGCACGCGCCGGCCAGCTCGTCCGCGCGTGGCTCGGCGGCTTCGGCGGCATCTTCGTGATCTGCACCGCGATCTGGCTCGCGACGAGCATCGGCAACGGCCATGTCGAGTACTTCTGGCCGGTGTGGCTGCTCATCCCGATGGCCTTCGGCGTGCTCGGCCGGCTGGGCGGCGGCCGCCGCGACTCCTGAATGGACGGTCAGCTGCCTCGTGGGTAGACCTTGAGCACCTTGCCGTCCAGGTTGGCCTCGACGTAACCCGCGCCGTAGTCGTCGATGAGGTAGTACAGCATCGCCGGGGTCTCGTCGAAGAGGTCCGGCTGCACGACGAGGTAGCGCAGGGTCGGCTTGTCGATGCGCAGGTCCTTCGCGGCGCGCTTCGCCAGCGCGGGTATCGCGTCCCAGTTGACCTTGGCGAGGTCGAGCACGGCCTGGTCGGCGTCGACGCCGTCCGCTCCGGTGCGGGCGGCCACGCCGTCGCGGTACTCGAAGGCGTCGAACCCGTTCTCCACCGCCTTGGTCGGTGCGGTCGCCGTCGCGTAGTCGCCGTAGATGTTGAGCTGGGACACCGTGGTGCCGCCCATCTCGTCGGTGAGCGCGGCGACGGCGGTCCGCGCGCCGTCGGGGGTGAGCAGGTTCTCCGCGGCGTCCGGCGTGGGCGGGGGCACCGTCTGCGCGGGGGAGGCCTGCGTGCCGGGGAAGCCGACGGTGTTGGTCGTGGTGCCCTCGCCGCTGCCGGCGTTCGTGGTGCCGCCGGTGTCGTCCTTCGCGAACGTTCGGGTCATGATCAGCACGGCGGCCGCGATCGCCACGACCGCGGCCAGCGACACCGCCGCCGCCACGAGGCCGGCCTTGTTGCGTCGGGGTTCGGGCGGCTGCTGGTAGCTCGGCACAGCCGGCTGCGGGTACCGGGGCGGTGGCCGGAACTGCTGCTGGTACTGCGGGCCGGAGGGCACACCGGCTTCGGCGGCGGCGAGCATCCGGTCGAGCTGCTCGCCGTTGGGCCGGGCGGCCGGGTCGGGGACGAGGACCGAGGTGAGGGTGGACGTCAGCGATCCGGCCCGGCGGGGTGGCGGCACCGGCTCGGTCATCACCGCGGCGAGCGTCGCCATCGTGCTCGCCCGCCGCATCGGGTGGTAGCCCTCGACGGCGACGTAGAGCAGCATCGCGAGCGACCACAGATCCGAGGCGGTCTGCGTCTCGTCGCCGTGCAGCCGCTCCGGCGCGATGTACTCCGGCGAGCCGATCACCTCGCCGGTCGCGGTGAGCGTGGTCGAGTCGCGCAGCGCGGCGATGCCGAAGTCGGTGAGCACCGCGCTGCCGTCCGGTCGCAGCAGGACGTTGCCCGGCTTCACGTCGCGGTGGTGAATGCCGGCCGCGTGCGCGGCCCGGAGCGCACCCAGCACCCCGCGCCCGATGCGCGCGGCCTCCTGCGGTGCGAGCGGGCCCTGGCGCAGGCGGGCGTCGAGCGAGGTGCCGCGCACCAGCTCCATGACGATCCACGGGAACGGCGATCCCTCGTTCTCGAGGATCTGGTAGATCGACACGACGTTGGGGTGCTGCAGCCGGGCGAGCGCGCGGGACTCGCGCATGACCCGTTCCCGTTGCTGCGCGGCCAGTTCGGGGCTGTGCTCGTAGAGGGCGGCGTCGGGAGGCCGTACCTCCTTGATCGCCACCTCGCGGTGCAGCTCCAGATCGCGGGCGCGCCACACCGTCCCCATGCCCCCGCTGCCCAGCCGCTCCAGCAGCTCGAACCGCCCGCCGACGAGCCGTCCGGTATGTCCTCGCTCCGACATCGCGCACAACCTAGCAACCGCGCGGCCGCATCCGTACGGAAACCGCCGTTCAGGCGCGGGATCGTGCGCGCACGGCCGCACGGCCGGCCAGCCCGACGGCGAACATGCCCACGCCCGCGACGACCGACTGCCACGGCAGCGTCGCGACCAGCGCCAGGCAGCCGGCGACACCCAGCACGTTCAGGGCCCGCGGCCAGCGCCGCTGGGCCGGGGGCTGCGTGTACGCGGCCGTGTTGGCGATCGCGTAGTAGATCAGCACGCCGAACGAGGAGAAGCCGATCACGCCGCGCAGATCCGTCGTGGCGACGAGCACGCAGACCACGACGGCGAGCGCGACCTCGGCGTGGTGTGGCACCAGGAAGCGGGGGTGGACGGCGGCGAGCCAGGCGGGCAGGTCACGGTGGCGGGCCATGGCGAGGCAGGTGCGGCCGACACCCGCGATCAGCGCCAGCAGCGCGCCGAGCGCCGCGACCGCGCCCCCGACGTGCACTACCGGCGCGAGCGCGCCGGCGCCCGCGGCGCGAACGGCGGCGACCAGCGGGGCGGTGGCCGAGGCCAGCCGCTCCGGGCCCGCCGCGAGCAGCGCCGCCAAGCCGACCACGACGTAGACCGCGACGGTGATCAGCAGCGCGATGGGGATGGCGCGCGGGATCGTGCGCCGCGGATCGCGGACCTCCTCACCCATGGTGGCGATGCGCGCGTAGCCGGCGAAGGCGAAGAACAGCAGCCCCGCGGACTGGAAGACGCCGTAGGCGTTCGGCGCCGGCCCGGCGAGGTTCGCGGCACCGGCGTGGCCGCCGGCCGCGATGCCGACGACCACGACGGCCAGGGCGGTCAGGCTCGCGGCGACCAGGATGCGGGTCAGCAGCGCGGTCTTGGTGACGCCCCGGTAGTTGAGGGCGGCGAGGGCCAGCACCGCGGCCACCGCCGCCGCGCGTTGCGTCCACACCGGACCGGGCACGGCGTAGGACGCGAAGGTGAGTGCCATCGCCGCGCACGAGGCGGTCTTGCCGGCGACGAATCCCCACCCGGCCGTGAAGCCCCACCAGTGGCCGAGGCGCTCGCGGCCGTAGATGTAGGTGCCGCCGGAGGTCGGGTACGCGGCGGCCAGCTGCGCCGAGGCGGTGGCGTTGCAGTAGGCGACCACGGCGGCGAGCACGAGGCCGGCGAGCAGCCAGGAGCCGGCCGCCCGCGCCGCCGGCCCGAACGCGGCGAACACGCCTGCCCCGATCATCGCCCCGAGCCCGATGACCACGGCGTCGCCCGTGCCCAGGCGCCGCGCGAGCCGACCGTCCATGTGCGACCCGTCCGTCACGCGTCGGCGGTGAGGACGAACGCGGGGGAGGACCAGTAGTCGCACAGGGGCTCGACCACGACGTTGCGGTAACCGCACGCGGTGAGCTGGTCGGCCCACGCCGTGGCCGGCTGCTCCCAGGTGCTCCGCGTGGCGCCGGGTGCGAGCTGCCCGGCGAGGACGGGCATGAGGAACCCTTGTGCCACGAGGTCCCGGTCGGCGCCGTACTCGGCGAGACCCTGCTCGTAGGTGTCGGCGAGGAACGTGAGGTGCTCGGTGCTGCCGGGCGGGTGGCCGGGCACGTCGAACTCCGCGAGCACGAGGTGGCCGACGTGCCCGCGCAGCGCGGTCAGCATCGCCGCGCGTTCCTCGTGCGGCAGCGCGTGCAGGGCGAAAGTGGACTCGGCGAGGTCGAACCCACCGGCCGTTCCGGTGGCGAACGTGGTGGCATCGGTGGCGTGCGCCGTGACCGCCCCGCCGTACCCGTCGAGCGCCGAACTTGCTTGGGTGAGCAACGCGGGCGACGGTTCGACCAAGGTCACCGCGGGGCAGTGGCCGGACGCCGCCAGCGCCGGGACGAGCGCCCGGCCGTCCCCGCACCCGAGGTCCACGAGCGAGCGCACGCCGAAACGGTCGTACCGCTCGGCGAGCGCGGCGGTGGTCGCGTCGTAGAGCCGGATGTTGCCGCCACCCCGGATGAACGCCGTGAACGCGGCCGGCTGGTCGTACACCCGCCCGCCGCCCTCGCCCGCGAGGTACGCGGCGAGCGCGGCGTTGAGCAGCGGCCGCCGCACCCGGGCGGCGAGCTCCGCCCGTGCCCGCGCCTGGTCACCGTCCATGAGCGCCCGCAGCGCGGACACCTCCCCACCTGGTTCCACGGGACGACCTTACTGATCTGCCCAGGCGCGCCCGCCATGTTTTGTCTCCGCTGTGCCGGGACCGGTCGGGCACCACGATCCTCGCCGCGCTGCGGTGGGCCGCGGGCGCGGTGAAGATCAGCTGCGACCGGCCGCCCCGACCGGCGAACCTCTGCGACTTCTCCACCGCGGGCCGCCTGACCTGTTCGGTCAGCGCACGGAGGCCGTCGCGTAGAGCCAGGGGCGGGTCGGCACGATCTTGGGAAGCGGGTCGAGGATCTCGCGTTCCTCGAAGGTGAAGCCCGCCTGCTCGATCGCGGTGGGGGTGTCGCGGTTGGGGTGGCAGCCGCCGGCCAGCCAGATGCACAGCGGGGTCGCGAGGCGCTGCCAGCGTGCGTGGCCGCCGGTGTTGCGGACGTGCTCGAGAACCGCGAGCCGGCCGCCCGGCTTGAGCACGCGCCGCGCCTCGGCGAGGGTCTTCGCCTGGTCGGCGACCGAGCAGAGCACGAGCGTGAAGACGACCGCGTCCACGGCGGCGTCCGCGAACGGCAGCGTCTCCGCCGGCGCGGCGGTGACGTCCACGGGCACGGCCGCCTGGTCGAGCTTCGCGGTGAGGCGGGTCCGCATCGCCGGGTCGGGCTCGACCGCGTGCACCCGCGTGGCGGCACGGAAGTGCGGGAGGTTCGCGCCCGTGCCGGCGCCGACGTCGAGCACGACGCCGGGCAGGTCGGCGAGCAGGCGGGCCCGCAGCGGCGCGAAGATCTCGCGCTCGGCGGCGCCGTTCATCCTGTCGTACAACGCGGCGAACACCGGGTGTCCGGTCATGGCGCCTACTCTGACGGCTACCGCAGGTGCGCGGCCAGCCGGGTCAGGCCGTCGTTGATGCGATCGTCCGGCAGGCCGGAGAAGTTCAGCCGCGCGTGGTTGTGTTCCGGCTCCGTCGGGAAGAACGTCGTGCCCGGCACGTACGCCACGCGCGCCTCGGGCAGCGCGACGTCGCGCATGAACGCCACCGTGTCGAAGCCGGACGGGAACGTGAGCCAGGTGAACAGGCCGCCCTGCGGGGTCGTGTGCCGGACGGTGCCGGGGAAGGCGTCGTCGAGGATGCCCAGCATCAGGTCGCGCTTGTGCCGGTACGCATCGCGCATCGTGACGATGTGCGCGTCGATGTCGTAGCGGTCCAGGTACAGCGACACGGCCGCCATGTTGAGCGTGCTGCACTGCGTGTCCGCGGCGAGCTTGAGCAGCCCCAGCTTCTCCAGCACGTCGCCGTCGGCCACGGCCCAGCCGAGACGCATGCCCGGCGCCAGGATCTTGGAGAAGCTGCCGAGGTGCACGACCCGCCCCTCGGTGTCGAGGCTCTTCAGCGTCGGCAGGTGCTCGCCGTCGTAGCGCAGCGCGCGGTACGGGGTGTCCTCGACGACCAGCAGGTCGTACTCGTTTGCCAGCTCGATGAGCCGGCGCCGGCGCTCGAGGCTCATCGTCACGCCGGTCGGGTTCTGGAACTCCGGCACGGTGTACAGCAACCGAGCCCGTGGCGACCCGGCCAGCACGCGTGCGAGGTCGTCGGTGTCCATTCCGGACTCGTCGGTGCGCACGGGCGCGTAGTCCGGCTCGAACGGGTTGAACGCAATCAGCGCGCCGAGGAACGTCGGGTTCTCCGTGACCACCGTGTCGCCCGGGTTCAGCACGAGCTTCCCGGCGAGGTCGAGGCCCTGCTGCGCGCCCTGGATGATCAGCACGTCGTCCGCGCCGCGGTCGATGCCGTCGGCGGCGAGCCGCTTGGCCACGTGCTCGCGCAGCTCCGGCAGCCCGTCGGACGGGCAGTACTGCAAGGACAACGGGTTCCCGGCGAGCAGCTCGTCGTAGACCGCGCGCAGTTCGGCCATGGGGAACAGCGCCGGATCCGGGTAGCCGCCGCCGAAGGAGATGATCCGCGGGTCGGCCCCGTGCCGCAGCAGGTCCCTGATCGCGGAGGGCACGACTCGGCGCACCCGGTCTGCGTACTTCACGACCCATCCTCGCAAACGTACGGTCTTGATCGGCTTGAGTCTTACGTTCGTCAGTCTATGATTGCTCGCGACGTGTCAATCGACAAGGAGATTTCCGTGCCGCTGCCGCCGCGCCTCGACGAGACGGACGTGCAGATCCTCGAGTACCTCTCCGGCGACGCCCGGCTATCCCAGCGCGCGATCGCCCGGGCGGTCGGCATGTCGCCGCCCGCGGTCGCCGATCGGATCGGCCGGCTCGAGTCGCTCGGCGTGATCCGGGGCTACCGCGCGGAGCTCGACTACGCGCTGCTCGGCCGGTCGCTCACGGTCGTCGTCGGCATCGCCTCCGAGCGCAGCGACAACCAGCGCGAGCTGGCGCGGAAGGTCGTGCAGATCCCCGAGGTCGAGGCCGTCGACCTGGTGACCGGCAAGGACGACCTGCAGGTGCGGCTGCGGGTGCGCGACCAGGACCACCTCAACGAGGTGTACTTCGAACGCCTGCTCGCCCTGCCCGGCATCCGGCACACCGAGACCGCGCTCGTCCTCTACGCCTACACACCCGACAACTTCGCCAAGCGGGTACTGACCAGCCTGGCAGCCACTTCGACGACGCCGCACCGGGAGGAACCGTGACAGGACCGTGCGCTCCCCAACCGCAGCCAAGGGGACCGGGACGCGACAGAGCCACAGGTACGTGCTCGACCGCACTGATTCGATCAAAGGCGACCAACAGGGTTGATCCCGGGGAGGCGGAACTGCCATGACCGAGCACTTCAGCACCGAGGCCAGTGGCACGCCGACCGCGCCCGGCCGCTACGTGACCGTCGGCGACGTCGAGGCCGTCGAGTTCGTCGAGGGCCTGGAGTTCCGGCCGGTGCTCGCGCCGAACACCATGGTCAACTTCGTGGACTTCGCGGAGCACACGACCGCCCCGCTGCACGTCCACGAGGAGGAGCAGATCACGATCGTCCTCGAGGGCGAGTTCGAGTTCACCTTGGACGGGGAGACCCGCACGATGCGCGCGGGCGACGTCGCCGTGATCCCGTCATGGGTGCCGCACGGCGCGCAGACCAGGGACACGACGTGCCGCGAGATCGACGTGTTCAACCCGCCGCGCAAGTCGCTGCTCGACCACGCCCGCAAGCAGGCCGGCGACTGACGTGCACGCGGTCCGGGTCACGGCGTTCGGCGCGGAGGACGTGCTCGAGTACGCGGAGCTGCCCGATCCCGAGCCGGCCGCCGGGCAGGTGCGCGTCCGGCTGCACGCCGCGGGCGTCAACCCCGCCGACACCTACGTCCGCACCGGCCACTACGCGTTCTTCACCCCGGAGCTGCCGTACACGCCGGGCTTCGACGGCGCCGGCGTGGTCGACGCGGTCGGCGCGGGGGTCGTGTCCGTGTCGCCCGGCGACCGGGTCTTCGTGAGCTCGCTGGGCACGCCGGGGTTCTCCGGCGCCTACGCGGAGCTCGCCGTCACCGCCGCCGCCGACGTGCGGCCGCTGCCGGGCTCGCTGACCTTCCGGCAGGGCGCCGCGATCGGCGTCCCGTGCGCGACGGCGTGGCGCGCACTGTTCCAGAAGGCCGCCCTCCAGCCCGGCGAAACCGTGCTGATCCACGGTGCGAGCGGCGGTGTCGGTCTGCCCGCCACGCAGCTCGCGCGCGACGCCGGCGCGACCGTGATCGGTACCGCGGGCAGCCCGGCAGGCGCGGAGCTCGTCCGCGCGGCCGGCGCGCACCACGTCCTCGACCACACGTCCGCCGGCTACCTCGATGAGCTCGCCGACCTGGCGCCGGACGTGATCGTCGAGATGCTGGCCGACGTCAACCTCGGCCACGACCTCGAGGTCGTCGCGCGGTACGGCCGGATCGTCGTCGTCGGCAGCCGCGGCTCGCTCGACTTCACCCCGCGCCTCACGATGCGCAAGGAGGCCACGATCCACGGCACCGCCCTGTGGAACGCGACCGCGGCCGAGTCGGCCGCCGCCCTCGCCGCGGTCGCGGCCAAGCTCGGTTCCGGGACGCTCGCGCCCGTCGTCGGCGACGAGCTGCCGCTGCGGGAGGCCGCCGAGGCACACCGGCGTGTCCTCGCACCCGGCACGCGCGGCAAGCTCGTCCTCGTGATGTGAGCTCAGGTGAGCGGGAACGGCGACTGCCACCACCACGGCGTTCGGCTGAGCTCGAGCCGGTCGACCCACTTGACCCACCAGAAGCCACGGCGGCCGGGCGCGACGAGTCGGACCGGGTAGCCGTGGCCGGGGCGTAGGGGCTTGCCGTCGATCGTCGTGGCGAGCAGCAGGCGGTCGAGGTCGGCGACGGGCAAGCGGATCCAGTAGCCGGTGCTGGACCGGACGAGCACGCTGCGTGCCTCGCCGGGGTGGGGGAGCAGTGCGCGGACCGGGACGCCGGCCCAGTCGTGCTCGGCATACCAGCCGGACGTGCAGTCGAGCGTGGCGCGCACGCGCGTGCCGAACGCGGCCAGGTCCGCGAGTGCGAGCGAACGCGTCGTGCGGCCGTCGTCGACGGCGAGGCGCCAGCGGTCCGGGTCGACGACCGGGGTGGTGTCGTCGAGCCACGAGTAGCTGGGCATCGCGGCGGCGTCGAACGAGCCGGCCTCGTAGGAGCCGGTGAAGCGCCGCCGGCTGCCGGGCAGGCCGGCGACGGTGACGACCGCGGTCTGCGCGAGGTACAGGCCGGCCGCGGCACCCGTGAACAGGCCTGCCCGCAGCAGCGAGCGGCGGGACAGGTCCGCGCGGCGTGGCCGGGGCCGCCGGGCGATGGCGTGCCAGACGGCGAGGGGAAGCAGCACGAGCGCGGCGGCGACGTGGATCCACATCACGAGCACGCCGCCGACGGTGCGCACGAGCCCGGTCGTGTAGCCGAGGCCGGCGAGCAGCGTCGTCACCACGAGGCCCGCGAGCAGCAGCGACAGCCAGCGGGTCAGCCGGTGGCGGCGCAGCCCGCGCCGCACGACGCGACCCTTCCACGGCACCAGCAGCACGACCGCCATCGCCACGATCCCGTGGGCGATGACGACCCACCGGCCGGTGGCGGAGCCCGTCGCGACCGCGCCGAGGCCGGTGGCGAACGCCAGCAGCAGCGCGGTCAGCAGCGCCAGGTTCGTCACCCGCCCGGCCGGACCGCGCCAGGCGGTGGCGAGCGGGCCCCGCGGACGCGGGCGATCGCCGCGGACGGTCCTCGAGGCCATGGTGCCGACGGTAAGCGCCGCCGGCCGAGCGGGAAAGGCGGCACCGGCTCGGCGGTGCCACGTGCAAAACGACATAAATCCGGCAAACGCTTATTTCGCGTCGGCGAAAAGGGCGCCCGCGCTCGATTGCCGGACCACCACCCGAGCGGTCGACGCCCGCGCCCCGGGACCGGTGACCGGAGTCCGAAGTGGCGCCTGCGATCACCCCGAGTCACGCATTTGGTTACTTCGCAACCATTCCGGGTTACGGCTACCGCCGAGGTACCGCCGACCGGAGTAGACGGGACCGGCTGATCGGCGCACAGAATGGCGCGGATCGCCGATCTTCCGGCGGATATGACACCCGCGCGGATCGCTTGTCTCGCGGCGTTGCAAACGGTTAGAGTCCGACTCGGTTGGACATTAACGAGCCATAACAAGCCAGGGTTGCCCGAGCGCGCACGGGCCGCTTTTCCGTGCGTACGGCCGAGCAATCCAAGGGGATGATGACGCTGTCATTAGCCGAGCTGCCGGAGCGTACGACCGGGCTACCCGGAACTTCATGGCAGGTTCGGCGAGACACGTCGCCGCGCCCGGGCGACCCGGCGGAGGTCGCGCGATGACGGGCGACGAGTCGGCCGGCAACTTAGCCAGCCGGGCCCGCAGCCAACGGCGAGCGCGCGCCCTGCCGCGCACCACCGCCGTCCCGGCGGAGCCGGCCCGATGAGCGCGGCCCCGTTGTCCGCGGTACCTCCGGAGTGGATGGTCGCCGACCGGCCGGGCATCCCGGACGGCACCGTGGGCGAGCTGATCGCCGCGACCGCCACGGCGCAGCCGGACGCCGTCGCCGTGCGCCAGTGGGACACCGAGCTCACCTACGCGGAGCTGCTGGCCGCCGCCCGCCGGCTCGCCGCGACGCTGCACGCGGCCGGCATCCGGCCCGAGGACCGGGTCGGCATCTGCGTCGGGCGGCATCCCGGACTGCTCGTGGCACTCGTCGGCGTGCTGCTGTCCGGCGGCGCCTACGTTCCCCTCGACCCCGATCTGCCGGCGTTGCGGCTGACCGACACCGCGCGGGACGCGGGCGTGACGTGCGTGGTCGCCGACGCCGCCGGCCGCTCCGTGTTCGCCGGTACCGACGTGTCCATGGTCGACCTTCCGGATGCGGGGCGGGACGACTTCACCTGCCCGGCCGTGCCGGCGAACGCGGCCTACGTCATCTACACGTCCGGCTCGACCGGCCGGCCCAAGGGCGTCGTCGTCAGCCACGCCAACGTGGCGGCGTTCATGACCGGCATCCGCGAGCGTGGCCGGATGGAGCACGGCGCGCGGGCGCTCGCGATCACGTCGATCGCCTTCGACGTGTCGGTGCTGGAGCTGCTGGTGGCGCTCATGGTCGGCGCGTCCGTGCAGCTCGCCGCCGAGGCCGACCGGGCGGACCCGGACCGGTTGCGCCGCTTCCTGGTCGCCCACGAGGTGACCTGGGCCGAGGTGGCGCCCGCGCTGCTCCCGCTCCTCGACCCGGCCGACCTGCCGCTCGTGCGCGCGGTCGTGACCGGGGCCGAGGCGCCCGGCCCCGAGCAGGTGGCCCGCTGGACCGCGAACGGACGGCGGCTGATGAACGGCTACGGCCCGACCGAGACCACCGTCGCGGTCGCCGGGTTCGTCGTGTCCGGCGAGTGGCACACGCCGATCCCGATCGGCCGCCCGATGCTCAACCACCGCCTGTACGTGGTCGACGAGGACCTCCGCCTGGTGCCGCCGGAGGTCCCGGGCGAGCTGCTGATCGGCGGGCCCGGTGTCAGCCGGGGCTACCTCGGTGCGCCCGGCCTCACCGCCGACCGCTTCGTGCCCGACCCGTTCGGCGCGGTGCCCGGCGAGCGCCTCTACCGCTCCGGCGACCTGGTCAGCTGGGGCGCCGACGGGCAGCTGCGGTTCCACGGCCGCACCGACCGCCAGGTCAAGGTGCGTGGCCAGCGGGTGGAGCTGGCCGAGGTCGAGGCGGCCGTACGGGCGCACCCGGACGTCGGGCACGCGGTGGTGGCCGCCGTGCCCGGCCGGACCGAGGTGAGCCTGGCCGCGTTCGTCACGCCGGCGAACGCGCCGGACGACGCCGAGCTGCGCGACTACCTCACCGCCCGGCTGCCGGCCGTCATGGTGCCGACCCGCTTCCGCCGGCTCGCCGAGCTGCCGCTGACCCCGTCGGACAAGGTGGACGTGGCCGCGCTGGTGGCCGGCCTGACGGCGGAGCTGCCCGCCGGAGTCGCGGACGTGCCGGGCGTGCCCGCGGAGGTCGTCGTCATCTGGTGCGACGTGCTCGGCGTGCCGGCCGTGTCCGCCGAGGACGACTTCTTCGCCGGCGGCGGGCACTCGCTCGCGGCCATGCGCCTGGTCGCCGCGCTGCGCCAGCAGCTGCGCCGCGACGTCGCGGTCGAGGACGTGTTCGCCGCCCGCACGCTCGGCGGGCTCGCCAAGCGGGTCGCGGCCGCCGCCGAGCTGTCCGATGTGGACGGTACAGACCTGCCGACCGGGAACCCGCCGGCGTTGTCCGCGGCCCAGCGCCGGCTGTGGTTCCTCGACCAGCTCGCCCCGGACGCCGCCGCGTACAACATCGCGCTCGCGCAGCGGCTGCACGGGCACCTCGACCTCGACGCATTGCGCCGCGCGCTCGTCGAGGTGGTGGCGCGGCACGACGTGCTGCGCTGGCGGGTGCCGCACGAGGGCGGCCACCCGTACGCGGTTCTCGGCCCGGTCGCCGAGGTGCCGCTGCCGGTCGAGGACCTCAGCTCCCTGCCCGCCGACGAGCGCGAGCGGGTGGTGCGCGACCGGCTGCACGCCGAGGCCGGTACGCGGTTCGACCTCGCCGCGGGCGGGCTGCTGCGGGCGCGGTTGCTGCGGCTCGGCGCGACGGAGCACGTCCTGGCGATCACGGCGAACCACGCGGTGTTCGACGGCTGGTCCGAGCGGATCCTCTACCAGGAGCTGGCCGCCGCGTACGCCGGCACGGTGCGGCCGCCACTGCCCGCCGCGTTCGCCGACTACGTCGCCTGGCGCGAGGAGCGGTCCGGCCGGCGTGGCAAGGACGACCTGGCGTGGTGGACCGGGCACCTCGGCGGCGCGCCGACCGTGCTCGACCTGCCGCGCGACCACCCGCGCCCGGCCGAGCAGAGCTACGCGGGCGAGTTCGCGGCCGCCGACCTGCGCCCGGCCACCGACGCGGCGATCCGGGCGCTCGCCGCGGAGCTGGGCGCGACCCCGTCGACCGTGGTGCTCGCCGCGTACGGCGAGTTGCTCCGCCGCGTGGCCGGCCGGGACGAGGTGGTCATCGGCTCGCCGGTCGCGGACCGCCGGCACGCCGCGTTCGCCGACCTGATCGGCTTCTTCGTCGACATCGTGCCGCTGCGGCTGGGCCGCACCGGCGACAGCACCTTCGTCGAGCTGGTCACCGGTTGCCGCGACGAGCTGTTCGACGCGCTGGCGCACCCGGACGCACCCCTCGAGCAGATCGTGGACGCGTTGACCCTGCCGCGCGACCCGTCCCGCGGCGCGCTCGTCCAGGTGCTGTTCAACGTCTACAACTTCGCCCAGGCGCCGCTGGAGCTGCCGGGCATCCGGGTCGAGCCGCTGCCGCCCGGCGTGCCGGGCTCGCCGTTCGACCTCACCACCTACCTGGTCGAACGCGACGGGCGGATGCGCTTCGAGCTCGTCTACAACCCGGATCTATTTGCCGCGCAACGGATCGAGACGATGCTGGCCGCGCTCGTCCACCTGCTCGACGCCGCGCTGGCCGACCCGCTCGCCCCGGTCGGCTCGTTCGCGATCCCGCAGCTCGGCACGCTGCGGGCGGGCCTGACCGCGGAGCCGGTGCCGAGTACCGAGCCGGTCCGCGCCGAGCCGGCCGAGCCGCCCGGCGGGCCGACCGAGCGGGTCGTGGCCGCCGCGTGGTGCGCGGTGCTGCGGCGGGAGTCCGTCGGCGTGACCCAGAACTTCTTCGACCTCGGCGGCACGTCCATGGACCTGGTGTCCCTGGCGAAGCTGCTGCCCGGCGAGCCACGGGTGGTCGACCTGTTCAGCTACCCGACCGTGCGCGCGCTGGCCGCGTTCCTCGACGGCCAGGCCGACCGCGCCGTGGTGTCGGGTGCCGCCGAGCGTGGTGCGGCCCGCCGCGGCCGGCGCCGGACGGCCGGCCGGGCCAGGAGAACATGATCATGACCGGAGCAGCGGGAGCAGCAATGGAGACCTTCCAGGTCGTGGTGAACGACGAGGAGCAGTACTCGGTCTGGGCGGCGGACCAGGACCCGCCCGCCGGCTGGCGGCCGACCGGGTTCACCGGCGGCCGCGACGAGTGCCTCGCCCACATCGACCAGGTCTGGACGGACATGCGCCCGAAGAGCTTGCGCCGCGCGATGGAACCGGAGGCCGGGTCGCGGTGAGCGATGTCCTGACCGTCCGGGCGTCGCGGGCCCAGCAGCAGCTCTGGTTCGTCGAGCAGCTGGTGCCGGACGAGCCGGTGCACAACATCAGCTTCGAACGCCGCTACGCCGGCCGGTTCGACCCCGCGGTGCTGCGGGCGGCGGTGGCGGACGTGGTCGGCAGGCACGAGTCGCTGCGCACCCGGTTCACGGTGCGGGACAACAGCTTGTGGCAGGTCGTCGAGGCGGTGCCGGAGGCCGTGACCGTGGGGTTCGCCGACCTGAGCGACGACTCCGAGTCCGCCTACCTCGAGCTGTGCGCGCGGGTCGGCACGGAGGTGTTCGACCTCGGCCGCGCCCCGCTGTGGCGCATGACGCACGTCCGGCTCGGCGCGGACACCGACGGCCTGGTCGTGGTGCTGCACCACGCGATCGCGGACGCCATCTCCGCCGAGATCTTCATCCGCGACCTCACCGTGGCCTACGAGCGGCGGCTCTCCGGCCAGGCGCCGGACTGGGCGGAGCTGCCGGTGCAGTACGCCGACTTCACGGCCTGGCAGGAAGAGCGATCCGCCGAGCCGGTCGCGCGGCAGGACCTGGACTACTGGCGGGGGCAGCTGGCCGACCTGTCCACAGTGGATCTCACGCACGGCAGGCCGCGGCCCGAGCGGGTGTCGCAGCGCGGCCGCCGGCTGGACTTCGCCATCGAGCCCGCCACCGCGGCGGCCCTCGACGAGTTCGTCCGGGCGGAGCGGGCCACCGCGTTCATGGGCATGCTCGCGGCGTACGCGGCCACGCTCGGCCGGGTCTTCGGCGGCGCGGACGTCGCGGTCGCGAGCCCGGTCGCCGGGCGGCCGCTGCCGGAGCTGCGCGACGTCATCGGCATGTTCGTCGACCAGGTGGTGCTGCGGCTCGACCTCTCCGGCGGGCCGACGTTCCGCGAGCTCGTGCGGGCGGCGCGGCGGGTGGTCGGCGAGGCGCACGACCACGGCTCGGTCGCGTTCGACCAGATCGTGGCGGCGGTGGCGCCCGAGCGGGCGGCGGGTGTGACGCCGCTGGCGCAGGCCGCGATCAACCTGAAGCCACCGGCGCCGCCGCGGTTGCCGGCGGGCCGCATGCCGCGGGCGGTCGACGCCTCGCTGATCGACACGGGCACCGTCACCCACGACCTGTGGCTGGATCTGGAGTCCGAGCCCACGCCCTACACCGGGAGCGTGCGGTACCGGCCGGACGTGGTCGACCCCGCCGCGGCCGCTCTGGTGTGCGAGGTGTTCCCGCGCCTGCTGCGCGCCGGCCTCGCCGCGCCGGATCGTCCCGTATGGACGTTCGACGCGTTGTGGGACGAGCCTGCCGTGCCCGCGCCCGTTGTCGAGGACACGCTGCTGCACGAGCTGGTCTCGCAGCGGGCGGCGGCCACGCCCGACGCACCGGCGGTCGTGTGGGTGGGCGGGTCGCTTTCCTTCGCCGGCCTCGACGCCGCGGCGAACCGGGTCGCGCACGGCCTGCGCTCGCACGGCGCCGGTCCGGAAACCCCGGTCCTGGTCGCGCTGACGCGGTCCGCCGAGTACGCGGTGGCACTGCTCGGGGTGCTGAAGGCGGGTGGGGTGTGCGTGCCGGTCGATCCGGGGGAGACCGCGGCGGAGTTGTCCGCCGTCGCCGCGCGGTGCGGTGCCCGGCTGGCGCTGGCGCTCCCGTTCGCCGACGTCGCCTTGCCCGCCTCGGTGCAGGTGCTGCCGATCGACGTGGCGGCGGTGCCGGATCCGGGCCCGCCCGGCCCGGTGGCGCGGCCGGACAACGGCGCGTGCCTGATGCTCGACGACGGCGTGCTGTTCACGCATCGCAACCTCGTGTCGATGGTGCGTGGCCTGCTCGCCGAGCTGCCGGCCGGGGCGAGCCACCTGCTGGTGCAGCCGCCGACCGTCGACTCGTCGCTGACGCCGGTGCTCTGCGCGCTGGCCGGGGGCGGCGCGCTGCACGTCGTCGACGAGGCGACCGCGCTCGATCCGCAGGAGCTCGGCTCGTTCCTCGCGGCGCATCCGGTCGACTTCCTGACCACGACGCCGTCGCACCTCGCGGCCATGCTCGCGGTCGGCGACGCCGCGGCGTTGCGGCCCCGCCGGGCCGCCGTCCTGGCGGGCGAGCAGGTCGAACCCGTCTTGCGGTCCCGGCTGCGGGACGCGGGCTGGGACGCGGTCACCCTGTACGACCCCGCGGGGCCCGTTGCCGCCGGCCGGCTCGACGAGCCCCTCCGGCCGCTGCCCGGGGTTCGGCTGTCCGTGCTGGACCGGTGGGGCCGTCCGGTGCCGTCGGGCTGCCGGGGCGAGCTGCACGTCGGCGGGCCGCGCGTCACCCGCGGGTATCCCGCCGCACCCGGCGCGACGGCCGCCGCGTTCGTGCCGGACGCGGGCGGTGCGCGCCGCTTCCGGACCGGGGACCTGGCACGCCTCCGGCCCGACGGCACGCTGGTCCTCTGTGGTCGGACCGGCGAGGTGGCCGAGGTCAGCGACGACCCGGCGGCCGCACCGATTGCCCGGGAGGCACCGGAGGATCCCGCCACGCCGACCGAGGAGACCCTGCTGGAAGGCTGGGAGTGGCTGCTCCCGGCGGGCGACTTCGGCGTCACCGACGACTTCTTCGACATCGGCGGCGACTCGATCCTCGCCATCCACGCGGTCGCCGAGGCCCGCCGGCACGGGCTCGAGCTGACCGTCCGGCAGATCCTCGACCTGCGTACGATCCGCGCGCTCGCCCAGGCGCTCGACGCGGCGGAACCGGTCGAGCGGTCGGCGCCCCTCGGCATCGCCGGCCCGACCGTGATCCGCCTGCCGGCTCCCGCGGCCGAGACGCCGACGGTACCCGGCGTCACCGTCGACGGCCGCCGGCTGACCGCCGATCCGTCCCATGTAGACGACTGGACGCTGGGCCGGCTCGTGCGTGGGCTCTGCCCGGACGGTCCACACGAGACGGCCGGGCTCGGCGTGCTCGTGCCGCCGGAGACGGTGGCCGCGCTGGCCGGCCCGGCCCACGAGGCGTACGCCACCACGACCACCGACCTCGTCATCGCCGCGACCATCGCGGCGACGGGCGAGCCGGCCGTCGCGGTCGCCGACACGCGGCGCGCCGAGCCTTCCGCGGACGGCCGCGCCGAGCCTGGGCTGCTGCGGGTCGGCCGGGTGCGCGGTGACGCCGAGCTGATCCGCGCGGTAAAGGAGGCGTTCCGGGCAGCCGAGGACGACGACCCGGCCGTGCCTGGCGTGCGGGTCCTGCCCGTGCCGGACGCCGCCGAGGTGACCGCGATCGGCGACGCGGGGCCCCGGACGCTCGTGACGCTGGCGGGTCCCCGCCTGATCGTCACCGGCGCCGACGGCCTGGCCGAGCAGGTGCGAGACCACCTGGTCCGGCTCGTGGCGCACTGCGCGACGGCCGAGACCGTGTACTCCGCGGCCGACTTCCCGGACGCGGGCCTCGACGACGTGGCGGTCGCCGGCCTGCTCGCCGGCCTGGCGGACCTGGACCCGGAGGCGGCGCAGTGACAACCGACCCCGAGGCGGAGCTCGCGGCCAAGGAGGTCCGCGCGGTGCTCGCCGGCCCGGCGGCACGCGACGCCTTGGCGGCCGTGACCGAGGCGCGTCGGGCGGGGACCGAGCCCGACCCGCGGCCGCTCTACCGCTTGCTGGGCGAGCAGCGGCTGCTCGCGGTCTCGTGGCCGCGGGCCTACGGCGGACGCGCCCTGCCCGCCCGCTGCGCCGCCGCGGTCGTCGGCGAGCTCATCGCCGGTGGGGTGCCCGAGGTGTTGCACACCCTGTCCGTCCAGATCTGCGGCAACTTCCTGCTGACCGCCGGCACACCCGAACAGCGCGCCGCCGTGCTCCCCGGCCTCGCCGCCGGCCGGCGGACCGCGACCGTGCTCTACTCCGAGCCCGGCGTCGGCTCCGATCTGTCCACATTGGAAGCCACGGCGACACGGGCCGGGGACGGCTGGCGCATCAGCGGCCACAAGGTCTACAGCGTGGGCACCGCCCTGGCCGACTACGGCCTGGTCGCGGCGCGGACCAGCGTCGAGGCCACGCCCTACCGCGGCATCACGCTGTTCCTGGTCCCGCTGGACCTGCCCGGCATCACGATCGGCCGGCTGGCTTCCCTCGCCGACGACGACTTCGCGGACGTGCGGCTCGACGGCGTCGAGGTAGCGGCCACCGCGGTGATCGGCCCGGTCGGCGGCGCGTGGCCGCTGATCACCGAGGCGCTCGCGCTGGAGCGCACCGGGGTCGACTACGTGGCCAAGGCCGACCGGTGGCTGCGCGCCGTGCACCCGGCGAGCGAGCAGGCGGCGGAGTACGGCCGCCTGCGCACGCACACGGCGGCCGGCCGCGCACTCGCGGAGCGCTGCGTCGACCAGCTCGACACCGGCCGGGTGGACGCGGTCGCCGCGGCCGCGACCAAGCTGTGGTGCGCCGAGACCGCCCGGTCGGTCGCGTGGTGGTGTGCCGAGACGGCCGGGCCCGCGGCGCTGCGGCAGCCGGGCGTGCTCGAGTCCGCCTACCGCGAGGCGCCCGGACTGACCCTGTCCGCCGGCACCTCGGAGATGATGCTGGAGCTGGTCGCCTCCTCCGGCCTGCCGCTGCCCGACGCCGACGAGCCGCTGGCCGCCGAGCTGCGCGCGGCGTGCCGGGCCGTGGCCGGCGCGTACGACGAGCGCGACCCCGCCGGCGCGTGCTGGCCGGAGCTGGCCCGGCTCGGGGTGTTCGGGCTGACCGTGCCGGCCGAGCGCGGCGGGCTGGACCTCGGCCTGCGCGCGGCCGTGATCTGCTGCGCGGAGCTGGGCCGCGGCCTGCACGACGACGGCATCCTCGACACCCTCACCGCGATCGACGCGCTCGTGCGGGCCGGTCGCGAGCTGCCCCCGCTGGACGGCAGTTGGCGCGCCGTGCTCGCCGACCTCCGCCAGCCCGACCGCCCCGTCGTCGCCGACCCCGGTTCGGCCGACGCCGTGGTGGCCGTTCAGGACGGGCCGGCGCTCGCGCTCGCCACCGGCTTGCCGTTCCGTCCACATCAGACGGCCACCGGCCGGGTGTGGGCCGTCGACGGTCCGGCGGCGGCCGCGGACGTGCTCGCCGACGGCACCGAGGTGCTCGCCGCCGGGCGGGTGCGCCGTGCCGCGTGGCTGCTCGGCCTCGCGGGCGGCTGCCTGACGCACACCGTCCATCGGGCGCGCACCCGCGAGCAGTTCGGCCGGGCGCTGATCGCCAACCAGGACATCGCGTTCCGGCTCGCCCGCCTCGCCGTCCGGCTGCACGCGCTCACCGCGCTCGTCACCGACCTGGCCGGGCGGTTCGACGACGGCGGACCGGATCCCGCGCTCGCCGCCGGGGTGCTCGCCGAGGCGGGCGCGCTGGCGCTGGACGCCAGCCGCGAGGCCGTCCACCTGCACGGTGCGTTCGGCATGACCGACGGATCGCCGGTGCGCCGGCACTACCTGGCGGCGCCCGTGGCGATCGCGGGCGACGCGGCACCCGCCGTGCTGCGCGCCGAGGCGGGGGTGGGCTGACCGTGGCCGAGAAGACCGGAACGACCCGAACCGCCCGCCGGTGGCGGCCGTTCTCCGCACCCGTCTGGCACAACCGCGACTTCGTGAAGCTGTGGACAGGCCAGACGTTCTCCCAGTTCGGCGCCTACGTGAGCACGATCGTGGTGCCGCTGCTCGCGATCGAGACGCTGAACGCGGGCGCCGACGAGCTGGGCGTGCTGGGCCTGCTGAGCAAGCTGCCCGCGGTGCTCTACCTCGTGGCCGGGATCTGGGTCGACCGCATGCGCAAGCGGCCGACGCTGATCATCACGAACCTCGTGCGCGCCGCGCTGCTGCTGATGATCCCGGTCGAGTTCGCGCTCGGGATCCTCTCGATCGGCCTGCTCGGGGCGACGCTGCTGATCTCCGCGGTGCTCACGGTCTGGTTCGACACCGCGTACATGAGCTACCTGCCGGGCCTGGTCGGCCGCGAGCACCTGATCGAGGCCAACAGCCGGATGGAGTCGGCCCGGGCCACCGCACAGCTGACCGGACCGACCATCGGCGGCCTGCTGGTGCAGGCGGTCACCGCGCCGATCGCCGTGATCCTGGACGGCCTGTCCCTGCTCGCGTCCGTGTTCACGCTCGGCCGCATCAAGTACCGCGAACCCGAGCCGGCGCGGCAGGCTGCCGACGGTGCGCGCGGGGTACGCCGGGCGTGGGACGACCTGCTCGAGGGGCTGCGCTTCCTCGCCCGCCACGCCGTGCTGGGGCCGCTGATGCGGGCGATCGCGATCAGCAACGTGGCGTGGTCCGCGGAGACCACCTTGTACGTCATCTATGTCGTCTCGGTGCTGGACCTGCCGACCGCGCTGGTCGGCCTCACGCTGATCGGCACCGGCCCCGGCGCGCTGGTCGGCGCGCTCGCCGCCGGCCCGATCGCGCGCCGGATCGGGGTCGGCGGTGCGATCTGCACCGGCCTCGCCGGGTTCTGCCTGTCCACCCTGCTGATCCCGCTGACGCCGGCGTTCATCGGGGCGGCGCTGCCGATGCTGATCGTCGCGGCGTTCCTGATGTCGGCGAGCGGTGCGGTGTCCGCGATCAACGTGGAGAGCCTGTTCCAACGGTCCACTCCGGATGACCTGCAGGGCCGGGTGATGGGCTCGTTCCGGTTCCTCACCGTGGGACTCTGGCCGCTCGGCGCGCTGCTCGGCGGCTTGCTGGGCGCCGCGATCGGCCCGCGCGAGGCGCTGTTCGCAGCGGTCGTGGTCCTCGCGGTCGCGCCGCTGCTCGTGTGGTTCTCGCCGGTGCGCCGGGTCGGACCGGCCGAGCCGGCGGAGCCGGCCGGGGAGGGGGCCTGATGGCCGGGACCAAGCGCCGGGTGCGCGACATCTACCCGCTGACCGCGATGCAGCAGGGCATGCTCGTGCACGCGCTGCGGACCGCGGACCGTCCGGTGTACCAGCAGCAGTTCGTCCTCGGCGTCACCGGTGTACCGGACGAGGTGGCGCTGCGGCAGGGCCTGGACGACCTCGTGTCCCGGCACACCGTGCTGCGCACCGGGTTCGTCTGGGAGGGCGTCGAGAACCCGGTACAGGTCGTGTTCGCCGAAGCGCCGCTGCGCCTCGAGGTCACCGACGCCCGCGGTAGCGATGTGGACGCCGCGGTGCGGGCCGCACTGGCCGCCCAGTGGGCGACGCCGTTCGACATGCGCCGGCCACCGCTGCTGCGGGCGCACGCGCTGCGGGTGGGCGAGGCCGAGTGGCGGCTCGTCACGACGGCACACCACCTCGTGCTCGACGGCTGGAGCATGCCGACCGTGCAGGAGGACCTGGCCGAGCTGATCGCCGCCCGGCAGGAGGGGCGGGCGGCGGCGCTGCCCCCGGCCGCGCCGTTCCGCGAGTTCGTGACGTGGCTGCGCGACCACGACACCACCGAGGCGGCGAACGCGCATTTCAAGCGGCTGCTCGGCGACCTGCGGCACCCCACCCCGCTCGGCGTCGACCGGGTGGGACGGGTCAGCGCCGAGGCCGGACCGGCCGGCCGGATCGAGCGCTTCGTGCCCGGTGTCCTGGCCCGCCGGCCGGGGGTGTTGCCCAGCACGATCGCCCACGCCGCGTGGGGCCTGCTGCTGTCGCGGTGCGCGGGCACCCCCGACGCGGTTTTCGGCACGACCGTGTCCGGCCGCCCCGCGGAGCTGCCCGGCGTGACCGAGCGGGTGGGCATGTTCGTCAACACGGTCCCGGTGCGCGTCGCCGTCGACGGTGAGCTGCCGGTCGGCCCGTGGCTCGCCGCGGTACAGGAACAGCTGATCGCCGGCCGCGCGTTCGAGCACATCCCGGTGGCCGCGGCGCAGCGGTGCAGCGCGGTGCCGATGGGGGAGCCGCTGTACGAGAGCGTGCTGGGCTTCCAGAACTACTTCCTGTCCGAATCGGACACCGCCGAGTCGACCGGCACGGTCACCGTCCGCGCGCTGCGCCAGCAGGAGCAGACCGGCCTGCCGCTGGTGGTGTCGGTCGCCCTGCCGACGGATTCGATCTGGGTCCGGGTGGAGTACGACGAGCACCGCATCGACCGCCCGGTCGCCGAGTGGCTCGCCGACCGCTACGGACGGCTGCTAAAGGAGCTGGCCTCCGCACCGGACGACCAGCGGTTGAGCGACATCCCGCTGGTGGCGCCCGCCGACGTGGAGCCCGTGCCGCCGCGCCCGGTCGCACCGCTACCCGCATACGCCCCGGCGGGCGCGGCCGCTGCCCAGCTGCGGGCGGCGGGCGTACGCGCCGGCGACCGGGTGCTGCTCCGCCTACCCGCGTCGCCGGACCTGCTCGCCGCCGCGCTCGGTGCCCTCTCACTCGGCGCGGACGTCGAGCAGGTCCCGCTGGACGCGTCGGCCACCGAGCTGGCCGCACGCTGCCGTGACGCGGCGGTGCTCGTCGTCCCGGACGGTACGTCGTTCGCCGTGCCCCCACCGGTTTCCGTCGTCCACCTGGCACTGTCGGCCGACGCCCCGCCACCCGATGAGCCATCCGGCCGCTGGCGAGGTGCGTCGGCCCGGACCTTGGCCGAGGCAGTGGCGGCGGCGAGCGCGCTGCCGTTCGAGCCGGGCTCGCCTGCCGTGCTCGCCTTGGGCGCTGACGACCCGGCGTTGCTGCCGGTGGCGCTGGCCGCGTTGGCCGCCGGCGCGTCGCCGGAGTTCCGCGACCCGCTCGCGCCTGGCCCGCGCGATGGCGGTGTGGTCGCCGGCCCCGCCGTGCCGGGCGCGTGGCGTGTGTTCGGTACGGCTGCCACCGGCGGCGTGTACGCCTGCGTTCCGCCGGGGCAGCAGGACTTCGGAGCGGTTCCGGGTGGCTGGCTTGCCGACCCGGCCGGTCGGCCGGTGCCCGATGCCGTGGCCGGGGAACTGGTCGTCACCGGTGCGGACGGCGACGTTCGTACCGGAGTCCGGGCGCGTCGCCGGGGCGATGGCACGCTCGAGCGGCTGGGCGATCGGCCCGGTGGCGAGGATCTCTGGGTGGCCGCGCAGCTCGAACGCGACGATGCCATCGCGGCGGCCGTCGTCCTGGGGGAGCGGGCCTGGGTCGCCGGTGCCGGCGGGCGCGGCGTCGACGTGGCCGCGTCGCTCAACCGGCTGCGCCAGCGCGTGCCCAGCGCTCTGCTGCCCGCGGACGTCCGGCAGATCGCCGAGCTGCCGCGGTCCGCGAGCGGGCATGTCGACGTCCCCGCGCTGATCGGGGCCGACCCCGGGCGCGAGCACGTCGAGTCCCGGCCGCTCGCGGACCGCCTCGCCGCGTGGCCCGAGCCGCGGCGCACCGGGTTCCTCGCCGGGCTGCGGGCGGCGCAGCGGGCCGTCCCGCCCATCCGGCCGGGGCGGGTCCGCGGTCGGGTACCTCGGTCGGTGCAGCAGGAGTTCTACGCCGAGGCCGAGGCGTTGCGACCGTGGGTCGAGTCCACAATGGACAAGCCGGCTGGCGCCACGACGCTCACCTACGACGACTACGCGGCCTGGCAGGTCGATCCGCGGCGCACCGCCGAGCGGGAACGGCAGGAGGCGTACTGGAAGACCACCCTTCGCGGCGCCCCGGCCTCGGGCATCCCCGCCGACCGCGTGGCGCCCGGCGCGCCCGCCCGTGGACAGGCCAGCCTCACCGTGGCGGAGACCGCCACGACGAGGCGCTGGCTCGCCGCCCTCGCGCTCGTGCTCGGCCGCTGCGGGCGCGACGACGACGTCGTCCTCGGCGTGGTCACCCGCCCGGTCCTGCCCCCCGACCTCGACGGCGTGCCCGGGCCCTTCTGCCGGATGCTGCCGGTCCGGGTCGCGATCGGTGCGGGACTGACCGACGCCGCCACCGAGGCGCTCGAGGCCGCCCGGCGCAACGCCGACGTGCCATGGTCCAAGCTGCGCTCGATGCTCGCCGAGGACCCGCTCGTCAGCGTCGCCGTGCACGACCGAGCCGGCCGGCTCGCGCCGCACGCGGCCGCCACCGTGGGCCTCGACATCGCGCCCGCACCCGACGGCGGCACCGAGATCACCGCCGTGTTCGACGGGCGGGCGATCACCGAGCACACCGTGACCGCGCTGATCCGGCGTACCGCCCTCGCCGTCTCACTCGACCGCGCCGAGCCGGGCCGGCCCATCGACGCCGCCGACCTGGTCACCGGCGAGGAGCGGGCCGAGCTGCTGCGCGCGGGCGACGGCGGCCTGCTCAACGACCCACCCGCCACGATTCCCGGCCTGGTCGTCCAGCAGGACCCCGACGCGACCGCGCTCGTCGCGACCGACGGCGAGCTGACCTACCGGCAGCTGCTCGACCGGGCAGCCGGGCTGGCGGCCGAGCTCCGCGAGCGAGGCGTCGGCCCGGAGGACCGGGTCGCGGTATGCCTGCCGCGCACCGCCGCGACGGTGTGGGCGCCGCTCGGCATCATGATGGCCGGCGCCGCGTACGTGCCCGTCGACCCGAAGTATCCGCCGGCCCGCATCGCGTACCTGTGCGCCGACGCCGGAGTGTCCATAGTGGTCACGACGGCCGACCTGGCGGACCGGTTCCCGGACGGGACTCCCGTGCTGGAGCCGGAATCGACGGCGGCGCGGCCGGTCGATGCGATGACCGCACGGCCGGACGGCGGCGCCTACGTCATCTACACATCGGGCAGCACCGGCCGGCCGAAGGGCGTCCTGGTCGAGCACCGCGCGGTCGCCGACTTCTCCCGGCACATCGCGACCGCCTACGGGATCGGGCCGGAAACCCGGCTGCTCGGCTTCGCCGCGCTCACGTTCGACGTGTCCGTGTTCGACCTGTGGTCGGCGCTCTGTGCCGGCGCGACGCTGGTCCTGGCCGGCGACGAGGAACGCCTCTCGGTCGAGGCGCTGCAGCGGTTGCTGATCGAGCAGCGCGTCACCGCCGCCGAGCTGCCACCGAGCCTGATGCCGCTGCTCGACCCCGCCGCGCTGCCCCACCTGCGACTGGTGTCGGTCGGCGGCGAGGCGCCACCGGGCGTGCTCGTCGACGAGTGGGCCACCGAGCGCCGCGAGTTCTGGAACGGCTACGGCCCGGCCGAGACCACGGTCGCGGTCACCCTCATGCGCTGCGAGCCACCCTCCGGCGGGCGGATCCCGCCGATCGGCCTGCCGATGCCCAACCATCGCGCGTACGTGCTCGACGAGCACCTGCGCCCGGTGCCGGCGGGCGTCCCGGGGGAGCTGTGCATCGCCGGGGCCGGGCTCGCCCGCGGCTACCTCGGCCGGCCCGGCCACACCGCCGACCGGTTCGTGCCCGACCCCTTCGGCGACGAACCGGGCGCGCGGCTGTACCGCACCGGCGACCTGGCGCGGTGGACACCGGTGCCGCTGCCCGACGCCGCCAGCCGGTCGTCGCTCGGCGTACTCGAGTTCCTCGGCCGGGTGGACCGCCAGGTCAAGCTCCGCGGGTTCCGGGTGGAGCTCGGCGAGGTCGAGTCGGTGCTGGCCGCCGACCCACGGGTGCGGCAGGTCGCGGTCGAGGTGTGGGACGGCGCGGACGCCGGCCGGCACCTGACCGCATACGTCGTGCCCGCCGGTGAGGAGCCGGCACTCCACGAGGTCCGCGAGGTCGCGGCCGCGCGGCTGCCCGACTACATGGTTCCCACCCGGCTCGCCGTCCTGGCCGAGCTGCCCCGCACCCCGAGCGGCAAGATCGACCGCCGGGCGCTCCCGGCCCCGCCCGAACCGGCGGCGACGGCCACGGACACGGAGTGGACCGAGCTGGAACGCGTCATCGCCACCGAGGTCCTCGGGCCGCTGCTCTCGCTGTCTACTGTGGACAAGTCGACCGACTTCTTCGAGCTGGGCGGCAACTCGCTGCAGGCCACCCAGGTGACCGCACGGGTGCGGGACCGGCTGGGCGTCGACATCGGGCTCGCCGACTTCCTCGCCGAGCCGACCGTCGCCCGGCTGGCCACGCTGGTCGAACGGGAACGGGAGCGCGCGAGCGCGCGCCAGGACCAGGTCTACGCCGAGCGGCCCGTGCCGCGCATGACGCCGGGAACCGTGCTGCCCCAGTCCTTCCCGCAGGAGGCGCTCTTCCGCGCGGACGAGGGCTACGGCCACGACCCTTGGTACAACGCCCCGTTCGCGGTACGCATGCGCGGCCGGCTCGACCTCGGCGCGCTGCGCCGGGCCTTCGCGCTGCTGGTGCGCCGGCACGCGCCGCTGCGGGTCTCCCTGCACCGCGAGGGCGACGAATACGTCCAGCGCGTGCTGGACCTGACCGAGATCCCGGTCGAGGTGTCCGATGTGGCGGGTCCGGACCCCGAGCGCACGGTCCGCCGGCTCATCCGGGAGGAGGGCGCCCGCCCGTTCGACCTGGCCGCCGGCCCGCTGATCCGCGCCCGCGTGCACCGGCTCGGCCCGGACGACCACGTCGTGCAGTGGACGGTCCACCACACCGCGATCGACGGCTGGTCCATCGGCATCACGCTGCACGAGATCGGCACCGCCTACCACGCCTACGCCGACGGCACCGAGCCCGACCTCAAGCCCATCGAGGGCGACTATGCCGAGTTCGTCCAGTGGCACCGCGAGTACCGGGCCGGCCCGCGCTACGGAGAGGACCTGGCCGCGTGGCGCGACCAGCTGCGCGGGCTCGGCGGCATCGGGCTGCCCACCGAGGTCGAGCGCGCGGGCCACGAGTTCCGGCCCGGCTTCCTCGACCTGGTCGTCGACCGGAAGCTGGGCGCGGCGGTGGACGCGCTCGGCAAGCGCAGCGGCACGTCGCTGTACATGACCGGCCTCGCCGCCCACGCCGCGGTCCTCGCCGCCCACTCCGGCGCGGACGAGATCGCCGTCGTCACGCCGAACGCGTTGCGCGTCCGGTCGCACTGGGAGCGGCTGGTCGGCTGGTTCGTCAACCGGCTCGTGGTCCGGGTGCCGGTGGCCGGTGCGGCCACGTTCGCCGACCTGCTGCGTGTCACCCGCGAGGTGACCACCGCCGCGTTCGGCCGCCCGACCGTGCCGTTCGAGACGTTGCGTGCCGAGCTGGCGATCCCGGACGCGGCGCTGGCGGCCTGCTTCTCCGTACAGAACGCGCCGATGGCGGGCCGGGCGTTCCGGACGAGCGAGTTCGACATGGAGCTCGTCGGCGGCGACAACGGGTTCGACTTCGCCCCGATCGGACCGGTGTACGCGCCGATCGGCCTGCACTACGAGAGCGCGGTCTCCCTGCTGCCCCAGCAGGACGGCAGCCTCGCCGGCGGCTGGGAGTACGACGCCGCGCTGTTCGACGAGGCGACCGTGCGGCGGTGGCGGGCCGGCCTGCTCGCCGTGCTCGCCCGGGCGGCGGCCGCGCCCGACACCCCGGTCCGCGAGCTGTTCCGGATCGCGACGCAGAGCTGACCTCAGATGATCGATTCAAGAAGGAGTGCACGATGACTCAGATGGATGTGAAGCCCGGCGCGACGACCACGACGGAGCTCAGCGGCCTGGTCCGGTCCGTCGCCGCCGATCCGTCGGCCGACGCGCTGCACGAGCTCGAGCGGCGCGCCGACGAGGTGAGCATCCGCGCTTTCGGCGACGACGATCCCGCCGCGGAGCTGGAGGCACAGCGCTTCCTGTACGAGGTCTACGCGCACCGGATCCTGCCGCCGTGGTCCCCGGACTGGCGCGACTACACGGATCCGGTCGTCGTGAACGCGCACCGCCGCGTCGGCGACGCGTGGCTCGCGCGCGACCGCAAGGTGTACGGCGCGGGCCTGGAGATCCCGACCACGCCCGAGGGCTTCGGGAAGTGGGCCACCGTGGTGTGCGAGGAGCACGCGTCCGGCGTGACCCACCCGCTGTTCGACTTCCTCGCCGAGCGGGCGACCTTCGAGCAGCTGCGGGAGTTCCAGGCGCAGGAGACGCCGTTCGACATCCACTTCGGTGACCTGGTCGCGCTGCTGCTACCGGGCATCCACGGCGGCCAGAAGATCGAGCTGGCCGGCAACTTCTGGGACGAGATGGGCAACGGGAAGCTCGCCGGCACGCACCGGCAGCTGCGCCTGGACATGATGAAGCGCATCGGCGTACCCGCCGACGACTATCTGTCCAACGTGGACTTCTACTGGGTGGAAGAGCTGCGGATGGCCAACATGTACTTCCAGACCTCCGCGGACCGCAGCCTCGCGCCGCAGGCGATCGGCATGCTGCAGGCCACCGAGCTCGTGGTGCCGGGGCGGCTCGAGCGGCAGATCGAGGGCTGGCGGCGGGTCGGGCTCACCGACGCCGAGATGCACTACCTGCTCGAGCACGTCGTGGTCGACGTCGAGCACGCCGAGGGCTGGCTCAACCACGTCATCGCCCCGCTCGCCGCGGCCCGCCCGGACATGCTCCCCGAGGTGGCCATCGGCATCCTGCGCCGGCTCGACTGCGCGCTGGCCGTGTGCGACCGCGCCATGCGCGACATCGCCTGACCAGCCGGGCGCCATGACGTCGAGGACGCTCTACGAATGGTTCGCCCGATCCGCCGAGCGGCACCCGGAGGCGGTCGCGCTCGAGGTCGACGGGGAGGTGCTGACCTACCGCGAGCTGCGCCGCTGCGCGGAGGCGGTGGCCGGCACCGTCCTCGCCGCCCGGGGCTCGGTACCGGACCGGGTGGCGTTGCTGGCGAGCCGCAGCCTCGTGGCGTTCGCCGGCTACCTCGCCGCGCTGCGGCTCGGCGCCACGGTCGTGCCGCTCAACCCGTCGCATCCGGTGCGCCGCAACGAGGTCATCTGCGGTTCGATCGACTGCGACGTGCTGCTCGCCGACGACGGAGTGGCCGAGCTGGACGGCCTGGCCGGCGCGGCGGGCACCGTCGTCCGGCTCGGTGCCGCCGACGTGCTGGCCGCCCGGCCGGGCCCGCTACCGGCGTTGTCGGCCGCGGCCGACGACGTGGCGTACGTGCTGTTCACCTCCGGGTCGACGGGCCGACCCAAGGGCGTGCCGATCAGCCACGGCAACGTGTCGCCGTTCGTGGCACGCAACATCGCGCGCTTCGAGGTCGGCCCGGGCTGCCGGATGTCGCACACGTTCGACTTCACCTTCGACCCGTCGGTGTTCGACCTGTTCGTCACATGGGGCGGCGGCGCCACGCTGGTGTCGCCGAGCCGGACCGACCTGCTCAGCCCGGTGGACTTCCTGGCGGACAAGGCGATCACGCACTGGTTCTCGGTGCCGTCCGTGGTGTCGGTCAGCGCGAACCTCGGCAACCTGCCCACCGGCCGGTCCACGGTGCTGCGGCAGAGCATCTTCATCGGCGAGCAGCTCACCCGGGCCCAGGCCGCGGCGTGGCGCGCGGTCGCGCCGGGCGCCCGCATCGACAACGTGTACGGCCCCACGGAGCTGACCGTGGCGTGCACGGAATACCGCCTCCCCGCCGACCCGGCCGGCTGGCCCGCGACGTCGAACGACACCGTCCCCATCGGACCGGTGTACGACTATCTCGACCACGTGATCGTCGACGAGGACGGGTTCGCGGCGCAGGAGGGCGAGCTGTGCGTGCGCGGGGCGCAGCGGTTCGCCGGGTACCTGGATCCACGCGACGACGCCGGCCGGTTCCTGGTCCGGGAGGGCGACAGGTACGTGCCGGCCGACGGTGTCGCGCCGCGGCCGGAGTTCTACTACCGCACCGGTGACCGGGTGCGGTGGGAGGCCGGTGAGCTCGTCCACCTGTCACGGCTCGACCACCAGCTCAAGATCTGGGGCTACCGGGTGGAGCTGGGCGAGGTGGAGGCCGCCATCGCCCGCCACCCGGACGTGACCCAGGCGGTGGTGATCGCGGAGCGCGGCGCGGACGGCCCGGAGCTGGTCGCGTTCTACACCGGCACGCCGCAGCCCGGCCGGCAGCTCGTCCGGTGGCTGCGCGAGTACCTGCCGATCCACATGGTGCCGCGGCGGCTGAACCATCGGGACTCGCTGCCGCTGAACGTCAACGGCAAGATCGACCGTAACGCCCTGCGCGAGACCGGCCCGCGTGCGGCGGGACGGCCGTCGTGATCGAGAACCAGGGCGGAGTGGTCACTGTCCCGCGAGGATGAGGTCGGCGGCCCGCCACGCCAGCGCTGTGACCGGACCGTTGAGGTTGCCGGACACCATGATCGGCAGCACCGAGGCGTCGACGACGCGCAGGTTCGCCACCCCGCGCACGCGCAGCCGCGGGTCGACCACGTCGCCGTCGTCCGGGCCCATCCCGCAGGTGCCGATCGCGTGGTAGCCGCACCCGCCCATGACGAGGCCGGCGTCGAGGATCTGCTCGTCGGTGTCCACGTTGGGCCCGGGCACGAGCTCGTGCGCGATCCGCTTCGCGAGCGGCTCGGCGGCGAACATCCGGCGCATGCCGCGGAAGACGTCGACGGACGTCACGCGGTCGTACTCGGCGGTGAGGTAGCCGGTGTCGATGTCCAGTGGTGCGTCCGGGTCCGCCGAGGTGATGCGGATGCCGCCCTGGCTCTCCGGCCGCAGGATGTAGGCCACGGCCATGATCCCCGGCTCCTGCTCGATCTGCAGCGCCTTGCCGGGCTCTGGCGGCAGCACGGAGAACGGCGCGATCTGGAACTGGGCGTCCGGGCGGTCGAGCTCCGGGCGGGTCTTGAAGAAGCCGACGATGTCGAACGACGGCCCGGCGAGCACACCGGTGCGCGAGCGCTGGTACTCCTCCATGGCCCGCGCCTGGCCGGCCTCGGTGCTGAGCAGCTTGTTGTAGCCGAGGTCCTCGGCGAGCCGGAACATCATGGTGAACACGCGGTGCTCGCGCATCCGGCCGCCGACGTTCGGGCTGTCCACCACGACGTCCACGCCCGCGGCGCGCAACGCGTCCGCGGGTCCGACGCCGGACAGCTGCAGGATCTTGGGCGTCGCGAGGGAGCCCGCCGCGAGGATCACCTCGCGGGTCGCGTGCGCCTGGAAGATCTCGCCGTCCTGCCGGCCCCGCACGCCGGTCGCCCGGCCGCCGTCGAGCAGCACGCGGTCGACGAGCGTCTCCACGGCCACGCTCAGGTTGGGCCGGCCGATGACCGGGTGCAGGAACGCGCCGGCCGCGCTGACCCGGAGGCCGTCGCGGATGGTCGAGGTCGCGTAGCCGACGCGCTCCTCGTCCGCCTCGTTGAGATCGGCCGTCCGCCGCCAGCCGAGCGAGGTGCCCGCGGTGATGATGTCCTCGAGCAACGGGTCGCCGGCATCCGGCGTCGACACGCGCAGGGGTCCGCCGCTGCCGCGGACGGCGGACTCGCCGAGCGGGTTGTCCTCGATCGTCTTGAAGACCGGCAGCATGTCCGCCCAGCCCCATCCGGGGTTGCCGAGCCGCTCGAGCGCGTCGTAGTCCGCGGGCTGGCCGCGGTTGTAGACCATGCCGTTGACCGCGCTCGACCCGCCGAGCGTCTTGCCGCGCACCCAGAACTCCTGCTGCCGCGCCGGGCCGAACGGACGGGTGGGGTAGTGCCACGCGGTGTTCGGGTCGCCCAGCAGCTCGCCGAAGCCACGTGGGATGGCGATGAGCGGGTTCGTGTCCTGGTCGCCCGCCTCGATCAGCAGCACGCTGACCCCGGGGTCCGCGGAGAGCCGGTTGGCGAGCACGCAGCCGGCGGGTCCCGCGCCGACGATGACGTAGTCGAACTGTGTCACGGAGTCTCCCGTCCTTGAGAGTCAGCAAAACACAGTAGTACTACTACCGATCAAGTGGTGGTGCGCCGGATTTCGGCCAATTCGTTGGTCCACTATGGATTTAACGTGAAACGTTCGCGTGCGCGGGGGAGTGGACGACCTGGCCGGTGTGGGGGCAAGAACACCACCACGGGGGCGCCGGACCTCGGTCACATCACGCCGAACGACTCGCTGATCCTGTACCTGTTCGCCGGGCCCGGTTCTGGTTCGTGTGGGACGAGCTCGCGCTGGGCGCGCGCGGTGCCGTGGTCGTCGTGGCCGTCGACGGCTTCGTCGGCAAGCAGCTGTACATAGTGGACGAGATGCGCGACGCGACCGGGCTTCGACACGCAAATCCCGGTCATGCGGTGCGACATCCGCCACCGCGAGTCGAGCGCCGGCCTCAGTGGTCCAACGGCCGGGTGCCCGTGGATCGACGTGGATCGACGCGCCGTACCGCTCGGACTCACATGCGCGCCAGCACGTCCACACCGCCGCGATGGGTGTGTGCCCGCAGTGCCGCGGCCAGGAGCCGCTTGATGATCTGGTCCTTGGCGGCCGCGGCCACGTCACCGGCCGCTTCGAACTCATGGAGGAGTTGCCGGATCTCGCCGTGATCCTGCTGCAGCAGCGCGAGCGTCTCCTTGGACATCGTTCAGCCCTCCCACCAGGCTCGTCTGTCGGGTAATCGGATACCCCCCGACCCGGATCCGAAACGGGCGGCCACTGTGGCGCCGGTCCGGTGATCAAGTGGGAGGACGCGACGTGTCGGCTGACGACTCGCAGCGGTACCGGTAGCGGGTGCGCGGCTACACCCACGGCCACCCCGCCGGACGGTTCGCGGCCGGGGCGCTCGCTCGGAAACCGGCGTGATGGGAATCTGGCAACGAGAAGTCCTATCCGGGAAGTAGGTTTCCCACGGATCATTGGTGCGTTCGGGATCCCTGCCCCGGAGGTAACGATGTCGTTTCCCCGCACCCTCTTCCGCCCGCTCCTCGTCGCCGCGGTGACCGCCGCGACCGTTGCCGGACTGGCGATGCCGGCCTCGGCCGCGACCGGCAGATACGTCGCGCTCGGCGACTCCTACTCGTCCGGCACCGGCGCCGGCAGCTACGGCAACAGCGGCAGCTGCAAGCGCAGTGCGAACTCCTACCCGCAGCTGTGGGCCAACGCGAACGCCCCGTCGTCGTTCGCGTTCGTGGCCTGCTCCGGCGCGGTGACCAGCGACGTGCTGAACAGCCAGGTCGCCTCGGTCACGTCCGACACCGCGCTCGTGACGATCTCCATCGGCGGCAACGACGCGGGCTTCGCCGACGTCATGACCACCTGCAACACCAGCTCCGACTCGACCTGCGTCAGCCGCAACCAGCAGGCACAGGACTTCGCCCGCACCACGCTGCCCGGCCGACTGAACAACGTCTACACCCAGATCCGCAACCGGGCGCCGAGCGCGCGCGTGGTCGTGCTCGGCTACCCGCACATCTACCAGCTCAACGGCTCCTGCTGGATCGGCCTGAGCGAGACCAAGCGGGCCGCGATCAACCAGTCCTCCGACGTGCTCGCCTCGGTGATCTCCGGCCGCGCCGCCGCGTACGGGTTCACCTACATCGACGCGCGGAACAGCTTCGCCGGCCACGAGATCTGCGCTTCGGGTACCCGCTGGCTCAACAGCGTCACCTGGCCGATCGACGAGTCGTACCACCCGAACAGCAGCGGCCAGCGCGGCGGCTACTACAACCCGCTGGAGGCGGTCGCCTGATCCCCCGCCTGATCCCCGCCTGATCCTGCCGTGGGTGGCTCGGGTCGAGCCACCCACGGCGGCTCCGCACACCGTTCCCACGCGATCTGGTCGACACTGGCGGTATGGGACGTGTTCGCCGCCGGCTCGCGTTCGTCGCCGGCGTGATCGTGGTGCTGGTCGGCCTGGCCGGCGCCGCGCCGCAGACGGTCGCCGGCGGGACCGGCCCCGGGCGGCCGAACATCGTGTTCGTACTGACCGACGACCTGTCCTGGAACCTCGTGAAGTACCTGCCGCAGGTGCGCAAGCTGCAGGGCGAGGGCACGACGTTCACCGACTACGTGGTCACCGACTCGCTGTGCTGCCCGTCCCGGGCGTCGATCCTCACCGGCCGGTTCCCGCACGACACGGGCGTCTACACGAACGGCGGCGCGGACGGCGGCTTCCACTACTTCCACGACCACGGCGAGGAGTCGGAGACCTTCGCCGCCGCCCTGCGGGCCCACGGATACCGGACCGCGCTGATGGGCAAGTACCTCAACCAGTACATGCCCGCGCACCGAGAGGGCGGCACCGAACCGTACGTTCCGCCCGGCTGGAGCGAATGGGACGTCGCGGGGCCGGGCTACTGGGAGTACTGGTACAACCTCAACCAGAACCACGACGTCGTGCATTACGGCCACCAGCCGGCCGACTACCTCACCGACGTCCTGGCCGGCAAGGGCTCCGACTTCATCACCCGCTCCGCCCGCGATCACAAGCCGTTCCTGCTCGAGGTCGCCCCGTTCGCACCGCACTCGCCGTACACGCCGGCCCCGCGCCACAAGGACGACTTCCCCGGCCTGGACGTGCCTCGCGGCCCGGCGTACGACACGCTGCCCCAGAACGCACCGCCGTGGCTCGCCGGCTACGGGCCGCTGTCCGCGAGCGAGCGCGACGCGATCGATCACGCCTTCCGCAAGCGGGCACAGTCGGTACAGGCGGTCGACGACCTCATCGCCAACCTCCGCTCGACCCTCGAGAAGGCGGGCGTCGCGGACAACACGTACATCGTGTTCAGCTCGGACAACGGCTACCACATGGGCGAGTACCGGCTGACCCCCGGCAAGATGACGGCGTTCGACACCGACATCAGGGTGCCGCTCGTGGTGGCCGGACCCAACGTGGCACCGGACTCGGTGAGCCACGCGGCCGTCGCGAACATCGACCTCGCCCCGACCTTCATGCGCGCCGCCGGCGCACCCGTACCGTCCCGAGTGGACGGACATAGCCTGCTGCCGCTGCTGGTCGGCTGGCCCGGCATCGGCTGGCGGACGGCCAACCTCGTGGAACACCACGGCCCCGGCACCCGGCCCGACGATCCCGACCGCCCCGAACCGGGCAGCGGCGACCCGCCGACGTACGCGGCGATGCGCACGCACGCGTACACCTACGTCGAGTACGCCGACGGCTCGCGCGAGTACTACGACCACACCCGCGACCCCTCCGAGCTGCACAACCTGGCCGGGACGCTGAGCTCGGCGCGGCTGGGCCGGCTCCATGCCGCTCTCGAGCGCCTGACGAACTGCCACGACGGCCCCGCCTGCTGGGCGGCCGGCCACGTCTGAGCGCCTCAGACCGCGCTGATCTTGTCCAGCCGGCTGCCGATCGACGCGATCTCGTCCTGCTTGGCGTCGACCATCGCGTCGATTTCGGCCACGGCCTGCCGGACGATCGCCTTGGCGTCCTCGGGCGCGTCGTCCTGCATGGTGATGACGAGGACCGAGGCGTCGTCGGCCGCGCCGGCCGTCCGGCTCGCGAAGTCGGCCCCACTCGCGGCGACGTCGTCCAGCCCGTCGGCGATGTCCTTGCCGGCCTGCCCGGTCTCGCGGCTGTTCTTGCTCCGCGTGATGTAGCTGGTGAGCAGGTCGAGGCTGCTGCTGGCGAAGGCGTCGGCGGCCTCGCCGTGCCACCTGCGCAGCAGCCGCGCGCGGGTGTTCTCGAAGTCGTCGCCGACCTCGTGGACGGTCTTGGCCGGGCCGAGCACGCTGTCGGCGAGGTGGTGCATCTCGCTGGGCACGCAGTCCAGCAGATACAGCCGCTCGATCGGATCGGGCCCGGTGCCGAGCCGGGAGGCGGCCTCGGACAGCCGCAGCATCTCGTCGGACAAGGCGGCGCCGCGCAGCGCCTGGTGCCGGAAGTCCATCTCAGCCCCCGCTCGATGTGGAGAGCCGGCGCTCGAAGCCCCCGAGCGTGTCGGCCTGCTCGTCGTCGTTCCTGCGGTACTCGTCGGCCGTGCGCTCGAGGTCCTCGGCCATGTCCTGCGTGCGTGTGCCGAGGTCCTCCGCGCCCTGTGCGCGCCGCGCGACGGCCCGGTCCCACTTCGCGGCGATCTCCTGCGCCGCCGGCGAGCGGCCGAACACGTAGTCGGCCCCCGCGCGCTCGGTCAGCCCCCGCTGGAAGTCGTCGGCGGCGTGGAAGTCGCGCACCGCCATCTCCCGCATCTTCCTCGCGGCCCGGTCCAGCTCGGCCGGATCGACCTCGCTCTTCCCCTTGCCCGCCACGCGTTCTCCCCTCATCGACGTGCAACGGTCATCCGGGCCGGACGCTAGGAGGGGCGGCTACATCGGAGCTAAGCGGTGGCTAAGCGGCCTGCGCGGCCGCCTGGCGGATCACGGCCAGCGCCTCGTCCACATGGGACCGGTGGCTGCGGACGCTCAGCACGCACAGGCGGATCGTGTGGTGGCCGGACACGCGGGTGCTCGACAGGTACACGCGGCGGGTCCCGTTGATCCGGTCCAGCAGGGCCTCGGTCGCCGCGTCGCCAGCAGGGGAGCGGAACACGGTGACGGTGAGGCCCGCGGGGTAGGGGACCACGAGGTTGGGGTCGGCGGAGAGCGTGCGGTGGACGTGCGCGGCGAGATCCAGCTTCTCGTCGAGCGCCTCGCGGAACGCGGCCACGCCGTGCAGGTGCAGCGGCAGCCACAGGCGCAGCCCGCGGTAGCTGCGGGTGAGCTCGGGGCCGAGGTCGGCGTAGTCCGGGCCGCTGCCGCGGTCGAGGTCCTGCAGGAAGTCGCCGGTGGCGCTGTGCGCGGCCCGCAGCCGGCGCTGGTCGCGGACCAGCAGCACGCCCGTGCCGTAGGGCACGAACATGCTCTTGTGCGGGTCGAGGGTGAGCGAGTCCGCCGCGGAGATCCCGGTGAGCACCTCGCGGCCGCGCTCGGTGAGCTGGAAGGCGCCGCCGTACGCGCCGTCGACGTGGAACCACAGGCCCTCGCGGCGGGCCAGCGCGCCGACCTCGTCAAGGCGGTCCACCACCCCGGTGCTCGTCGTCCCGGCGGTGCCGACCAGCAGGAAGGGCCGCCGGCCGGCGGCCCGGTCGCGGGCGATCAGCGCCGCGGCCGCGCCGACGTCCATGCGCTCGTCCGGGCCGACGGGCACCGTACGCACCTGGTCGGCGGTGAGACCGGCGATCCTCGCCGACTTGGCGACGCAGTAGTGCGTGTGCCCGGTGACGTAGACCGTGCCCCGCGGGTCCGGGCCGCCGAGCCGGTCCTCGCGGGCGGCGTGCAGCGCGGCGAGCGTGGCGATCGACGCGCCGGAGGTGAACAGCCCGCCCGCGCCTTCGGGCAGGTCGAACAGGTCGCACAGCCACCGCACCACGCTGTGCTCCAGCGCGACCAGCGCGGGCGCCGGACCGGCCAGCCCGGTGTAGCGGTTGACCGTGTACGCGAGCATCTCGGCCAGGACCGAGCTGTAGAGCCCGCCGGGCGCGAAGTAGCCGAAAAAGCGCGGGCCCGCGGTCTCGATGGCCCGGCCGGCCGCGTCGCCGAACCGGCCGAGCAGGTCGGCGAGGTCGCCGGGGCGGTCCGGCGGCGGGGCGAGGAGCTCGGCCGGGACGCCGGAGTCGAGGTTGCTCGCGGGCGCGTCCTCCAGCCCCGACATGAAGTCCTCGACCCACGCGGTGGTCGCGGCGGTCCACTCCTGCCGGGTGCGCTTGTCGGGTTCCATGCCGGTGACGCTAGGTCGGCCGCGCGCCCCGCTCTTGTACGTTCTTGCGCTGGTACCGCCCGGGCGCGACGCCGACGACGCGCCGGAAGTGCCGCGACAGGTGCGACTGGTCGGCGAACCCGACCGCGACGGCGACCTGCGCGGCCGGCGTGCCCGCGTCGAGCAGCGCGCAGGCACGGCGCACGCGCAGCTGGTTGAGGTACGCGTGCGGCGGCATCCCGAAGCGGGCGCGGAAGGCCCGCAGCACCGCGAACTGGCCGGTGCCGACCTCGGCCGCGAGCTCGGCGAGGCTCGGCGGGTCGACGATCCGCTCGTGCAGCAGGTCGCGTACCAGCTCGACCGCGTGGCGGCCGGCCGGTGTCGTGGGCCGCCGGCGGCCGCCACCGTAGCCGCGCCACAGCGTCGCGAGCGTGGTCATCAGCAGCGTGCCGGAGGCGAGGCGGTCGCCCGACTCGGCCGCGACGTGCGCCTGCCGGATGACCGCGGCGGCGGCCGGGTCGTCGACGACGGCCTGGGCGAACCACGGGCTGCGGCTGCCGGTGGCGTCGGTGACCACGTCGACGGCCGGGTAGAAGACCCGGTACGCGCAGCCGTCGCCGGCGTCGGGGTGCCCGTCGTGGACGACGTCCGGGTTGAGCAGCACGACCCCGCCGGCGGCGATGCGGTGCCGCTCGGTGCCGATGAGCAGGCGTTCGGCGCCGGCCCGGATCGTGCCGAGCGCGAACGTGTCGTGCGTGTGCCGCGAGAACCCGTGCCGGACGTAGCGGGCGCGCATCAGGTCGACGCCCGACACCGCGGGATGCCGCCAGTAGTGCGCCTCCTCCACCGGGTCCATGGCCGCCAGGCTAACCCTCGGTCGTCAGTGGCCGGCGCGTGTCGCGGCCCAGGCCCCCTTGCGTGCCTTGAGAACGATGTCCTCGATGTGTCCGCCGGCGGGCGGCGTGGCCGAGACACGCGGCCGGATCTCGTCGACCTCGACCTTCCACGTGCCGTCGAGCGCCGCGGCGATCTGGTGCGGCCAGTAGTAGTCGTCCGGGTCGAAGGCCGGGTCCATGTGCTCGCGGTGGGACGTGTCGAGGTTGTGGGTGGCGACGAGCAGCGTCCCGCCCGGCGCGACCGCCGCGAGCAGGGAGTCGAGCGCGCGGGTCGCGGCGCGGGGGAGCGGGAAGTAGATCGCCGACACGAGGTCGAAGGCCCCGGCCGGCGGCGGGAACACGGTGAGGTCGCCATGCGTCCACGACACGCCTTCGCCGCCGGCCACGGCGGCGGCCCGCTCGAGCGCGACCCGCGAGATGTCGACCGCGGTCACGAGCCACCCCCGCGCGGCGAGCCAGCGGGCGTCCGCGCCCTCGCCGCAGCCGAGGTCGAGCGCCTGGCCGGGCGTCAGGTCGGCGGCCTCCACGACCAGCACGCCGTTCGGTTCACCGCTCCACAGCCGGTCCCGCGTGTGGTACTTGTCGTCCCAGTAGTGTTCGTCCACATCCGGACGATGCGCCCGCCGGGCGGCCTCGCGCAACGTTCGTTGCCGATCCGGCAACCGCCCCGTCCCCGGCCAGCCGGGCAGGAGCGGACGCCGCTCACTGGTAGGAGATCATCACCGGGGTGGGCCGCTTCGCCATCGTCTGGCGCGGCGTGAGCATGGGGTGGTCCTCGTCGTAGAAGTTCTTCCAGCCGAGGGGGAGGTTGCGCGGGCGCGCGGCCACGACCGACCGCCAGGTGGAGTTCTTCTGCCCGGTCGAGCCCTGACCGTCCATGTGGATCAGCAGCGACAACTCGTCGTGCGAGGTGTTCAGGGCGGCCTCGTGGCGGATCATCGAGAGCCGGAACTGGTGGATGACGAAGAGCTTCTGCGGCAGCGTGTGCCGTGCGGTGAGGCCGGCCAGCCACGCGGACGTCCGGTTGAGCTCGGCCGCCTCGATACCGCCGATCTGGCCGAGCGGGCGCTGGCGCGGACCGAGCTTCCACTCCGGGTCGACCGCCAGTCCCACGTGGGGCAACCGCAGCAGCGGCTCGTACCGGCGCGCCTGCCTGAGCAGGTCCGAGCGGCCGGGCTGCAGGTCGAGCACCACGTACAGGCCGGCCTTGCGTGCCTTGTCGACCCAGGGCCGCAGCTCGCCGACGCTCGACTCGCCCGAGAAGTCGCCGTCGGGCCCCGGAGCACCCTGCGCGACGGTCGCGATGATCTCGAACGCCGGCACGACGGGGACGTCGCTGAACGGCCGGTACGCCCCGGCCATCCGCTTGGCCCGCGCGATGCTCGCGTCGATGCCCTGCTCACCGAGCACGCCGAGCGACCGCGTGCCGGGATGGCCGTAGAGGCAGACGATCCGCCGGCCGGCGAGCACGACCTGCCCGCCGCCGGGCAACTGCGCGCCGTGGGCGGCTGTGGCTAGCCGGTTCTCCAGGCGCGCGGGCGGCCCGAACTCACTGCCGAGGGCCAGGACCGTCCGCGTCGGGGCAGCGCGCAAGGCGGCGATCGCCTTGGCGTCGGCGCGGGGGTCAGCGCCCGAGACCGTGACGACCTCGGCGCCCGCGGCCCGGGCCGTCGCCACGGCCGCGGCGTCGTCGCGGGACCGCGCCACGAGGAGCGTGAGCTCCACCGGCCGCGGCTTCACCGCCGGGATGTCGGCTGCCGCGGCCCGGTCGTCCGGGCCGACCGTCCGCACGGACACGCCGGCCTCCGACGCTCGCACCGACTCCCGCACCGACTCCCGCACCGACGCTGCCGCTGCCGCGCCGACGGCGAGCACCGTGCCGGGTGCCAGGCGCCCGAGCTCCCGTTGCCATGCTGTCCTTTGTGGACCTTCGCGGTGCGGGTAGAGCAGGACGGGGGCGCCGATCTCCGTGCCCAGCGTGGCCGCCTCGGCGATGCCGGCCCGGTCCGCCTCCGTGGCCACCAACACGACGGGTGCGCTGCGGAACAGCGCACGCGACACCGCGATCGCGGAGTCGACTCCGGGCGCCGCGTCGAGCACGGTGGTCGCCTCGTCGGGTGCCGCCACGTCCGCACGGTGCACGGGCACCGGGGCACTCGTCGACGACTTGGCAGTCGCGCGCGGAACCTCGACCGCGTTGACCGAACACCCGGCAAGTGACGTGAGGGAAAGGAAAACGGCAGCAAGCCGCGCCGATCGTCTCCCCGGCCTGCCCGGCACCCGACCTCCACGCGACATAGGCGATCAAGCCCGACCATAGTCACTCGCCGCGTACCGAGGAAGACGTCGGGTGAGCAAATCCCTGCCGCAGCAAAGATTCGGCGCATATTGTGCCGCCGCGACGGTGTTCGCCCGAGCGTTTCCGCCGGGTTAGGCTGCGGCGTGTCGTTGCTGGAGCGGGACGCGCTGCTCGCGGGGCTGGACGCCTACCTGACCGAGGTCCTCGGTGGGCGTGGGCGGCTGGTGTTCCTCGGCGGGGAGGCCGGCGCCGGCAAGACGACGCTCCTCGCCGCGTTCACCGAGCTGGCCGGGCAGCGGGTGCGTGTCCTGCGCGGCGCCTGCGACGGTGGCACCACCCCGCGGCCGCTCGGCCCCCTCGCCGACATCGCCGGGATGCTCGGGGCGGCCGTCGAACAACAGCTGGACAGCGACCGGCCCAGCCGGGGACCGCTCTTCGCGGCCGTGCGGGGCGCGCTGGGCGAGCGGCCGACGCTGTTCGTCGTCGAGGACGCGCACTGGGCCGACGACACCACCCTCGACCTCGTCCGCTACCTCGGACGGCGGATGGACGACCTGCCGCTCCTGGTCGTCGTCACCTACCGGGACGACGAGGTCGGGCCCGGACACCCGCTCACCGCCGTGCTCGGGGACCTGGCCACGGCCGCCGTCGTCGCGCGGATGCTGGTGCCTCTCCTGACCCAGGGGGCGGTGGCCGAGCTCGCCCGGCGTGCCGGCGGCGACTTCGACCCGGTCGAGCTGTACGAGCGCACCTGCGGCAACCCGTTCTTCGTCACCGAGGTGCTCGCCGCCGGGACCACCCGGCTGCCGCCGAGCGTCGTGGACGCGGTGCACGCCCGGGCCGCGCGGCTCACCCCGGCGGCGCGCGAGGTGCTGGCCGCCGCGTCGGTCGTCGGCCCGAAGGCCGAAGCCGACCTCGTGCTCGGCGTCTCCGGCCGGCCGGCGGAGGCGCTCGACGAGTGCGTGCGCCGCGGCCTGCTCGTCGACCTGGGCGACCAGGTCGGATTCCGGCACGAGCTGGCCCGCCAGGCGGTCTACGAGGGACTGCTGTCCGGCACCCGGGTCCGGCTGCACCGAGCGGTGTACGGCCGGCTGCTCGCCACCACCGACGACCGGCGCCTCGCCCACCACGCCGACCGGGGCGGGCTCGCGAAGGCCGTCGTCCGGCACGCGCCGCGCGCCGCCGAGCAGGCCGCGTCGCTAGGCTGCCACCGGGCCGCCGCCACGCACTACCGGACGGCCCTGCGCCACGGCCACGTGCTGTCCGACGCGGAGCGCGCCGACCTGCTCGGCCGCCTGTCCTACGAGTGCTACCTGACCGACCAGCTCGACGAGGCGTTCGCCACGCGCGAGGAGGCCCTCGGGCTGCACCGCGCCGCGGGAAACGAGCCCGCGGTGGGCACGGCGCTGCGGTCGCTGTCCCGGCTGTCCTGGTTCCTCGCGCGCAACGCCGACGCGCACCGGTACGGCACCGAGGCGGTGACCACGCTCGAGGCGTACGAGCCGGGGCCGGAACTCGCCATGGCCTACAGCAACATGTCGCAGCTGCGGATGCTCGACCACGACTGCGACGCGGCGCTCGCCTGGGGTGAGCGCGCGATCGAGCTGTCCGAGCGCCTCGGCGAGCAGGAGGTGCTGGCCCACGCGCTCAACAACGTGGGCACGACCCTCATGATCAGCGGCGCGGTGGAGGACGGCATCGCGCGCCTGCGGCGGTCGCTCGACATCGCGCTGGCGGTGGACGCGCAGGAGCACGTCGCCCGGGCGTACACAAACCTCGGCTGGGAGCTCGGGTTGATGCGGCGCATGGACGAGGCCGAGAAGGTGCTGCGCACCGGCATCGCCTACGGCGTGGACCGCGATCTCGACTCGTGGTGGCTGTACATGCAGTCGTGGCTGGCCTGGCTGATGGCCGAGCGCGGTCGCCACGAGGAGGCCGAGCAGCTGGTCGGGCAGATCCTGCCGTATCCACGGCTGCCGCCGATCACCCGCATCCCGGCGCTCACGGTCGCCGGGGTGCTGGCGGTGCGCCGCGGCGCACCGGTGGGCTCCGCGCTGGACGAGGCGTGGCAGCTCGCCCTGCAGACCGGGGAGCCGCAGCGGGTGGCGCTGGTCGCGGCGGCCCGGGCCGAGCAGGCGTGGACCGAGGGTGACGGGGCGAGTATCGGGCCCCTGACCGAGGCCGCGTGGACCGACATGCGCGACCACAGCGACGTGTGGGACATGGCCGAGCTGGCGTACTGGCGCAAGGTCGGTGCCGCGCCGGCCGACCCGGGCCGCACACTCCCGGAGCCGTTCGCCTCGCTGATGGACGGCCGGCCGGCGGACGCCGCGAACCTGTGGGCCGACCTCGGCTGCCCCCGCTGGCACGCGTTCGCACTGTCGCGTTCGGACGATCCGGCCGACGTCCGGACCGCGCTCGGCATCCTGAACGGCGTGGGCGCGCCGGCCACCGCCAAGGCGGTCGCGCGCGACGTCCGCCTGCGCGGCGTGGCCGTGCGCGAGCCGCGACCGGCCACCCGGAACAACCCCGCCGGCCTCACCGCGCGGGAGCTGGAGGTCCTTCAGCTGCTGGCGCGCGGCCTGTCCAACGCCGAGTTGGCGGTGCGGCTCGGCCTGTCCGGCAAGACGGTCGGCCACCACGTCTCGGCCGTGCTGCGCAAGCTCGGCGTGCCGACCCGGTCGCGTGCCGTGGCAACGGCGTCCGAGCTAGGGATCCTCATGCCCGTCGTGCCGCCAAGTTAGGGAACACGCCCGATGCCGACCCGGCTCACGCGAGGTTCGCTGTGTGTACGACAACGAACGAAGGAGCCGGAAATGGCACTGTTCATGGATGTTCACTCGATCGACGGCGAGGTCAGCATCGACGACGTCGCCAAGGCGCACGCGGCCGACCTGCAGACGCAGGAAGGCCGCGGGGTGAACTACCTCAGATACTGGGTCGACGAGTCGGAGGGCAAGATCTTCTGCCTGGTCGACGCCCCCGACGCGAAGGCCGCGGAGTCCGTGCACCGGGACGCGCACGGGCTGGTGGCCGACGAGATCTTCCAGGTGCAGGAGGGTTCCTGATCGGGAGCCGCCACGGAAGAAAGGCCGCAATCATGCCGATTGCGGCCTTTCGCCATGCTTTGTCCATTTTGGTCACATCACGCGACGCTCAGTAGTCGTAGCGATTTCGCTTGCGTATGGCTGTAGCGACGGTCTCGGCCGGATCGAATAGGGATTGCGCGCAAGCGCTCTCCGTTCGGCAGAAAGGGATCGTGGTGGCAGGTAAGCCCATCGCTGTGGTGGTAGGGGCTACTGGGGGAATTGGCCGGTCTGTCGTGAATCTGCTGGCCGACGGGTACGCGTTGTGCCTGGCCGGTCGCGACGCGGTGGCGCTCAAGTCGATGGTGACGGAGCTACCCGACGCATTCCACTGGCAGGTCGATCTGGCCACGTCGGAGGGCATCGGCCTGGTTCCGCCGGAGCTGGCCGAGGTCGACCTCCTGGTGCACTGCGCCGGCGTGTTCGAGCGGGACACGATCATCGCGACTCCGGACGAGGTGTGGCGGGACGTCTTCGCGGTGAACTTTTTCGGCGTAGTGGAAATGACTCGCAATCTGCTGCCCGCCCTACGGGCTGCGCGCGGCCGGGTCATTCTCGTGAACTCGACGGTCGTCGCCGGCTCGCCGGCCGGCCGCTCGGCGTACGCGGCGAGCAAGCACGCGCTGCGGGTCTTCGCGCAGGCGCTGCGACAGGAGGAGATGGGCAACGGTGTCCGGGTGACGAGCATCTATCCGGGCCGGGTCGCGACCGACATGCAGCGCATCGTGCGCCGCTTCGAGGGCGGCCCGTTCGAGTCGGAGCGCTACCTAGCCCCCGACTCCGTGGCCTCGGCGATGTTCTTCGTGCTGTCCGCGCCGCCCGGGACGCACCTGGCGGACATGGTGCTGGAGCCGACGGATCCGGCGATCTCGTGACCCCGGTCAGCCGATGCCGCCGAGGAACGCGCCCGTGACGGTGACCGCGGCGGACGAGGACGAGGAGTCCTTCACCAGCGTCGCGAAGGCGAGGTCGCCGCGGTAGCCGGCGAACCAGCCGTGGGCCTGCGTGCCGTCGTCGAACTGAGCGGTGCCGGTCTTGCCGTGGACGTCGCCGTAGCGGTCGAGCGCGCTGCCGCGTCCGGAGGTGACGACGTCGCGCATCATCGTCCGCAGCGAGGCGACCACCGCGCCGGGCGGCGGCTCGTAGCCGGCGTTGACCGTCGTCTTGAGGTCGCGCCACAGCCGCGGCGTGATCGCACGACCGGCGGCGACCGTCGCGGCGACGAGTGCCATGCCGAAGCAGCTGGCCACCACCCGGCCCTGGCCGATGCTGTTCTCGACCTGCTCGGTCGAGTTCGCCGCGGCCGGCACGGTCCCGGCCTCCGTCTTGATGCCGGGGATGGCGAAGTCGGCGGCGAGGCCCAGCCGGCTCGCGGCGCGGGGGAGCGCGCCGGGCGGCAGCTTCGCCGCCTGCATCGCGAACGTCGTGTTGCACGACTGCGCGAACGCGGTGCGCAGCGGCACGTCGCCGAGCTCGAAGCCGGCGTTGCGCACGGTTCGCTGGCCGATCGTGGCCGAGCCGGGGCACGGCACGACGGTCTCGATGCCGGCTATGCCGGCGTCGAGGAGGGCGGTCGCGGTGGCGATCTTGAACGTCGAGCCGGGCGGGAAGAGCCCGTGCAGCGCCACCAGATCGTCGCCGGCGGCTGCGTTCTGGGCGACGGCGAGCAGGTCACCGGTCGACGGCTGGATGGCCACGATCATCGTCGGGGCGGCCTGCCCGTCCACCGCCGTCTGGGCCGCCGCCTGGACCGGCTGGCTCAGGGTCGAGGCGAGCGGCTTCGTCGGCCTGCCATGCAGGACCCGGACGTCCTTGCCGGCGGCGTTCGCCGACGCGACGTACCAGCCGTCCGCCGGGGTCCGTCCCCTCGCGACACGGCCCATGGCGGGCAGCAGCAGCGGCGCGAACCGCGGGTCCTTGGCGGTCGTCCCGTCCCCGGTCCACGTGATCAGCGGCGCGCCGCCGCGGCCGACCACGGCGGGCTGCCCGGTCAGGTCGTGCAGCACGAGCCGCTGCCCGGCGGCGAGGTTCGGGTGCACGATGCCCGGCTGCCACCGGACCAGCCAGTCCGCGCCCTTCCTGGCGAGCCGCAGCGAGCTCTTGTACTCCCAGGCACGGCCGTCGCCGAGGTCCCAGCTGAGCGTGAACGGCTCGACGGCCACGGTCGCGCCGGCCGCCGGCTCGACGAGCTCGTCCCGGCTCGCGACGAGGGAGGTCGGCGCGAGCCCCTGCCAGACGTCACCGAGCTGCTTGGTCGCGGCCGCCGCGTCGTCGGTGAGCTTGCCGGCCGCCGCGGCGTCGCCCGCGGTGAGCTCGTTGAGGAACTCGTTCGTCAGCTCGGTCGCCGTGAGGGCGGTCGCCGGCTCGTCCGCGGCGGTCGCGGGCTTCGCGTTGTCGCCCGACGGCAGGAGCTGGAGTACGCCGAACACGGTGATCACGACGGTCAGCACGGCGCCACCGGCGATGATCAGCCGCTTTCGCGCGCGGCCGGCGCTGATGTCCTCGCGGTAGGCAGGCAACAGGGTCCCCCGAGTGCAGGCCCCGACCTGGTCGATCTCGGAGATTACCGCAGTGGCACAAGGTTTTCGGTCACGACCGGCTCGGGCAACGTGCGGGCCAGCAGCCAGCTCAGCACGGGCAGCGCGATCAGCGGCGCGAGGGCCGCCTGCAGGGAGGTGTGGTCGGCGATCGTGCCGATGAGCGGGCTCGCGATGCCGCCGATGCTGACGGTCAGGCCGAGGGTGACGCCGCTGGCGGTGCCGACCCGCGTGGGCAGGTAGTCCTGGGCGAGCGTGATCTGCAGCGAGAACGGGACGTAGAGGCCGGCGGAGGTCAGCGCCACGAACACGTACAGGGCGGGCCCCGGCACGAAGACGACACCGGCGACGGCGCCGACCGTGATCAGGTACGACCAGCGCACCACGCCGACCCGGTCCCAGCGGTCGGCCAGCCGGCTGCCCAGGATCGTGCCCACCGCCCCGCCGAGGTACAGCAGGAACAGCGCGCCGCTGCCCGCCGCGGTCCCCCCGCCCGTCCGCTGCGCGGCGTAGAGGGCGATGAACGCGCTCACGCCGACGAAGACGATCGACCGGCAGATCACGGCGAGGGAGAGCTTCACGAACGACGCCGTGTCGTCGCTCCGCCCGGACCGCGCGGCGCGGCTGCTCGACCGCGGTCCCGGGCCGAGCGCGCGCAGGACGGACAGGCACAGCACGCTGCCGGCGAGGGCCGGCACGACGAGCAGCGGCGTCAGGCGCAGGCCGCCGACGGCCATGACGGCCGCGACGAGGACGGGCGCGGCCGCGAACCCGATGTTGCCGCCGAGCGAGAACCAGCCCATCGCGGTGTTGCTGCGGCCGCTGGCGATCCGCGCGATGCGGGCGGACTCGGGGTGGTAGGCGGCGACGCCGATCCCGGACACCGCGACGAAGGCCAGTGTCAGCGCGTACGAGCCGCTGACGCCGCTGAGCGCGATGCCGAGCCCGCCGAGCAACGTGCTCGCCGGCACCAGCCACGGCATCGCCCACCGGTCGGTCAGCGCGCCGAACAGTGGCTGCGCGACCGACGACAGCAGCGACGCGGCGAGCACGATGCCGGACGCCGCGGCGTAGCCGTAGGCCCGCTCGGCGACGAAGAACGGCACGAGCGCGGCCACCGAGCCCTGGTAGACGTCCACGCACGCGTGCCCGATGGCCAACAGGAGGATCGACTTGTTCCGCGCCACGTTGCCATGTTCGCGAGCCGGAGCGGTGTCCCGCTTCCGATAAAATGCCATTCGATGACGCAGATCCGCCACACGCCCGCGGCGCCGACCCGGGTCCAGACGCTCGCGGCCGGAGCCGCCATCGACGCACACCGCCACGACGATCACCAGATCGTGTACGCGGCCAGGGGAGTGCTGGCGATCGCCACCGACCGTGGCTCCTGGGTCGCCCCGGCCACGCGGGCGATCTGGGTGCCGGCCGGTACCGTCCACGCGCACGAGGCGCACGGCGAGCTCGAGCTGCACCTGGTCGGCCTGCCCGCGACCACGAACCCCCTGCGGCTGACCGAGCCCGGCGTGCTCGAGGTCGGGCCGCTGCTGCGCGAGCTGATCCTCGCCTACACCCGCCCGCCGCACGACGACACGCCCGAGCGGCGCCGGCTTCGCGCCGTCCTGCTCGACCAGCTCCGCGCGTCGCCGCAGCAACCGTTCCACCTGCCGGCACCGAGCGACTCCCGGCTACGGGCCGTGTGCGCGATCCTGCGCGCGGACCCGGCCGACAACCGCACGCTGGCCGCTCTCGGCGCCCGGGTCGGCGCGAGTGACCGGACCCTGAGCCGGCTCTTCAAGGCCGATCTCGGCATGACGTTCCCGCAGTGGCGCACCCAGCTCCGGCTCTACCGCGCGCTGGTGCTGCTGGCGGAGAACGTGCCGGTCACGGCCGTGGCGCACACCTGCGGCTGGTCGTCCACGAGCGCGTTCATCGACGTCTTCCGCCGCGCCTTCGGCCACACTCCGGGAACCCACCGCGACCGCCGGACGGGGTGATCACCCGGGGCGGGTGGGCGATGATCACTACGCGTAGTGTGACGCCCCGGTCGTCCCTTCGCGGACACGCGCCGCGGGGCTTTCGCGTGTCATGCGTCGTCGGGTCGCGACGTTGTCGAACATGCTGCTGCTTATCTCGGAGGGTTCACGTGGCTGACAGTCCAGACGCCGTTGTCGGAGAGATGAACGTGGCGGAGGCCGGCGGCTGCCCGGTCTCGACGGGCCGCTTCAGCCACCCGACGGAGGGCGGCAGCAGCCGCGAATGGTGGCCCGACCAGCTGAACCTGACGATCCTGCGCAAGCACCCCGACGTCGCCAACCCCATGGGCGGGGACTTCGACTACGCGGCGGCGTTCAGCAGCCTGGACCTCGACGCCCTGGCGCGGGACGTCGACGAGGTGCTGACCACCTCGAAGGACTGGTGGCCGGCCGACTTCGGCCACTACGGCCCGTTCATGGTCCGGATGGCGTGGCACAGCGCCGGCACCTACCGCATCGACGACGGTCGCGGGGGAGCGGGTGCCGGCATGCAGCGCTTCGCGCCGCTCAACAGCTGGCCCGACAACGGAAACCTGGACAAGGCACGCCGGCTGCTCTGGCCGGTCAAGAAGAAGTACGGCCGCAACATCTCGTGGGCCGACCTGATGATCTTCGCCGGCAACCGTGCGCTGGAGACGATGGGCTGCCGGACGTTCGGCTTCGCCGGCGGCCGGGCGGACGTGTGGGAGCCCGATGAGGACGTCTACTGGGGCCCCGAGCGCACGTGGCTGGGCGACGAGCGCTACAGCGGTGACCGGCAGCTGGAGAGCCCGCTGGCCGCGGTCCAGATGGGCCTCATCTACGTGAACCCGGAGGGCCCGAACGGGACACCCGACCCGCTCGCCGCGGCCCGCGACATCCGCGAGACCTTCCGCCGCATGGCCATGAACGACGAGGAGACCGTCGCGCTGATCGCGGGCGGGCATACGTTCGGCAAGGCCCATGGCGCGGCGGACCCGGACGTGTACGTCGGCGCCGAGCCCGAGGGTGCGCCGATCGAGGAGCAGGGCCTCGGCTGGAAGAACAGCTTCGGCACCGGCAAGGGCCGGGACGCGATCACGAGCGGGCTCGAGGTCACGTGGACGCCGACGCCGACGAAGTGGGACAACAGCTTCTTCGAGACGCTGTTCGGTTACGAGTGGGAGCTGACCCGGAGCCCGGCCGGCGCCCACCAGTGGCAGCCGAAGGACGGCGCGGGCGCGAACACCGTGCCGGACCCGGCGGACGGCTCGCTGTCGCGCCCGCCGACGATGCTGACGACCGACCTCGCGCTGCGGTTCGACCCGGTTTACGAGCCGATCTCGCGCCGGTTCCTGGAGCACCCGGAGGAGCTGGCCGACGCGTTCGCGCGCGCGTGGTTCAAGCTGACGCACCGCGACCTGGGCCCCGTCCAGCGCTACCTCGGCCCGCTGGTGCCGCGGGAGACGCTGATCTGGCAGGACCCGGTGCCTCCCGTGGACCACGAGCTCGTCGGCGCGGACGACGTCGCCGCGCTCAAGCGGCAGATCCTCGGCTCGGGCCTGTCGATCGCCCAGCTCGTCTCGACCGCGTGGGCGGCGGCCTCGTCGTTCCGCGGCAGCGACAAGCGCGGCGGCGCGAACGGCGGCCGCATCCGGCTCGAGCCGCAGCGGCAGTGGGCGGCCAACGAGCCCGACTCGCTCGCGACGGTGCTGCGCACGCTCGAGGGGATCCAGGAGTCCTTCAACAACGCGCAGGCCGGCGGGAAGCGGATCTCGCTCGCCGACCTGGTCGTGCTCGGCGGGTCGGCTGCGGTCGAGCAGGCCGCGCGCGACGCCGGTCACGACGTGCAGGTGCCGTTCACAGCCGGCCGCACGGACGCGTCGCAGGAGCAGACGGACGTCGAGTCGTTCGCCGCGCTCGAGCCGGCGGCGGACGGGTTCCGCAACTACCGCGGCAAGGGCAACCGGCTGCCGTCGGAGTACCTGCTGATCGACCGCGCGAACCTGCTGACGCTGAGCGCACCGGAGATGACCGTGCTCGTGGGCGGCCTGCGGGCCCTGGGCGCGACGTACCAGCAGTCCTCGCTGGGCGTGCTCACCGCCACGCCGGAGCGGCTGACGAACGACTTCTTCGTGAACCTGCTCGACATGGACACCGAGTGGTCGCCGGCGTCCGAGGACGCGGAGACGTTCGAGGGCCGCGACCGCGCCACCGGCGAGGTCAGGTGGACCGGCACCCGGGTGGACCTCGTGTTCGGCGCGAACTCGGAGCTGCGCGCGGTGGCCGAGGTCTACGCGAGCGACGACGCCGGGGAGAAGTTCGTGCGGGACTTCGTCTCCGCGTGGACCAAGGTCATGAACCTGGACCGCTTCGATCTGAGCTGACTACCGCGAAGTCCGGGTCGGCCGCCTGCCGGCCGACCCGGACACCGGATGCCGCCTTCGTTCCGGCGCGCGGGGGTGACCGGCGCTCAGTCGAACGGCACGTCCTCCGCCGGCGCGGACTCGACGGGGTCGATGGTGATGATCTGGTCGTTCTCGTCCGGGTCGGAGCCGATGGGGACGTCCTCGCCCGGGGCGGACTCGACGGGGTCGATGGTCACGACGCCGTCCTCGTCGTGGCCCGGCTCGGGCTCGATGTAGACGTCGTCGGCCGGTGCCTCCTCGACGGGCTGGGTCGTGACGACGCCGTCGTCCGCGTCCGGCTCGGGCGCGAGGTAGATGTTCCCGTCATCGGGCCCCTCGTGCGGCGCGACCTCCGGGGCGGGCTCGGTGTGGACGTGGTCGCCCGGTTGCTCGTCGTAGATGACCTCGTCCGCCGGTCCGTAGCGAAACGGCGGCGGGGCGTCGGGGTCGTAGCCCTCGTCGGGGTTGGGTGGTGGTTCGTCCGTCGGCACCTGGTCGCCGGGCGGCCACTCGGACGGGTCGTCGTCCAGCAGCTCCAGGTTCTTCACGGACCTGATGAGATCGGCCAGGTTGTCGAAATCCGGGTATGTCATGGCGCACTCCTGAAAGTTTTCCGTTGGGGCGCAACGACTTCCGCCGGCGCCCGCCCGGACCCTCGTCCGGGTGAGACAACGTTAGGTTCGTGGAGCGCGCCCGCCATCCGGGCGATCCCCGTCGGTTCCCCCGGGGGCCTTCGGCCGGTACGGGATCGGTGCGGGGGTGTGCGCGAGGACTAGGGGGATTTTCCCGCCTTACGGGTTCGTGCTGAACCTGGTCGGCGTCACGAGGACGGCGACCCGCCGTTCTTCGGCCATGGCCCGGTCGTACTCGTCGAGATCGGGGTGCTCGCCGCCGGCCGCGTGGTAGATGTCGCGCAGCAGTTGGGGGAGCCGGTCGGCCGGCACGCCGGGATGCGGGTCGTCGGGGCCGGCGAGCTCGGTCGTGCCGGACACCGCGATCCACTGCCAGCCGGAGCGGAAGACCAGGGTGGCGCGGGGGTGGGCCCGCATGTTCGCGAGCTTGGCCGTGCCGGCCTGCGACACCAGCGCGACCACCTGCTCCCCGGTGACGGGATGGGGCAGGATGCCCGCGTTCACGACCGAGACGGACGGTTCGCCGTCCGCACGCGTGGTAACCACCACTGCCAGCCAGTGCTCGGCGGGGGCCAGCTCGGCGATGCGGCGCAGGCCGTATTCGGTCGAGACCATGTCGGGTACCACCTCGGGTCGTGCTGGCGCGCTGTCGCGCCAGAGCCTAGGGCCGGTACCGGTCGATCTCGTCACTCGAGGACCCCGTTTGACGGCCCGCCACCCGCCTCCGCTTGCATCGACCTCGAGTTTCGAAGGAGCCGCGGCGTGACCGGAGTCATCTTTTGGCTGGTCCCCACAACTTCGAGGGCAAGGCTCCGTCGATTGCAGCATTTCTCTACCGGTCGATACACGAGAATGTGTGGGTGCTAGCCCAACACGCGTGCAGGAGGCTCGGTCCGTGTTCAGTCGTGTAGCCATCGTCAACCGTGGTGAGGCCGCGATGCGGCTGATCCACGCCGTCCGGGAGCTCTCGGCCGAAACCGGATCGCGGGTCGAAACCGTCGCGTTCTACACCGACGCCGACCGGACGGCCACGTTCGTCCGCGAGGCCGATCTCAGCTACGACCTGGGTCCCGCGTCGGCCCGGCCCTACCTGGACATGGCCGTCCTGGAGCGGGCGCTGCGCGAGACCGAGGCCGACGCGGCCTGGGTCGGCTGGGGGTTCGTCGCCGAGGACCCCGCGTTCGCGGAGCTGTGCGAGCGGCTCGGGGTGACGTTCGTCGGCCCGACCGCCGAGGCGATGCGCAAGCTCGGCGACAAGATCGGGTCGAAGCTGATCGCCGAGGAGGTCGACGTCCCGGTCGCGCCGTGGAGCCGCGGCGCGGTCGACGACCTGGACACCGCGCTGCGCATGGCCGACGAGATCGGCTACCCGCTCATGCTCAAGGCGACGGCGGGCGGCGGCGGTCGCGGCATCCGCAAGATCTCCTCCGGCGAGGAGATGGCCGAGGCCTACGAGCGCACCCGCATGGAGGCCGAGCGTGCCTTCGGCAGCGGCGTGGTCTTCCTGGAACGCCTGGTCACCGGCGCGCGGCACGTCGAGGTCCAGGTGATCGCCGACGGGCAGGGCACCGCGTGGGCGCTCGGGGTCCGCGACTGCTCGGTGCAGCGGCGCAACCAGAAGATCATCGAGGAGTCCGCCTCGCCGGTGCTGAGCACCGAGCAGGCCGAGGAGCTCAAGGCGGCCGCCGAGCGGCTGGCGCTCGCGGTCGGGTACCGGGGCGCGGGCACCGTCGAGTTCCTCTACCACCCGGGCGAGAAGCGGTTCGCGTTCCTCGAGGTCAACACCCGGCTGCAGGTGGAGCACCCCATCACCGAGGCGACCACCGGGACCGACCTGGTGAAGGCCCAGCTGCACGTGGCCGCGGGCGGGAAGCTCGAAGGCCGCCCGCCCGCCGAGATCGGGCACGCGATCGAGGCGCGGCTCAACGCCGAGGACCCCGACCGCGACTTCGCCCCGTCGCCGGGCCAGATCGTCCGGCTGGACCTGCCGTCCGGGCCCGGCATCCGGGTCGACACCGGCGTCAGCGAGGGCGACACGATCCCGGCCGACTTCGACTCGATGATCGCCAAGATCATCGCGTACGGCCGCGACCGCGAGGAGGCGCTGGGCCGGCTGCGCCGCGCGATGGCGCAGACGACGGTGATCATCGCCGGCGGCGCGACGAACAAGAGCTTCGTGCTCGACCTGCTCGACCAGCCCGAGGTGATCGACGCGAGCGCGGACACCGGCTGGATCGACCGGGTCCGCGGCGAGGGCAGGCTCGTTGCGCAGCGCGGGTCGGCGGTCGCGCTGGCCGTCGCCGCGATCGAGGCCTACGAGGACGCCGAGCACGTCGCCCGGCAGCGGCTGCTGGAGACCGCGCACGGCGGCCGCCCGCAGGTGCAGCTGGACACCACCCGGCCGGTCGAGCTCAAGCTGCGTGGCGTCGGGTACCGCGTGCACGTCGGCCGGGTCGCCCCGCACCGGTTCCGCGTCGCGATCTCCGCGGGTGGCGGCGCGCCGCACGCGGCCGAGGTGGAGATCGACCGGTTCGACCGGGAGACCGGCCAGGTCGTGGTCAACGGGACGCGGTTCCGCCTGGTGACCCACGCGCACGGGCCGACCCACCTCGTCGAGGTCGACGGCGTGGCCCACCGGATCAGCCACGACGAGGGCGGCGTCGTCCGCGCCCCCGCGCCCGCGCTGGTGGTCGCCACGCCGCTGGAGGTGGGCGCCGAGGTCGAGGCCGGCGCGCCGGTCCTCGTGCTCGAGTCGATGAAGATGGAGACCGTGCTGCGCGCCCCGTTCCGCGCGCGGCTGCGCGAATGCGCGGTGGCGGTCGGCAGCCTGGTCGAGACCGGGGCCCCGCTGCTGCGGCTGGAGCCGCTCGGTGAGGGCGGCGACGCGGGTGCCGGACCGGAGTCCGCCGCCGAGGTCGAGATCGACCTGCCCGCCGAGCTGACCGACGTGCCGGCGGCCGAGCGGGTCGCGGCCGGGCTCGCGGACCTGCGCGGGCTGCTGCTCGGCTTCGACGCCGACCCGCGGGGTGGCGGGCGGGCGCTGGACGGCTACTTCGCGGCGCGGTCGGAGATCGCCCGTGGCAACGGCCGGCCCGTGGCGGGGGAGATAGCGCTGCTCGAGGTGTTCGCCGACCTGTCCGAGCTGACCCGCAACCGCCCGGCGGGGCCGGACGTCGAGTCCGACACCCAGGTGCACAGCCCCCGCGAGTACTTCCACACCTACCTGCAGAGCCTCGACGTCGAGCGGGCCGGGCTGCCCGAGGCGTTCCAGGAGCGGCTGACCAAGGTGCTCGGCCACTACGGCGTCGGGGACCTGGAGCGCACGCCGGAGCTGGAGGACGCGGTCTTCCGGATCTTCCTGGCCCAGCGGCGCGCGGCGAGCGACGTCGCGGTGGTGACCACGTTGCTGCGGCAGTGGCTGACCGAGCCGCCCCCCGGTGAGCCGCAGCTCGAGAGTGCCGGGCTCACCCTGGAGCACCTGGTCGCGGCCACCCAGGTGCGCTTCCCGGCCGTCTCCGACCTGGCCCGCTCGGTGGTCTTCAGCTGGTTCGCCCAGCCGATCCTGCGCCGCAACCGCGCGCGGGTCTACGCGGGCGTGCGCAAGCACCTGAAGTACCTGGACGCCAACCCGGACGCGCCCGACCGCGCCGAGCGCATCGCCGAGATGGTGCGCAGCACCGAGCCGCTGGTGCGGCTGCTCGGCCAGCGCCTCGTCCGCGGCGGCGGGACCACGGCACCGGACAACGCGATCATGCTCGAGGTCCTGACCCGGCGGTACTACGGCAACAAGCCACTCGTCCGCGTCCGCACCAGCGAGGCCGCGGGCTGCACGTTCGTCGTCGCCGAGCGGGCGGAGTCGTCCGTGGTCTCGGCCGCGGTGAGCTTCGACGCGCTGGCCGGCGCGCTGCGCGGGCTGGCGGAGCTCGCGAACGGCGAGGCCACGCTGGTCGCCGACATCTACCTCGCGTGGGAGAAGCAGCCGGAGGACTCCGCCGCGATGGCGGCCGCGCTGCACGAGGTCATCGGCGCGCAGCCGATGCCGGACCGGGTGCGCAGGCTCACCGCCACGGTTGCCGGCAGTGGCGGCGCGGTGATGCACCATCACTTCACGTTCCGCCCGTCGACGACCGGCATGATCGAGGAGCGGCTGATCCGCGGCCTGCACCCGTACATCGCGCAGCGGATGCAGCTCGAGCGGCTGAGCCGGTTCGACCTCACCCGGCTGCCGTCGTCGGACGAGGAGGTGTACCTCTTCCGGTGCGTGGCGCGGGAGAACCCGTCCGACGACCGGCTGGTCGCCTTCGCGCAGGTGCGCGACCTCACCGAGCTGCGCGAGCACGACGGCCGGCTGGTGGCGCTGCCCACGGCCGAGGACACGATCGCCACGTGCCTCGACTCGATCCGCCGCGCGCAGTCGCGGCGGCCGGCGGGGAAGCGCTTCAACACCAACCGGATCGTGGTCTACGTGTGGCCGCCGAGCGATATCACCCGCGAGGAGCTGGAGATGATCGCCGGGCGCGTGCTGCCGACGACCGCGGGCGCCGGGCTGGAGGAGATCCAGTTCATCGCGCGCCAGCGCCACCCGGAGACGGGCGAGCTGGTCAAGATCGCCGTACGGGTGTCGTTCGACGCCACCGGCGGTAGCGAGCTCACCGTCGGCGAGCCTTCGGACGAGCCGGTCGAGCCGGTCGACGACTACCGGCAGAAGGTCCTGCGGGCGAGCAGCCGCAACACCGTGTACCCGTACGAGCTGACCGGCCTGCTCGGCGACTTCGTCGAGCACGACCTCGACGAGAACCACGCGCTGGTCCCGGTCGACCGGCCGAAGGGCCGCAACACCGCGGCGATCGTGGCGGGCGTGGTGACCACGTCGACGAGTCGGCACCCGGAGGGCATGTCCCGCGTGGTGCTGCTCGGCGACCCGACGAAGTCGCTCGGCGCACTGTCCGAACCGGAGTGTCGCCGGGTGATCGCCGCGCTGGACCTCGCGGAGCAGCGCGGTATCCCGGTCGAGTGGTTCGCGCTGTCCGCGGGCGCGCGCATCTCGATGGAGTCCGGCACGGAGAACATGGACTGGGTGGCCGCCGCGCTGAAGCGCATCGTCACCTACACCCAGGCCGGCGGTGAGATCAACATCGTGGTCGCCGGGATCAACGTCGGCGCCCAGCCGTACTGGAACGCCGAGGCCACGATGCTCATGCACACCAAGGGAATCCTGGTGATGACGCCGGACTCGGCGATGGTGCTGACCGGCAAGCAGTCGCTGGACTTCTCCGGCGGCGTCTCGGCCGAGGACAACTTCGGCATCGGCGGTTACGACCGGGTGATGGGGCCGAACGGCCAGGCGCAGTACTGGGCGCCGAACCTGGCCGCGGCCCGTGACGTGCTGATGGCGCACTACGATCACTCGTACGTCGCGCCGGGGGAGCGGGGCCCCCGGCACGCGGGGACCGACGACCCGTTCGACCGGGACGTCTCCGACTTCCCGCATTCCCTCGCGGGCAGCGACTTCACGACGGTCGGCGAGATCTTCTCGGCGTCGGCGAACCCGGATCGCAAGAAGGCGTTCGACATCCGCACGGTGATGCGTGCGGTGGCCGACCAGGACCACGTCGTGCTGGAGCGCTGGGCGGGCATGGCCGACGCGGAGACCGCGGTGGTGCAGGACGCGCATCTGGGCGGGCGGCCGGTCTGCCTGCTCGGGATCGAGTCGCGGTCGGTACCGCGGCGTGGTTTCCCGCCCACCGACGGGCCGGACACGTACACGGCCGGCACGCTGTTCCCGCGCTCGTCGAAGAAGGCCGCCCGGGCGATCAACGCGGCCAGCGGCAACCGGCCGCTGGTGGTGCTCGCGAACCTGTCCGGCTTCGACGGCTCGCCGGAGTCGATGCGCAAGCTGCAGCTGGAGTACGGCGCGGAGATCGGCCGGGCCATCGTGAACTTCGCGGGCCCGATCGTGTTCTGCGTGATCTCGCGCTACCACGGTGGTGCGTTCGTGGTGTTCTCCAAGGCGCTCAACCCGAACATGACCGTGCTCGCGGTCGAGGGCTCGTTCGCGTCGGTCATCGGCGGCGCGCCCGCGGCGGCGGTC
>NZ_DATBKY010000171.1:0-16285 GCF_036555685.1 Actinophytocola sp. | reverse complement strand
CGGACACGTCGTCACCGGCATCTACCGCACCACCACCCGACCCACCTACGACGACCAAACCCGCACCCAAGTCACCACCGCCACCCAAACCACACCACCCAACCTCCAAGCACTACTCAACGGCAACGACACCTGGACGGTCAGCTAGCCGCCGGCAGGTCGTCCGCCGCGGGCCGCGCCGCCGAGGCGGCGCGGCCCGCGCCATGCGCCGGGTGCGGGCGCACCACCAACGTCTGGAAGCGCGCCGACAGCGCGCCGGTCGAGCCCGCGTCGACTGTCAGCACAGTCCGCTCGCGTGGTTCGGACACCGCGCGAAGTCGCTCAGACGGCATGTCGCTCTCCTTCCACTCGGCGCCGCAGGCGCACCGTGGCGGGAAAACCCCAGCATGCGAGGGGTGCCTCGAAGATCGCTCAAGTCCCGGTCCAGCACCGGCCGCGCCATCACGCTCCAGCGGAACGGGGCCCGCCCCTTTACCCCTACTCGATCGCTATTCCAGTACCGGTGAGGAAACTCACAGACAGGCGCTCACTGACCGAAGGGGGCGACGACCATGAGCCAGTTACGCATCCGGACCGCCCGGCACACCACCAGGGTCGCTGCGCCACCACAGCGGGTCTTCCAGCTCGTCGCGAACGCCGAGCACTGGCCCCGGATCTTCGACACGATCATCGCGGTGGAGCACATCGGCTGGGACGCGGCCGGCGAACGTGTCCGCTTCTGGGGCACGTTCGGCGACCGGCACGGGAGCTGGGTGTCCGCCCGCGAGCTCAACCCGAAGCGCATGCAGCTGCGGTTCCGCCAGGAGCAGGCCCCGCGCCCGTTCGCCACGCTCGGCGGCCTCTGGGCCGTCGTGCCGAAGCGCGACGGCGCCGTGGTCCTGCTCGACCACTACTACACGGTCGTCGACGACGACCCGGCGGCCGCGCGGCATCTGCACGACATCATCGAACACAGCGGCATCGGCATGCTCGACGCCCTGCGCCAAGCCGCCGAAGACCAGATGTGGCTGCCCGTGCCGAGCGGCCGCACGGAGGGTGTGACCTCCCGATGAGTACTCCGTTACGCAGGATCTCCCGATCCCCGCACGCCGACCTCCCCATCGGGTCCGCGGACGTGCTGCCCCGCCTCGCCGCGACCGCGTGGCCGCACCGCGCCGCGCTACGGGCGGGCGACCGCACCGTGACCTTCGCCGAGTTCGACCACGACGTCTCCCGGCTGGCGTTCGGCCTGCGCCAGTGGCTCGGTGGCGACGGCCTGCCGGTCGTCGTGGCCGCGTTGCCCGGCATCGACTTCCCGACCGCCTGCCACGCCGTGCTGCGCAGCGGCAACGTGGTCGCCCCGATCAACCCGCGGATGCCGGCCACGACGTTCGCCGGCGTGCTCGAGGCCGTCCGGCCGTGCGCGGTCATGCTCGGCCGCGCCATGTTCGAGCGGGTCCGCCCGGAGCTCGCCGGCCACACCGGCCTGGAGCAGGTCCTGCTCCTCGACGCGCCGACGTTCAACGGCCCGCTCACCTGTGCCGAGCTCGCCACCCGCGGCAGCCTGCTGGTCGAGCCGCGGGACCGGGACGAGAACGAGCCGGCCGTGCTGGCCGGCGACGAGCGGCTCACCCACCACGACGTGAAGGTCCGCGCGTACGCCGCGGCGACCGGCGCCGGGTTCGGCGAGGGGTCGGTGGTGCTCAACGCCGGGCCCGCGTTCCGCGTCGACGACGTCTGCGCCGCCCTGGCCGCCGGCGCGACCCAGGTCGTCTTCGGCCACCCCGACCCGGCCGCCGCCGTGCGCGAGGCCGACCGGGTGGGTGCCACTCACCTGTGCGACGGTGTCCGAACAGGACACTTCAGGTCCGGTGGCGAGGCGGTGGCGTCATGATCGGCACCGCCACCGTGTACCCCTGCTCCGTCCGCGACGCGATGGCCCACTGGCCGACCGGGATGGCCGTCGTCACGACCGCCGACCGCGACGGCTGGTGGTGGGGCTTCACCGCCAGCTCGATCAGCCAGGTCTCCGCGCGGCCGCCGCTGCTGTCGGTGTCCCTGCGGCGGGACTCGCGCAGCCGGCCGGTCTTCACCGCCACCGACGCGTACGCCGTGCACGTGCTGCGCGCCGGCCAGGAGGGGCTCGCCGACCGCTTCGCCCACGACGCCGCGAACGACTTCGACGACGTGGCCGTCGAGTGCGGGTACGAGGACGTGCCGCTGCTGACCGACGTCGCCGTCCGGCTCGAGTGCCGGCCGGTCGACGTGGTGTCGGCGGGCGACCACGTGCTGCTCATCGGCGAAGTCATCCGCGCGCGGACCGGTCCGCACGACCCGCTCGTGTACCTCGACCAGGGCTTCCGCCGGCTCGCCCGGCCGGACCGGGGCGCGTGGTCGGCCGCCTGACTGACGCTCAGTATCGAAGGGGCGACGTTTGTTGATCGCCTGCCGACGACCGGGGTAGCGTCCGAGGGCCGTCAACGCCCTTTCCCGGAGCGTCATATGAACAAGGAACTCTCCTTCCCGACCCTCTGTGCGGCCTTCCAGGACTTCGTCGCGAGGACTCCGGACGCGGTGGTGCTCCGGACGCCGGGGGACGCCGTGACCGTCACCTGGCGGCAGTGGGACCAGCGGGTGCGCAGCATCGCCGCCGGACTCGCCGCGCTGGGCGTGGGCCGGGGCGACACCGTCGGCCTCATGCTCACCAACCGTCCCGAGTTCCACCTGGCCGACGCGGCCGCGCTGCACCTCGGCGCGGCCCCGTTCTCGATCTACAACACGTCCGCGCCCGAGCAGATCGAGTACCTGTTCGCCAACGCGGGCAACAAGGTCGTGTTCTGCGACGAGCGGTTCCTGCCGAGGATCCGCGAGGTCTCCGCGTCGGTGGCGCACATCGTCTGCGTCGACGGTCCGGCCGACGGCGCGATGTCGCTGGCGGAGCTCGAGTCCCGCGGCGCGCCGGACTTCGACTTCGAGGCCGCGTGGCGCGCGGTCGAGCCGACCGACCTCGCCACGATCATCTACACGTCGGGCACCACCGGCCCGCCGAAGGGCGTGGAGCTGACCCACGCGAACGTGATCGCCGAGACCGACGCGACGCGCGCGGTGTTCGACGTCGCGCCGGGCGACCGGGGCATCTCCTACCTGCCGGCCGCGCACATCGCGGACCGGGTGACCGCGCAGTACTTCGCGATCCTGTTCGGCATCCAGGTCACCTGCGTCGCGGACCTGACCAAGCTCGCCGAGGCGCTGCCCGACACGCGGCCGACCGCGCTGTTCGCCGTGCCGCGCGTGTGGCAGAAGATCAAGGCCGCGATCGACGCCGGGGTCGCCGCGGAGTCCGGTGCCAAGAAGCGCATCGCCGAGTGGGCGATCAAGGCGGGTATCCGGGCGGCGCGGGCGGAGCTGGCCGGGCGGCCGCTGCCGGCCACGCTGGCGTTCGAGCACCGGCTGGCGGACCGGCTCGTGCTGGCCAAGCTGCGCGCGAAGCTGGGGCTCGACGAGTGCCGTGGCCCGTCGTCGGGGGCGTCCGCGATCGCGCCGGAGATCCTGGAGTTCTTCTGGGGGCTGGGCATCCGCATCTACGAGGTGTGGGGCATGTCCGAGACCGGCGGCGCGACGACGGCCAACACGCCGGGACACACGAAGCTCGGCACGGTCGGGCGGGTGTTCCCCGGCATGGAGATCAAGCTGGCCCCGGACGGCGAGCTGCTGACCCGCGGGCCGGCCGTCATGCGTGGCTACCGCAACGACCCGGAGAAGACCGCCGAGGCGATCGACGCGGACGGCTGGCTGCGCACGGGCGACATCGCGCAGATCGACGAGGACGGCTACGTCAAGATCGTCGACCGCAAGAAGGAGCTCATCATCTCGGCGGCCGGGAAGAACATGTCGCCGACGAACATCGAGAACGCCATCAAGGCGACGACGTCCCTGGTCGGCCAGGTGGTCGCCATCGGCGACGACCGCCCGTACATCACCGCGCTGGCCGTGCTCGATCCCGACGCCGCGGCGGCCTTCGCCGCACGGCAGGGCCTGTCGTCCGCGTCCCCGGCCGAGCTGATCGCGAACCCGGACGTTCGCGCGGCCGTGCTCGCGGGCGTGAAGGCGGGCAACGAGAAGCTGGCGCGCGTGGAGCAGCTGAAGCGCATCCGCCTGCTCCCGGCGGCCTGGGAACCGGGCGGCGACGAGCTGACCCCCACGATGAAGCTGCGCCGCAAGCCCATCGCGGAGAAGTACGCCCACGAGATCGACAGCCTGTACGACAAGACCCCGAGCGACGAGGTTCTGGAGATCTAGCTGGCCAGCCTGTACGACGAGACCCCGAGCGACGAGGTCCTGGAGATCTAGCTGGCCAGCCTGTACGACGAGACCCCGAGCGACGACGTCCTGGAGATCTAGCTGCTAGCCGGCGGCTCCCGCGGGCTCTAGGCGCGGCGGCCCCAGGGGAGGAAGTCGGGCAGGTCCTTGCCGGGCGTGCCCGACCACTCCGGGTCGCGGTGCTGCAGGAAGGACAGCACGCCCTCGACCGCGTCCGGGCTTGTCGCGCAGCTGGCGATCAGGCGCGAGTCCAGCCGCTGCACGGGGTACGGCGACTCCAGCGGGCTCATCCGGTACAGCAGCTGCCGGATCACCGCCACCGAGACCGGCGCCGTCTGCACGATCAGCTCCCGCGCCAGGTCGTACGCCGCCGGCAGCACCTCGTCCGGCTCGTGCAGCGACGTCACCAGACCGGCCGACAACGCCTCCGCGGCACCGAACACCCGGCCGCTCACCATCCAGTCCAGCGCCCGGCCCATCCCCACCAGCCGCGGCAGGAACCACGTCGACGCGCCCTCCGGGTACAGCCCGCGCCGCGAGAACACGAACCCGAACCGGGAGTCCGTCGCCGCCAGCCGGAAGTCCGCCGGCAGGATGATCGTCGACCCGGCCCCGACGGCGGCGCCCCGCAGCGCCGCGATCACCGGCTTGTTCATCGCGAAGATCCGCATCGAGCAGCGGCCCGCCGGCTCGTCCCAGGAGTCGGCGGCGGAGGCCGAGACGGACAGCTCCCCGCCGGACAGGTCCGCACCCACCGTGAAGTCCGGCCCGGAACCCGTCAGCACGGCCACCCGCACGCCGTCGTCGCGGTCGGCGCGGTCGAAGGCGTCCGCGAGCTCGTCGGCCATCCGCACGGTGTACCCGTTGCGCGCGGCGGGCCGGTTCAGCGTGACCGTGGCGATCTTGTCGGCGACCGCGTACTCGATGTGCTCATAGGCGTCCACACCGCAGACGCTATGCGTCACCGCAGGGCCATCGCCACCATGTCGCGGCACGTCGACGCCAGGTCCTCGGCCGACAGCTCGCCGGCGCCGACCTGGGCGATCTGGTGGAAGAGCACCCCGTCGATGAAGCTGACCAACGCCTGCGCGCGCCGCCGTGCGTCGCGGATCCCCGCCGCGGCCAGCAGCTTCTCCGGCATGAGCCGGAACCCCGACCCGTACTCGGTCATCTTCGCGCGCAGCTCCGGGCGCCGCGTCGCCTCCAGGCTCAGCTCGAACCGCGCCTGCGTCCGCTCCCGGCCGGAGGTCAGCCAGCGCCGCATGACCGCCACGAGCAACGCCGACATCTCGTCGACCTCGCCCACCGCGGGCACCTGGCCGATGTCCGCGACGTCCAGCTCCGCCATCCGCGCCAGCGCCGCGAACAGCAGCGCCTCCCTGGTGCGGAAGTAGTACGACGTCGAGCCCTCCGGCAGGCCGGCGGCCCGGTCCACCGCCCGATGCGTCAGGCCGCGCATGCCCGCGCGCGCGATCGTGGCGATGGTCGCATCCGCGATGAGATCACGTCGGTCGCTTGCCATCACCTCACTCTACGGGTGTAGAGTCCACTACAGCTGTAGAGGAGGGATCATGGCCGAACGGACCGCGGTGATCGTCGGCGGGGGGATCGGCGGGCTGGCGACGGCGGCCGGGCTGCGCCGGCACGGGTGGACCGTGCGGGTGCTCGAGCGGGCCGACGCGTTCACCGAGGTCGGGGCCGGCATCTCGTTGTGGCCCAATGCCTTCACGGCGCTGGCGACCATCGGGGTGACCGGCGTGGGGGACGAGCGGATCGGCGTGGCGGGGGGACTGCGCGACTGGCGGGGCCGGTGGATCGTGCGCATGCACGACACCGAGCAGGCGGCGCGGCACACCGGGTCGGCCGTGGTCGCGCACCGCGCCGAGCTGCTCGACGCCCTGCTCGCGGCGGTGCCGGCCGAGTGCCGGCAGGCCGGCGTGGCGGTCCGGGGGGTCCGCCACGCCGCCCGTCGCGGTGGCCACCGCGCGGTCGTCGAGCACGACGGTGCCGGGGGCGGCGGCGAGCTGGCCGCCGACCTCGTCGTGGGAGCCGACGGGTTGCGCAGCGTCGTGCGCGAGTCGCTGTGGCCGGACGCGAAGCCGCCGGTGTACTCGGGGCACACCGCGTGGCGGATCGTCATGCCCCGGCCGTCCGCGCTCGACGGGGCCGGCGTGCGGGCGTGGGCGGAGACGTGGGGTCCGGGCGGCGTGTTCGGCCTGTTCCCGATGCCCGGCGGCCGCGTCTACTGCTACGCGACCGCCACCGTCCCGCCGGGCGGGCAGGGCGGGCTCGCGGAGCTGCGCGAGCGGTTCCGCGGCTGGTGCGACCCGATCCCGGCCGTGCTCGCCGCGGCCGAGCCGGAACACGTGCTGCGCAACGACATCTACTACCTGCCCCGGCTGCGGACCTTCGTCGACGGACCGGTCGTGCTGCTCGGCGACGCCGCGCACGCGATGACGCCGAACCTCGGCCAGGGCGGGTGCCAGGCCCTGGAGGACGCCGCGACGTTGTCGGCGCTGGCCGGGTCGCCGGACCTCGCCGGGGCGCTGCGCCGCTACGACGAGCTGCGCCGGCCGCGGACCCAGGAGCTCTGGCAGCGCTCGAAGCAGGGCGGCACGCTCTCGCACCTGACCCCGGCACCGGCGCGGGCCGTCCGCAACGCGCTCCTGCGGATGCTGCCGCGGTCGCTCTTCCTCAAGTCGCTGGCGCGGCCGTTCTCGTGGCAGCCGCCCGCGGCCGAGGTGGACATCGCGGCGAAATAACACCGATCAGACCCGGAGTGTGGTCAGCTGGGCCGGTGTGGAGGGACCTGATCGTCAGCCTCGACCGGGACCCGGATCAGATGGTCCTGGTCACGGCCGGGCTCGCGTTCATCGTCGTCGCGCTGTCGGTTCTGTGGCGCCCGGCCCGCAACGTGATCACGATCGTGCACGAGGCGGGTCACGCGATCGTGGCCGTACTCGCCGGCCGCCGGCTGACCGGCATCCGGCTCCACTCCGACACCTCCGGCCTGACGCTGAGCAAGGGCAAGCCGTACGGGCCGGGCATGGTGCTCACCGGGTTCGCGGGCTACATCGCGCCGTCGGTGCTCGGTCTCGGGTTCGCCGCGCTGCTGGCCGGCGGCCGGGTGACCGAGCTGCTCGTGGCGTGCGCGGTGCTGCTGGTCGGCGTGCTGCTGGTGGTGCGCAACGTTTTCGGGATCTTCTCGGTGCTGGTGACCGGCGGGGTGCTGCTCGTCGTGTCGAGGTGGGCGCCGGTCGAGGTGCAGGCGCCGTTCGCGCACCTGATCACGTGGTTCCTGCTGCTCGGCGGCATCCGGTCGGTCGGCGACCTGCAGCGGCTGCGCAGCCGCGGTCGTGCCCGGGACTCCGACGCGGACCAGCTCGCCCGGCTCACCGGCGCGCCGGGCCTCTTCTGGGTGTCCGTCTTCCTGATGATCAACCTGGGCTGCCTGGTGCTCGCGGTGGGTTGGCTCGTCGTGTGAGCCCGCGGGTGAGGCAAACTGGTACCCATGTCGGTGCTGGACATCACCTCAGCCACGGTCGCGTCGTGTGCGCAGGCCGCGCACGACGCGGCCCCCGCGCTCGCGGCCGCGTCGGACGAGGCCGTCGACGGCGCGCTCGCCGCGATGGCCGGCTACCTGGTGTCCGCCCGGCCGGCGATCCTCGAGGCGAACGCCGCCGACGTCGCCGCCGGCGAGAAGTCGGGCATGAGCGCCGGGTTGCTCGACCGCCTGCGGCTGACCGAGGAGCGGCTGGGCTCGATGGCCGACGCGTTGCGGCTGCTGGCCTCGGCACCGCACGCGAACCGCTCGGTCGACCTGGGCCCGCTGCAAGACGGCCTGCGCCTGGTCGAGCGGCGCCGGCCGGTGGGCGTGATCGGCGCCAACTACGAGGCGCGCCCGAACGTGACGGTCGACGTCGCGTCCCAGCTGATCAAGTCGCGCAACGCCGGCGTGCTGCGGACCGGCTCGGCCGCGCTGGGCTCGGCGACCGAGCTCGTGCGGTCGGTGGTCGGGCCCGCGCTGTCCTCTGTGGACCTCGACCCGGCGGCGATCCAGCTGGTGCCCTCGGCCGAGCGTGCCGCCGCGTCCGCGCTGGTGTCGCTGCCCGCGTTGGTGCCACTGGTGATCCTGCGGGGGAGCGGCGACTCGACGCGGGCGCTCGCCCTTGAGGCGGCGCGCCACGGCGTGCGGACGCTGGCGCACGCGGACGGTGGTGGCGTGCTGTACCTGGACGCCGAGGCGTCCCTGGACACGGGTGTCGACGTCATCCGCCGGAGCCTGGACCGGCTGGGCGTGTGCAACCGGCTGAACCTGCTGCTGATCCACTCGTCGATCTACGAGGCGGCACTCCCGCGGGTGGCGGCCGCACTGTCCGAACTGGACATCCGGGCGTCGCTGCCCCCGCACGACCACGCCATCGGCTACGAGTGGGCGCTCGACTCCGACCACGAGGCGACCGTGACCGTGCTTCCGGTCGACTCGGCGGCCGCGGCGGCACGGATCGCGAACGAGGAGACCTCGGGCCTGGCCGCCTGCATCGTGACCGAGTCCTCGGCCACGGCCGACGAGTTCATGGCGGCCTACACGGGCACGGGCGTCTTCTGGAACGCCCCGACCCGCCTGCTGGACGGCTTCAAGATGCTGGGCGTGCCGGAGACGGGCATCAACATCGACAAGGTCCCCGGGCCGCGCGGCCCGGTCACCTACCCGGACCTGTGCCTACGCCAGTACGCGGTACGGCCCGCCTAGGCCGGCCGGATGCTCGACATCGGCACGGTCGCCGAGCGGCCGGACTGGCTCTGGAGCCGCCAGCCCTGATCACTCGCGCGGCGCGGCGAGGGACTCGCGGTGGACGAGGGTCGCCGCCACCTCCTCGACCCGCGGGTTCGGCTGCTGCGCGTCCAGCGCCAGCCCGATCGCGCGCGCGCCGATCTCCACGAGCGGGAGGCGGACCGTCGTCAGCGCCGGGGTGACGTCGCGGGCGATGGGCATGTCGTCGAAGCCGACCACCGACACGTCGTCCGGGACGGTCAGGCCGCGGGCGCGCAGCACGGACAGCGCGCCGATGGCCATCGAGTCGTTCAACGCGACGATCGCGGTCAGGCGGGGGTCCGCGTCGAGCAGCGCCTCGGTGGCCGCCGCGCCGCCGTCGCGGTCGAAGGAGGCGTACTCGATGTGGCGGGCCGGCAGCGTGCGGCGGTGCTCGCGGGCCGCGCGGCGCAGGCCGGCCAGGCGGTCGGTCGTGGTGGTCAGCCGCTTCGGCGCGGCGACCACGCCGACATGCCGGTGGCCCGCTTCGAACACCGCCGAGCCGATCAGGTAGCCGCCCTCCTCGTTGGCCGGCATCACCGCGTCGCCCGCGACCTTGTGCCGGCCCACCACCGACACGCGCCCGCCCGTCGCCAGGTACGCGGACAGCTTCGCGTTCAGCGCCTTCGTGAACGCCTGGTCGTGGTAGCCCGATCCGGCGAGGATGATCGCCTCGACCTGCTGGGCCCGCAGCAGCTCGACGTACTCCAGCTCGCGGTCCGGGTCGCGGTAGGAGTTGCAGATGATCACCAGCCGGCCCTGCTCGGCGGCGACCCGTTGCAGGCCGCGGGTGATCTCGGCGAAGTACGGGTCCGAAACGTCGTGCACGATCACGCCGACCGTCGTCCGGTGCGAGCGGGCCAGCAGCTGCGCGTGCGCGTTCGGCACGTACTGCAGCTCCTGCACCGCACGCAGCACCCGCTCGCGCAGCTCGTCGGACACGATCTTGGGGCTACCGTTCACGATGCGTGACACGGTTGCGGCCGAGACCCCGGCCCGGCGAGCGACGTCGGCGAGCGTTGCCATGCCACCTCCAGCCGATTGACGCCCCGCTCCCACGGGCCTAGCGTCAGGCTACAAGGAAAGCCCTTTCCCTGTGCTTGGAACGCTGGAGGCGCGCCGAAATGCGGTACCCACTTCCCGGCGGCGTGGGCGTCTCGCGACTCTGCGTCTACGACACCGTCACGCCCGACGGACTGCCCGGCGGGACCCCGCACATCCACCTGTGTTGTACCGAGGCGTACGTCGTGACCGGCGGGCGGGGTGCGGTTCAGACGCTGTCCGGCCAGGGCTTCGCCGAGCACGAGCTGTCGCCGGGCGCGCTCCTGTGGTTCACGCCGGGCACCGTGCACCGCCTCGTCAACCACGGCGACCTCGAGATCGTGGTGGTGATGAGCAACTCCGGCCTCCCGGAATCGGGCGATGCCGTGCTGACCTTCCCATCGGAGGTCCTGGCCGACCCGGACCGCTACGCGGTGGCCGCCGCGCTGCCGGGCGGCGGCGCGCCCGGCACGGACGTCACGAGCGCCTACCTCCGCCGCGACCTCGCGGTCGAGGGCTTCCACAACCTGCGCGCGGCCGTGGACCGGCACGGACCCCGCGCGATGCGGGAGTTCTACGACGCGGCCGTGGCGTTGAAGCGCCCCCTGCTGGACCAGTGGCGCACGCGCTGGGAGGACGGCGCCTTCCGGGCGGCCCAGTCGACGGGTGTCCAGCTCGACGCGCTGGCCCGGGGCGACGCCTCACACCTCCGCGACGCGCGCGTCATGGCCGTGCCGCGGCCGACGGAAGAGGGCCGGCTCGGCATGTGCGGCCTGCTGGACACCTACGTCCCCTGAGCACGCAGGGTGCGGTCTGCTGGGCACGGGGGACACGCACGTCTCCTGAGCACGCAGGGTGCGGCCTGCTGGGCACCTGCGTCTCCTGAGCACGCAGGGTGATCGTCGCGTAGCAGGAAAGCCCTTGCCTGATTGGCGAACCGCCCCTAGGCTGCGAGGAAAGCGCTTGCCTGGCAGCCTGCGAGGGAGGATGTCGTGCACAGACGGTCGGTCGTGGTCGCGTTCGTGGTGGCTCTGGTGCTCGGGACGGTCTTCGCCACGCCGGCGCAGGCGCAGGGGCGGTTCTCCGTCCTCGTGTTCTCCAAGGTCAACGGCTTCTACCACGACTCGATCCCGGCCGGGCAGCAGGCGATCACCGAGCTCGGCGCGGAGCACGACTTCGGCGTCACCGTGTCCGACGACCCGGGGCTGTTCACCGACGAGGGTCTCGCCGCGTTCGACGCGGTCGTCTTCAACAACACCAACAGCCGCAACGGCCCGATCCTGAACGCCGACCAGCGCGCGGCCTTCGAGCGCTACATCCAGGCCGGCGGGGGCTACGCCGGCATCCACTCCGCGAGCGGCACCGAGTACGACTGGCCCTGGTACGGCGACCTCATGGGCGCCTTCTTCAAGGTGCACCCCGCGATCCAGCCGGTGAAGATCCAGGTCGACGACCGCGTGCACCCGTCGACGAAGAACCTGCCACAGGTCTGGGAACGCACCGAGGAGCCGTACGACTTCGTCGCCAACCCGCGCGGCAACGTGCACGTCCTCGCGAGCTACGACACCCGCAGCTACACCGGCCACACCATGGGCCCCGACCACCCGATCTCCTGGTGCCAGGACTTCGACGGCGGCCGCTCCTGGTACACCGGCCTCGGCCACGACTCCGCCGCCTACAGCGAGCCGGACTTCCGCGCGCACCTGCTCGGCGGCATCGAGTGGGCGGCCGGCGCCGCGGCGGGCGACTGCGGGCCCACCGAGGACGACCGGTGGGAGAAGATCCAGCTCGACGGCAACACCGACGACCCGCTCGACATGGACATCGACTCGGCGGGCCGGGTCTTCTTCATCCAGCGCGGCGGCGCGATCAAGGTCTACGACCCCGAGGTCCGCTACAGCCGCCCCGCCGGCAAGCTCGACGTCCTCGTCGAGCACACCCACGGCATGCAGGGCATCACGCTCGACCCGGACTTCGACACCAACCACTGGCTCTACATCTACTACTCGCCGCTGAACGACCCCGTCAGCCGCATCTCGCGGTTCACCTTCGACGAGGCCACCGACACCGTCGACAAGGCCAGCGAGAAGCCGCTGCTGGAGTTCGCCGCCCAGCGCCAGGTCAACGCACACGAGGGCGGCGGCATGGACTTCGACTCCGCCGGCAACCTCTACGTCGCCACCGGCGACAACTCCGAGCCGTGCTGCGCGGGCTTCAACCCGATCGACGAGCGGCCCGGCCAGGAGAACGACGACGCGCAGCGCTCGTCGGCCAACACCAACGACCTGCGCGGCAAGATCCTGCGCATCCATCCCGAGGCCGACGGCACGTACACGATCCCGCAGGGCAACCTGTTCGCGCCGGGCACCGCGAAGACCCGGCCGGAGATCTACGTCATGGGCAACCGGAACCCCTACCGGCTGCACATCGACCCGGCCACCGACTGGCTGTACTGGGGCGAGGTCGGCCCGGATGCCCGCGCGGACGACCCCGCCCGCGGCCCGATGGGCTACGACGAGTTCAACCTCGCCAAGACCGCCGGCAACTACGGCTGGCCCTACTGCATCGGTGCCAACAAGCCCTACCGCGACTACGACTTCGCCACCGGCGCGTCCGGGCCCGAGTTCGACTGCGCGGGCGGCCCGGCCAACGACTCGCCGAACAACACCGGGCTGGCCCAGCTCCCGCCCGCGCGCGGCGCCTGGCTGCCCTACCCGTACGGCACGTCCGCCGAGTGGCCCGAGCTCGGCTCCGGCGGGCGGCTCGCGGTCGGCGGCCCGGTCTACCACTTCGACCCCGACCTCGAGTCGGAGACGAAGCTGCCGCGGTACTACGACGACACCGTGTTCGTCGCCGAGTGGACCCGCAACGCGCTGTTCGAGGTCAAGGTCGACGCGGACGGCAACCCGGTGTCGATGAACAGGTTCCTGCCCCACGAGCAGTTCCTGCGGCCGATCGACATGGAGATCGGCCCGGACGGCTCGATGTACGTGATCGAATGGGGCAGTAACTACGGCGGCTCCGGACGCGGCGACCCGAACTTCGACTCCGGCGTCTACAAGCTCAACTACGTCCGCCCGGGGGAGCGCTCGCCGCTGGCGCAGGGCACCGCCACCCCGACCTCCGGGCAGGCGCCGCTCGCGGTCCAGTTCTCCTCGGCCGGCTCGGACGACCCCGACGAGGGACAGGAGATCACCTACGCCTGGGACTTCGACGGGGACGGCACGACCGACGCCACCGAGGCGAACCCGAGCCACACCTACACCGCCGACGGCGACTTCCTCGCCCGGCTCACGGTCACCGACCCGACCGGCCGCTCGACGGTGGCCAACATCCCGGTCACCGTGGGCAACACCGCGCCGAAGCTGACGCTCCAGGAACCCCTGGACGGCCAGGTCTTCGACTGGGGCGAGCAGGTGCCCTTCAAGCTCACGGTGACCGACCCCGAGGACGGGTCCACAGCGGACGGCACGATCGACTGCCAGCAGGTCGTCACGCAGCCGGCGCTCGGCCACGCCCAGCACGGCCACCCGCTGGAGCAGTACCGCGGCTGCGCGGGCGCCATCGAGACGATCATCGACGACGGGCACACGCCGAACGACGACATCTTCTACATCGTCGACTCCAAGTACACCGACCGCGGCGGCGACGGTGTCGCGCAGCTGACCGGCGGCGACTCGGCGATCCTGCAGCCGCGGCACAAGGAGGCCGACCACTTCACCCGCTCGTCCGGGGTGGAGCTCGCGCCGAGCTCCGAGGGCGGCGGCGCCGCGCTCGTCGGCCACATCTCCGACGGCGACTGGGTGAGCTACGAGCCGGTGAACCTGCGGGACGTGCCGGCGATCCGGTTCCGCGTGGCGAGCGCGGGCGCGGGCGGCACGATCGAGATCCACCAGGGCGCGCCGGACGGTCCCGTGCTCGGCAGCGTCGAGGTGCCGGTCACCGGTGGCTGGCAGACGTGGACCGAGGTCACCGCGCAGGTCACCGACCCGGGCGTGAGCCACGAGCTGTTCCTCGTGGCCCGCAACCCCGGCCAGACCGCCGACCTGTTCAACATCGACTGGCTGGAGTTCGTGGCGCCGGTCGAGGTGGCGAACCTCGCCGTGCCCACGCCGATGGCCGCCGGCGAGCCGGGGACCGCGACCGTCGACCTGGTCAACCGGACGGCCAAGAAGGTCAGCGCCACGGTCGAGCTCGACGTGCCGCCGGGGTGGACCACGCAGCCGGTGGCGGCGACCGCCAAGAAGGGCCAGACCGTCCAGGTGCGGGTGCCGCTGACGCCGCCGGCGAACGGCGCGGCGCCCGGACCGGTGACCGAGGCGCACATCACCGCGCACGCGAGTGGTGGCAAGGGCGTGCACGTGGGCGGCCAGCCGCGAGCGCGCACGTACCTGACGCCACCCGTCGCCGACGCGCTCTACGCGCTCGACGCCGGCGCGCCGGAGAGCCCGCTGCAGCCCGGGTACCAGCGGCTCGACCCGGCCACGCCGTACGCCGACGAGACCGGGTTCGGCTGGTCGGCCAACGCCGCGCTCGAGTCGCGCGACCGCGGCGCGCCGGACGCGCTGCGCCGGGACATGGTGACCTCCCGCCAGCCGGCCACGTTGCGGCTGAGGGTCCCGGCCGGCGAGCACACGGTGACGCTGCTGCGTGGGGACGCGGGCTTCGCCGCCCAGCCCATCGTGGTGACGGCGGACGGCGAGCGCGTCGTGGACGGCGGTCTTACGCTCGGTGCGAACCAGTGGGGCTGGGACCAGTTCACTGTGGACGGTGGAGCGGAGGGCCGCACCGTTGATCTCACGTTCAGCATCGACATCGCGCAGTACTGGCGGATCAACGCGATCATCGTGGCGAAGGCGGCGACGTAGGTGTCCAGCATGGTGACCCCGAAGGAACAGCAGTCGCGGCCGGCGGCGGCGCCCGCACCGGAGCCGCCCCGGCGGCGGCTCGACCTCGGTGGCCGGCTGCTGCGGTTCGCCGAGGCGGTGTGGCGGCCCGCGATCCTGCTCGCGGCGGTCTTCGCGGTCTGGTGGATCGCCGCCGAGCAGGAGTGGGTGGCGCCATACCTCGTGCCGCACCCGGCCGACGTGTGGCACACGGTCGTGCGCGACTGGGGCTCGCTGATGCACCACTCGTACGTGACGCTGTACGAGACGGTCATCGGGTTCGCCCTGGCCACCGTTCTCGGCCTGGCGACCGCGGTGCTGATCGCCTACTCGCGCACGATGGACAAGGCGCTCTACCCGATCGTGCTGTTCGCCCAGGTGATCCCGAAGATCGCGATCGCGCCGCTGCTCGTGGTCTGGTTCGGCAACGGGCTCGCCCCGAAGATCATCCTGGCCGTGCTGATCGCGTTCTTCCCGGTCGTCATCTCCGGCGTCGCCGGCCTGCGCTCGACGGACCCGGAGCTGCTGGAGCTCTCGGCCACGATGGGCGCGAGCCGCTGGAAGACGTTCCGCAAGATCCGCTTCCCCAACGCGTTGCCGCACCTGATGGCCGGCGAGAAGGTCGCCGTGACGCTGGCCGTCGTCGGTGCGGTCGTCGGCGAGTTCGTCGGCGCCAGCGAGGGACTCGGCTACGTCCTTTTGCTGGCCAACGGAAATCTCGATGCCGCCCTGCTGTTCGCGGCACTGATCCTCATGTCCGTCATCGGCATCCTGCTGTTCGTGGTGGTGGAGGCCGCCGAGGCGCTGCTCATCCCGTGGCACGCCAGCCGCCGCTCCGCGACCCCGCTGACCACGTCGTGAAAAGAGGGCAACTCATGAAACGCCTGCTCACCTCGATAGCCGCGTTGTTGCTGGTCGCCTCCTGCGCGCCGAGCACCAAGTCCGACGAGAGCTCCGGGGGCGGTGGTGGCGGCGACAGGGTGACGCTCACCCTCAACTGGGTGCCCTACGGCGAGCACGCGCCGTTCTACTACGGCAAGCAGAAGGGCTTCTACGAAGACGAGGGCATCGACCTGGACATCAAGCCGGGCAACGGATCCGCCACGGTGATCAAGCAGGTCGCGCAGAACCAGACGACGTTCGGCTGGGCGGACACCCCGCCGCTGCTGAACGGGATCGCGTCCGGGATGCCGGTGAAGAGCGTCGGCGTGTTCCTGCAGAAGGGCCCGGCGTCGCTGGAGTTCCT
>NZ_DATBKY010000170.1:0-24311 GCF_036555685.1 Actinophytocola sp. | reverse complement strand
CGGGCGGCTGGGAGGGCGTGCGCGGCGGCGGCGCGGCTCGGGATGCGCCGGGTGGCGGGCTCGGCGCGCGCGAGCTGCTGCCCGCGGAGCGATCGATCGCGCCGGACTTCATGGTCAGCGCGATGCGCTTGCGCGCGACGTCCACCTCCTTGACGCGCACGTTGACCACGTCGCCGGCCTTGACCACCTCGCGCGGGTCTTTGACGAAGCGGTCCGACAGCTCGGAGATGTGCACGAGCCCGTCCTGGTGCACGCCCACGTCGACGAAGGCGCCGAACGCGGCCACGTTCGTCACCTGGCCTTCGAGGACCATGCCGGGTCGCAGGTCGGAGATCTTGTGGACGCCCTCGGCGAACGTCGCCGTGCGGAACGCGGGACGGGGGTCGCGGCCGGGCTTCTCCAGCTCGGTGATGATGTCGGTGACCGTGGGCAGCCCGAAGCGGTCGTCGACGAACTCCCTGGGCGCCAACGACCTCAGCTTCGGCGCGTTGCCGATCAGCGACCCGATGTCGGTCTTGGCGCGGGCCAGGATGCGGCGCACCACCGGGTAGGCCTCGGGGTGCACGCCGGAGACGTCGAGCGGGTCGTCGCCGCCGCGGATGCGCAGGAAGCCCGCGCACTGCTCGAACGCCTTCGGGCCGAGCCGGGGCACGTCGGCCAGCGCGGTGCGGGTGCGGAACGGTCCGTTGGCGTCGCGGTGGGACACGATGTTCTCCGCGAGGCCGGTGGTGATGCCGGAGACGCGGGTGAGCAGCGGCACCGACGCCGTGTTGAGGTCGACGCCGACGCCGTTCACGCAGTCCTCGACGACCGCGTCGAGCGAGCGGGACAGCTTCACCTCGGAGACGTCGTGCTGGTACTGCCCGACGCCGATGGACTTCGGGTCGATCTTCACCAGCTCGGCCAGCGGGTCCTGCAGCCGCCGCGCGATCGACACCGCGCCGCGCAGCGACACGTCGAGGTCCGGCAGCTCCTGCGACGCGTACGCCGACGCCGAGTACACCGACGCGCCCGCCTCGGAGACCATCACCTTGGTCAGCTTGAGGTCCGGCGCCTTCGACAGCAGCTCGGCGGCGAGCTTGTCGGTCTCCCGCGACGCGGTGCCGTTGCCGATCGCGATCAGGTCCACGTCGTGCAGCTTGGCCAGCCGGTACAGGGTGGCGAGCGACTCGTCCCAGCGCTTCGCGGGCGCGTGCGGGTAGATCGTGTCGGTGGCGACGACCTTTCCGGTCGAGTCGACGATCGCGACCTTGACGCCGGTGCGCAGCCCCGGGTCGAGACCCATCGTGGCGCGAGTGCCCGCGGGGGCGGCGAGCAGCAGATCGCGCAGGTTCGCGGCGAACACGCGGACGGCCTCGTCCTCGGCGGCGCCGCGCAGCCGGGTGCGCAGGTCGATGCCGAGGTGGACGAGGATGCGGGTGCGCCAGGCCCAGCGGACGGTGTCGGCGAGCCACTTGTCGGCCGCGCGGCCCTGGTCGTCGATGCCGAAGCGGGCCGCGATCCGCGCCTCGTAGCCGGGGTCCGCCTCCTCGTCCGCGGTCGGCTCGAGGGTCAGCTCGAGCATCTCCTCCTTCTCGCCGCGGAACATGGCGAGGATCCGGTGGGACGGCAGCTTCGTGAACGGCTCGGAGAAGTCGAAGTAGTCGGCGAACTTCGCGCCGGCCTCCTGCTTGCCGTCACGGACCTTCGCGACCAGGCGGCCCTGGTGCCACATCCGCTCGCGGAGCGTGCCGATGAGGTCGGCGTCCTCGCCGAACCGCTCGACGAGGATCGCGCGGGCACCGTCGAGCGCGGCCTGCACGTCGGCCACGCCCTCCTCGGCGTCGACGAAGACCGCGGCGGCTGCCTGCGGGTCGGTGTCGGGGTTGTCGAGGAGGCCGTCGGCGAGTGGTTCGAGGCCGGCCTCGCGCGCGATCTGGGCCTTGGTGCGGCGCTTGGGCTTGTAGGGGAGGTAGATGTCCTCGAGCCGGGCCTTGGAGTCCGCGGCCATGATCTGCTTGGTCAGCTCGTCGGTGAGCTTGCCCTGGCTCTTGATGGAGTCGAGCACGGCCGCGCGGCGCTCCTCCAGCTCGCGCAGATAGCGGAGCCGTTCCTCGAGCGTGCGCAGCTGGGCGTCGTCGAGCGCGCCGGTCGCCTCCTTGCGGTACCGGGCGATGAACGGGACGGTCGACCCGCCGTCGAGCAGCTCCACGGCGGAGCGCACCTGACGCTCGGCGACGGTGAGCTCCTCGGCGATGCGCTGGAACACGGAGGGAGGGGTGGCGATCGCGGTCACGGCAGAGCATTCTGCCGCGCGCCACCGACAGTGCGTCGCCCCGGTCGCGTGTTTCGCCGGATTCTCTGGCCGGCAGCCGTCCGGCAGCCGATGGCCCACCGCCGACCCGGCCGGCTCCGCCGTCGAAGGATGGCCGCCGTGCGCGGGCGCGGTCGCGATGCGGGGCGGCGAGGTGCGGCTGGCAGGATTCTCAGGTTGGTGCGGTTACCGTCGAAGTCAGGGGCGGGGGAGCCCCGGCCCGAGATCGCGGCGAGTGCACGACAGGTCGCTTGTCGCTATCTGTTACCGGAAGTCCGACCGATGCTGAGAGTTTCCGCCGGTAGTGAACTGAGACCCCAACCACAGTCACTTGCAGTTAGTTTCAGGGCTGCGATGATTGCAACCATGAAACCAACGGTGTCACCCTCGGTCGAGACGGTGACCGATGACGTCGTGGGGTTTCTGTCGCATCTGAAGAAGAGCGGCGAGGCGCACATATTGGGTGTCGCGGCCGGACTCGATCTGTCATTCTCCCAACTACGCGCCCTTTTCGTGCTCGCCGACTGCCATGACGAGCTGGCGGTGCACGAGCTCGCGGCGCGTCTCGGGTCGTCCATGGCCACGGCGGGGCGTGCCGTGCAGGCGCTGTCCCGGGCCGGAATGGTCACGCGCAGGGAGGACGAGCAGGACCGCAGGGTCAAGCGGGTCAGGCTGGCCGAGCACGGCCGCGTTCTGGTGGCCGGATTCGTGCACGCGCACCGCGAGGCCGTTCGCGAGTGCGTCGAGTCGCTCAGCGACCACGAGCGAGAGCAACTTTCCAAGGCTCTGGCGCCGATTCTCGCTCGGGGGGACAACGAAAGTTCAGCAATTGGCTGCTAGGCAAGGGGAAGGGCTTTGACGCAACCAACGACTCCGGCACCTGCCGCGGGGGCGGCATCACAGGGGTCGGACAAACTCGACCGAAGAGTCCTCGCGATCGGCGGCGTCGTCGTTCTCGGCGCGATCATGGCGATGCTCGACATCACCGTGGTCAACGTCGCGCTCGACCGGCTGATCATCGAGTTCAACACGACGCTCGACCAGATGCAGTGGGTGGTGACCGGCTACACCCTGGCGCTCGCGACCGTGATCCCGCTGTCCGGCTGGGCCGCGGACCGGTTCGGCACCAAGCGGATCTACCTCACCGCGATATTCCTCTTCATGGCCGGCTCGGCACTCGCGGGCATGTCGTGGTCCGCGGGATCGCTGATCCTGTTCCGGGTCCTGCAGGGCCTGGGCGGCGGCATGCTGATGCCGCTCGGCATGACGATCCTGACCAAGGCGGCCGGGCCCGAGCGGGTCGGCCGGGTGATGGCCGTCCTCGGCGTGCCGATGCTGCTCGGCCCGATCGTGGGCCCGATCCTCGGCGGCTGGCTCGTCGACGACGTCAACTGGCGCTGGATCTTCTTCATCAACGTGCCGATCGGCATCCTCTCGCTGATCCTGGGCGCGCGGATCCTCGACAAGGACGAGCCGCGGCCGACCGAGAAGCTCGACGTGCTCGGCCTGATCATGCTCTCGCCGGGTCTCGCCGCGCTGATCTACGGCCTGGCCCAGGTCCCCTCGCACGAGGGCGTCGGCCATCCCGAGGTGTACATCCCGGCGCTCGCCGGGGCGATCCTCGTGGCCGGGTTCATCTGGCACGCCGCGCGCACGCCGCACGCCCTGATCGACCTGAAGCTGTTCCGTGACCGCGGGTTCTCGGTCGCACTGATCACGATGGTGCTCTTCGTGATCGCGTTCTTCGGGGCCATGCTGCTGTTCCCGCTGTACTTCCAGCAGGTGCGGGGCGAGGGGGCGCTGAACGCGGGCCTGCTGCTGGCGCCGCAGGGCATCGGTGCGATGATCATGATGCCGCTCGCCGGGATGCTCGTGGACCGCGGTTGGGCGGCCCGGATCGTGCCGTTCGGGATCGTGGTCATCGCGGGCACGATGACGATGTTCACGCAGCTGACGGACACCACGTCGTACTGGACGATCGGCGGCACGCTGTTCGTGATGGGTATCGGCATGGGCATGACGATGATGCCGGTCATGTCGATCGCGCTGAAGACACTGAAGCAGGAGCAGGTCGCCCGCGCGTCGACGAGCCTGAACATCATCCAGCAGGTGGCCGCGTCGATCGGTACGGCGATGCTGTCGGTGCTCCTGTTCAACGAGGTCAAGGACCGGCTGACGCCGGTCATCGCTCAGCTGCAGGCCCAGGCTCCGCCCGGGACGCCCGCACCGTCCGCGACGTCGATCCGGGACCTGCCCGAGCAGGTGCGCCAGCTCCTGACCCCGCCGCTCGCCGACGCCTACTCGTCGACGTTCGTGTGGGCCGCGGTGCTGCTGGCCCTGGCGTTCATCCCGGCGCTGTTCCTGCCGCGTGGCAAGGTCGCGCCGGCCGAGCAGGCCGGGCCGGCGAACGAGCCGCCGGCGGTCATCGAGGACGACCTCGGCGACCTCGACGAGCAGCACCGGCCCGAGCCGGTGGGCGAGCGCGAACGCCGCTGAGTTGACGAAAAAACGGCGCCGGGAGTCCGCACGGACTCCCGGCGCCGCCGTCTCCCGGCGTCGTCTCAGCCGAGCTGCAGGACTCCGACGCGGCCCTGCGCGCCGGACGCCCAGCAGGCGCCGTCCCGACCGCAGTCGACCGTGTCGAACGTGCCGTCGTCGAACTGGTGCCAGCGCCGGCCGCCGTCGACGCTGACGTCGCTGCCGGTCGGGCCGACCGCGAGCAGCACCGAGCCGAGGAACGGGTGGTAGGTGACCGCGGACCGGTAGCCGGCAGGCGAGTTCACCGGCTCGCGCCAGGTGCGCCCGCCGTCGGAGGTCAGCGCGAGGTTGTGCTCGCCGCCGGCCGGGTTCGCGAAGTCGCCGCCGATCGCGATGCCCTGCCGCGGCGTGCGGAACGCGACCGCGAACACGCCCGCGCTCGGACCGCTGAGCAGTGGCGTGTCGCTGACGGTCCAGGTCCGGCCGCGGTCGGCGGAGTGCAGCACCCGCGCGGACGCCCCGCCGCCGGTCGCGATCCACGCGTCTCGCTTGCCCGTGGTCGTGACGCACTGCCCGCTCGCGGCGAACTCGAACTCGCCCTCGAGTGCCGGCGGGATCCCGTCGTCGGGCACCCGCGTCCACGACCGTCCACCGTCCGATGTGGACAGAATGCGGAAGTGGCCGTCGACCGGATCCCCGGCGGCGAGCCCGTACCGGCGGTCGAAGAACGCTATGCAGTCGTAGAAGGCGGCCGGCTCCGTGTTGCGGAACGTCTCGGTCCAGGTGGCACCGCCGTCGGTGGTCCGGTAGATCCGCGAGTCCTCGCCGTTGCCGATCGTCATGGCCACGGCGGTGCGCTCGTCGAACGCCTCGATGTCGCGCAGCTCGAGGGTGGCGGTGTCCGGCGGGCCGACCTGCCGCCAGGTCTTGCCCCCGTTCACGGTCCGCAGCACGGTGCCGCGGGCACCGCTCGCCCACGCCACGTGCCGGCTGATCACCGAAAGGCCGCGTAGCTGCGCGTCGGTTCCGGTCGGAGTGAGCCGCCAGGACAGCGGGTCCGCGCTCGCGGTGCCGCTCGGGGCTACCGCCAGCGCGGCCAGGACTAGCAGGACTGTCGCCCATGCACGCTTCATGACCCGGCAAGATAGCGGGGAAGGGGAGGAGCGTGAAGTGGACGAGGTACGGCTGCGGCCGCCGCGCAACCGGGTCGAGCGGCGCGCGGTGAGCTACTGGCTGACGAACGAGGGCCTGAGCGCGATCGTGCCGGCGGCGGTCCTGGCGGTGCTGGCCGCGATCATCACGCCGGCCCGTCCGTGGCTGCTGCTCGCGATGGGCGTCGTGCTGGTGATCGGCATCCCGTACGCGGTGGTCGTGCCGCTGTGGCGCTACCGCGTGCACCGCTGGGAGGTCACCGACGACGCCGTCTACACCCGCACGGGCTGGCTGTGGCAGGAGTGGCGGATCGCGCCGATGTCGCGCATCCAGACCGTCGACACCGCCCGCGGGCCGCTGGAGCAGCTGTTCCGGCTGTCCAGCGTCACGGTCACCACGGCATCCGCGGCCGGCCCGCTCAAGATCCAGGGGCTCGACCACGAGCTCGCCGCCGGGCTGGTGGCGCGGCTGACCGAGACGGCACAGGCCAACCGCGGGGACGCGACGTGACCGTGGCCGCCGAGAAGGCCGGTGGGATGACGGGCGAGTGGCGGCGGCTGCACCGGCGGACGGTCGCGGTCACCGCGCTGACGCTGGCCGGGCTGAGCGTGTCGATCGGCGCGCCGATCGTGCTCGGCATGCTGCGCGACGACGACCGCGCGGCCGGCCCGGTGCTGCTCGTCGCGGTCGGCGCGGCGATCCTGCTGACCGGCGGCGGCATGCTCGTGGACCGGCTGCGCTGGCGGCACACGAGCTACCGGGTCACCGCCGAGCGGGTCGAGCTGCGGTTCGCGTGGGTCCTGCACACGCAGCGCTCGATCCCGCGGGAGCGCGTGCGCACGGTCGACCTGACCGCGAACCCGCTGCTGCGCGCGTTCGGGCTGGCGAAGGTCAAGATCGGCACCGGCCAGCGGGTCACCGGCCAGCACAGCCACGTCACGCTCGACCCGGTCGACCGGGCACACGCCGAGGAGCTGCGGCGGGTCCTGCTCGATCGCGCGCCTGCGGCGCCCGCCCGGGCCGCGCGACCGGACCCGCCACTCGCCGAGCTCGACTGGCAGTGGCTGCGGTACGCGCCGATCTCGGTCACCACGCCGATCCTCGGCGCGGCCGCGTTCGGCGCGGTGATGCAGGCGTCGGACTGGCTGGGGCTGCAGGGGGAGATGTTCGAGACCGTCCGCGACCTGTTCGGCGGGCTCTCGGTCCTCGGGCTGATCGGGTTGCTGGTCGCAGCCGGGCTCGTGGTCGGCTTCGTCGGCTCGCTCGGCCTGTTCGTCGAGATGTGGTGGCGCTACCGGCTGACGCGGGAGGGTGGCACGCTGCGCGTGCACCGCGGGCTGCTGACCACGCGCTCGCTGTCGCTCGAGCAGCGCCGGCTGCGCGGGGTCGACGTGTTCGAGGCGCTCGGCTCGCGGTTGCTCGGCGCGGCCCGGGTCGACGTCGTGGCCACCGGGCTCCAGGTCCGCTCGGACAACGAGCGGTCGGATCCGAAGACGTTGCTGCCGGCGGCCCCGCTCGCGGTGGCGCACCGGGTCGCGGTCGACGTGCTCGGCGCGTCCCCGCTGTCCGATGTGGACATCCGGCGGCACCCGCGGGCGGCGCGGACCCGGCGGGTGCGCTGGGCGCTGCTGGCCGTGTTCGGCGTCGTCGCCGTGCTGGCGGTGCTCGGCTCGCTGCTCACGACCGTGCTGGTCCATCTCGCGTGGATCGCCGCCGTGGTGGCGACGCCGCCGGCGCTGGCCCTGGCGCTCGACGACTACCGCAACCTCGGCCACGGCCTGTCCGGCGACTACCTCGTGACCCGGTACGGCGCCGGCAGCCGGCACACGGTGGCGCTGCTGCGCAGCGGGGTGATCGGGTGGACCGTGCGCCGCTCGCTGTTCCAGCGCCGCGCCGGCCTGGTGACGATCGCCGCGACCACGGCCGCGAACAACGGCGAGTACGTCATCCGCGACGTCGGCGAGAGCGAGGGCTTGTCCTTCGCCGCCGAGGCCGTGCCGGACCTGCTCACGCCGTTCCTGGAACCACGGCCGTAAGGTCGACCTCGAGAAGCGGACCGGGACGGAAGGGGCGGGAGACCTCGACGGTGGTGCCCGTCGGCAGCGGGTCACCTCGAGTCGGCGCCGTCCGGTTGAGCACGTACTCGTGGCTGGGTTGCGCTCCGTTCCCGTCGGGTGCGGTTGGCGGCCACCGGGTGCGTGCCGCGCTGCTCGACGACCCGGAGGTTGACATAGGGGTCATGCCGTCACCTCCTGGGTAGCGATGGCGCGGAAGTCCTGGCCGGCCAGGGCAGGGAGGGCAGCTCGCAACCTTGCCAGGGCGGCGCCGGCGAGCGGCACGTCCGCGTGGTCGAGTGCCAGGCCCAGGTCCTTCTCCGCCAGCTCGGTGGCGTAGTGGACATCCGGCAGCGTGCTGCGTTCCAGGACGACCGCGAGTGGGCCCGCCGCCAGCAGGCCGTCGACGAAGTCGGGCGACAGGTGCAGTGCCGCGCCGAGTTCGCGCAGCTCGCCCAGCAGCACCGTCGCGGTGACGACCGCCGTGATCGCGACCAGCTTCGCCGCCGCACCGGTGCCCGGGCCGCCGCAGCGCTTCACGGTGCCGAGGGCCTCCAGCACCGGCGCCACGGCCTCGACGTCCGCGTCGACGCCGCCGGTGAAGATGGTCAGCTCGCCGCGCTCGGCCGCGCCGATGCTGCCGCCCACCGGCGCGTCGACCAGCCGGACGCCCGGCAGCTTGCGAGCCAGCGTGCCCAGCGCGGTCGGGCCGATCGTGGACATCTCGACCAGTACGGCGTCCGGCCGCGGTGGCATCCCGAGCACGACCGCCGCCACGGCTTCCGGGCCGGTCAGCATCGTGATCACGACGTCCGCGTCCGCGACGGCGTCGGCCGCGGTGGCGGCGGTCGACGCACCGGCGACGGACTTGCCGGGCGTGCGGTTCCAGACGGTCACCTCGTGTCCGGCGGCGACCAGCCGGGCGGCCATGCGGGAGCCCATGTGGCCCAGGCCGAGGAATGCGATGGCTGACATGCCTCGACGCTATGGCCCTTAGCAGAGATGCGACAAGCGAATGTTTCGCATGGTAGACATGCGCAATGGACATCGCCGGGCTGACCGCCTTCCGCGAGGTCGCCGTGCACGGCTCGATCACCGCGGCCGCGAAGTCGTTGCGGTACACGCAGTCCGCGGTCTCCCGGCAGATCGCCGCGCTGGAGGAGTCGGTCGGCGCCGCGCTGTTCGACCGCGGCTCGCGGGGCGTGCGGCTCACCGGCGAGGGACAGCTGCTGCTCGAGCACGCCGAGGCGGTGCTCGACCGGCTGGAGACCGCGCGGCGCAACCTGGCCGCGCTGCGCGGGCTGAACTGCGGCCGGCTGCGGATCGGCGCGTTCGCCACGGCCGAGGCGGTACTGGTGCCGCGCGCGATGGCGGCGTTCCACGCCGCGCATCCGAGCGTCGAGCTGTCGCTGTCCGACGGCGTGTCCGCGGCACAGATCGCCCGGCTGCGCGCCGGTGAGCTCGACGTGGCGGTGCTGAACGTCCACGACGGACAGCCGGCGAACCTGGCCGGCCTGATGCTGCGGCATCTGCTCGACGACCCGATCCTCGTCGCCCTGCCGCCACGGCACCGGCTGGCCACCCGGCGCGCGGTGCGCCTCGCGGAGCTCGCCGGCGAGAGCTGGATCGCGGGCTCGACGGCGGTGGAGGACACGTTGATCGGTGCGTGCCTGCGCTCGGGCTTCCGCCCGCGCGTGCACTACGTCGTGCCCGAGTGGACGGCGAAGCAGGGCCTCGTCGCGGCGGGCCTGGGCGTCACGCTGCTGCCGGGGCTCGGGCTGGACGCGGTACGTCCGGACGTCGTCGTGAAACGCCTGCGGGCGGAGCCGACCCGCGCGATCTACGCGGCGACCGTCGAGGGTGTGTCCGGCCCGCCGGCGGTGCCGAACTTCCTCGAGCACCTGGCCGAGAGCGCCGCGCGGCTGCGGCGTGACCTGTCCGCTATGCCTCGCTGATCGGCGCGTGCTTGCCCGGCCGCTCGAGGTACGTCTCGTCCGGCTCGCGGAACCCGAACCGCCGGTACAGCTCGTGCGCGTCCGCGGTGTGCAGCATCCAGCGGAACTCCGCACCCGGCCCGTCGTCGATCATCGCCTTGACCAGCGCCTTTCCCAGCCCGTGGCCGCGCGCCTGCTCGACCACGAAAACGTCGGCCAGGTAGGCCAGCGCCACGCCGTCGGAGATCGCCCGGGCGAACCCGACCATCCGGCCGGTGCCGGCCTCGTACGCACCCACGACCCGCCACGCGCCGGCGAGCTGCCGCTCCACCGCCGAGCGGCCGCGCCAGCGCCCCCAGTACGCCTGGGTGGACATGAACTGCCAGACCACGTCGACGTCGACGCGGTCCGGGTTGTCGTCGAGCTCGAAATCCACGCCGCGATGCTGTCGCGTTTGTGCAAGCGACGCCACTCGTTTGCGCCGTAGCGTCGCCTCATGGAACTCCACGAGACGATGGCGAAGGCCGCCGCCTCCGCGCTGGCCGTCGTGCGGAACGTGAAACCGGACCAGCTCGCGGCGCCGACCCCGTGCAAGGAGTGGGACGTGCGTCAGGTGGTGAACCACCTGATCTTCTGGTCGGCGTTCCGCTCGGAGCTGGCCGCCCGCAAGGAGAAGGCCCCCGCCGACGACCCGGTCACCGAACAGACCGACTTCACCGCCGAGCCCGGCTGGCCGGACATGCTGGCCCGCCAGCTGGACCGGGCGGTGGCCGCGTGGGGTGAGCCCGGGGCGATGGAGGGCGACACCGGACTCGCCGGCGGCTCGATGCCGGCCAGGATGATCGCGATGATGATGATCGGCGAGCTGGTGGTGCACGGATGGGACATCGCCCGCGCCACGGGCCAGTCGATCGACACCGACCCGGACGTCCTCGCCATGGCCCACGAGATGGCCGTCGAGATGGGCGACATGGGCCGTAAGTACGGCTCCTTCGGCGAGGAGGTCAGGGTGCCCGAGGACGCCCCGCTGCTCGACCGGGTCCTGGGCCTCAGCGGCCGCGATCCACAGTGGACTCCCTGAGAGCCCTGGGCAACCGCGGCGCCACCACGCCGCTCTGCCGAGCCAGCACGGAGGCGACCCGTGCCCAGTCGCCGACGCCGACCTCGGTGGCCGCCGAGCCGGGGTCGACACCGGCCTGACGCAGCACCCGGCGGCCGGCCCGGTCGCCGGCAAGGGCCGCGACGACCCGCCGTGCCGGCAACGGCGGCTCGCCGTAGGCGAAGCCGAGCAACGCCCACAGCACGGCGGCCGCGCGAGTGTCCGAACCGGACCGCGGCCGCACCGACAGGTGCGCGGCGTCCACCGACGGCGCGGGGCTGAAGCAGCGCGCGGGAACCCGGCGGACCAGCCGCAGCTCGTGCCGCGCGGCCCACCACGCCGACTCGCGGGACCGCGGCCGCGCGGACGTGAGCCGCCGCGCCAGGCCCCACTCCACGACCAGTTCGGCGCGCCGCAGGCGAACGGGCACCGGCGAGAGCAGGCGGCGCAGCAGCGGCGTCGAGACCGCGAACGGGATGCTCGACACGACCGCGAACCCGCGCCGCGGCAGCGGGACCCGGCGCAGGTCGCCGTGCACCACGCGCACCGACGAGCCGAACCGGCGGTGCAGGACCTCGACGAACGCGTCGTCACGCTCGACGGCCAGCACCCGCGCGCCGGTGGCGGCGAGCGGCGCGGTGATGGTCCCGGGACCGGCCCCGAAGTCGATCACCAGGTCACCGGGGCCGACGCCGGCGTGGCGGATCAGGGACTCGACGACCCCGGGACAGGAAAGCAGGTGGACACCAGGAGACGTCGCACGCATGGGAAAGCTGCTCCAGGCACGGAAGGAGAACGGGGGTGCGTGGAGACAGCGACGGCCGTAGGACGACCGAAGCCCGGAGACAACCGAGGCAGCGTCAAACCGTCGCTGTCAGCGACGGCGCAGCCTTAACGACGCGGTTCCCATACCGATCACGTTAAGCGTCCCGGCAACCGAATTAAGCTGCGCACATGGCAGAGGTCCTGGTCGTCGGCGGCGGCATGGCGGGCATCTCGATCGCCTACGAGCTCGCCGCGCACGCGCGGGTCGTGCTCGTCGAGGCCGAGCCGACGCTCGCCGCGCACACCACCGGGCGCTCCGCCGCGATCTTCGCCCCGAGCTACGGCGGCCCGGTCGTGCGCGCGCTCACCGTCGCGAGCGCACCCCGCTACCGCGCGCTGCAGACCGAGCTCGACACGCCGCCGCTGCTCACGGAGCGCCTGGTCGTCTGGCTCGGGGCGGACGAGGAGGGCGCGGCACACCTCGAGAAGCTCCCCGCCGAGCCGATCACGCCGGCGCAGGCGCGCAGGCTCTGCCCGGTCCTTCGCCAGGTCGTCGCCGCCGGCCGCGACGACGGCGCCAGCGACATCGACGTCATGGCCCTGCACGACGGCTACCGCCGCGGCCTGCGCGAGCGCGGCGGCACCATCCGGACCGGGCACCGCGTCACCGCGATCGCGCGGGACGGCGCCGGCTGGCGGGTCACCGCCGACGAGGAGCTCACCGCCGACGTGGTGGTGGACGCGGCCGGCGCCTGGGCCGACGAGGTCGCGACGCGGGCCCGCGTGCCGACCGTCGGCCTGCGCCCGCTGCGCCGCACCGCCGCGATCGCCTCGGGCACGCAGCCGATCGATCCGGGCTGGCCGCTCGTGGCCGACGCCGCCAACCGGTACTACTTCCGCCCCGAGGGCGAGCGGCTGCTGATCTCCCCGTCCGACGAGACGCCGAGCGAGCCGTGCGACGCCAAGCCCGACGAGCTCGACGTCGCGCTCGCCATGGAGCGCATCAACGAGCACACCACGCTGGGCCTGCGCCGCGTGCACACCGCCTGGGCCGGGCTGCGCTCGTTCGTCGCCGACCGCGCACCCGTCGTCGGCGAGTGGCCGGGGCATCCGGGGTTCGCGTTCTTCGCCGGGCAGGGCGGCTACGGCATCCAGATGGCCCCCGCGCTCGCCGCGTACGGCGCCGCGCTCGTGCTGGGCCGCTCGGTGCCCGGCGACATCGACGTCGCGGCGCGGGACGTGTTGCCGGGAAGATCAGCGAACTAAGGTGGCCAAGACGAAGGGAGTCCAATGTCGGACATCGCGGCGCGCCTCGGCGAGATCGTCGGCGCCGAGCACGTGCTCTCCGGCGACGCGATCGGTGCGGACTACACCCATGACGAGACGCTGACCGCCGAGCCGACCCGGCCCGCGCACGTCGTGCGCCCGGCGAGTGCCGACCAGGTCGCCGCGGTCCTCACGCTCGCCGGCGAGACGGGCACCCCGGTCACCGCCCGAGGCAGCGGCACCGGCCTGTCCGGCTCGGCCACCCCGCGCGCGGACGGCATCCTCGTGTCGTTCGAGCGGATGAACAAGATCCTCGAGGTCGACACCGAGAACCACGTGGCCGTCGTCCAGCCCGGCGTGACGCTCACCGAGCTGGAGGAGCGGACCAAGGCCGACGGCCTGTTCTACCCGGTCTACCCGGGCGAGCTGTCCGCGAGCCTCGGCGGCAACGTCGGCACCAACGCGGGCGGCATGCGCGCGGTCAAGTACGGCGTGACCCGCCATCACGTCCTCGGCCTGCAGGCCGTGCTGCCCACCGGCGAGGTCATCCGCACCGGCGGCAAGTTCGTCAAAGCCAGCACCGGCTACGACCTGACCCAGCTGATCGTCGGCTCCGAGGGCACGCTCGCGCTCGTCACCGAGGCCACGCTCAAGCTCCAGCCACGGCTCGCCCACCAGGCCACGGTCCTCGCCCCGTTCGCCGACCTCGGGTCGGTCACCCACGCGGTGCCGAGGATGGTCGGCAGCGGTCTCGGCCCGCTGATCCTCGAGTACATCGACGGGTTCACGATGGGCGCGATCACCCACACCGCCGACCTGCAGCTCGGCATCCCGGACGAGATCCGCGACAAGTCCCAGGCCTACCTCGTCGTCATGCTGGAGGACAACTCCACGCAGCGGCTCGACGAGGACGTCGAGGCGGCCGGCACGCTGCTCGGCGAGCTCGGGGCGCTGGACGTCTACGTGCTCCCCGGACCGGCCGCCCGCAAGCTGATCGAGGCGCGCGAGAAGGCGTTCTTCACCGCGAAGTCGGCCGGGGCCGACGACATCATCGACACCGTCCTGCCGCGCGCCGCACTGGCCGAGTTCTTCACGAAGGTGCTCGAGATCGCGCAGGGCAACCAGACGCTGGTCGTCGGCTGCGGGCACGCGGGCGACGGCAACGTGCACCTCGCGGTGTTCCAGAAGGATCCCGAGGTGCGGCACAAGGTCCTGCACGAGCTGTTCGCCACGGGCATGGCGCTGGGCGGCGCGATCTCCGGCGAGCACGGCATCGGGCACGAGAAGAAGCGGCACTTCCTGGAGCTGGAGGATCCGAACAAGCTCGAGCTGCTGCGCCGGATCAAGGGCGCGTTCGACCCCAAAGGCATCCTCAACCCCGGCGTGTTGTTCGACTAAGGAGCTCTTCTATGAATGGCGCGCAGGCGCTGCTGCGGACCCTCGTCGACGGTGGCGTCGACGTCTGCTTCGCCAATCCCGGCACGTCCGAGATGCACTTCGTCGCCGCGCTCGACGCGGTGCCCGAGATGCGTGCGGTGCTGAGCCTGTTCGAAGGCACGGTGACCGGTGCGGCCGACGGCTACGGCCGGATGGCCGGCCGGCCCGCGGCGACCCTGCTGCACCTCGGCCCGGGCATGGCGAACGGCCTCGCGAACCTGCACAACGCGCGCCGCGCGCACACCCCGCTCGTCAACGTGATCGGCGACCACGCCCGCTACCACAAGGGGTTCGACGCGCCGCTCGAGTCCGACATCGACGCGCTGACCGGCTGGCTGCAGGGCTGGTCGCGGACCACGAAGACGCCCGGGGAGGTCGGCGCGGACGCCGCCGCCGCGATCGCGGCCGCGCGGGCCCAGCCCGGCCAGCTCGCCAACCTGGTGCTGCCGGCCGACGTGTCGTGGTCGGACGGCGGCGTGGTCGGCGAGCAGGAGCCGGTGGCGCCGCCGGTGCCGGTCGACGACGACCGGGTCGCCGAGATCGCCAGGGTCGTGCGCGGCGGCGAGCCGACCGTCATGCTCCTCGGCCACGGCACGACCCGCGAGCGCGGGCTGCTCGCGGCGAGCCGGATCGCCGCGGCCACCGGGACCAAGCTGTTCGCGGAGACGTTCCCGGCCCGCATCGAGCGCGGCGCCGGCCTGCCGGCCGTCGAGCGGCTCGGATACCTCGCCGAGCAGGTCCAGTGGCAGCTCTCCGAGGCCAAGCATCTCGTGCTCGTCGGGGCCAAATCCCCGGTGTCGTTCTTCGCCTACCCCGGCAAGCCCAGCGAGCTCGTACCCGACGGCTGCCACGTGCACGTCCTGTCGGTGCTCGGCGAGGACGGCACGGGCGCGCTCGAGCACCTCGCCGACGAGGTCGCGGCCGGCGGGCAGCCCGTGCTGCAGGAGGCGTCGCGGCCGGGCGTGCCGAGCGGGACGCTCACACCACAGAACTGGACGGAGGTCATCGGCGCGCTGCTGCCCGAGGCGGCGATCGTCGCGGACGAGGCCAACACGTCCGGCCTGATGATCCCGATGACGACCGCGGGCGCGCCGCGCCACGACGTGCTCACGCTGACCGGCGGCGCGATCGGACAGGGCCTGCCGGTCGCGGTCGGCGCCGCGATCGCGAGCCCGGACCGGCCGGTGATCTGCCTGCAGGCCGACGGCAGCGCTATGTACACGGTGTCCTCGCTGTGGACGATGGCGCGCGAGGGCCTGGACGTCACCACGGTCGTGCTCAACAACCGGGCCTACGCGATCCTGCGGATGGAGCTGTCCCGGGTCGGCGCGGAGGCGGCCGGGCCGAAGGCGAGCCAGCTGCTCGACCTGTCCGGGCCGGACCTCGACTTCGTGTCGCTGTCGCAGGGCATGGGCGTGCCGGCAACGCGCGCGACCACGGCGGAGGAGCTGGCCGACCAGTTCGCGAAGGCCCTCGCCGAGCCCGGTCCACACGTCATCGAGGCGATGGTCCCGCCACTCGTATAAGGGGAACAATTCATGCTGGTACAGAACCTGGCGGTGCTGGTGCTCGCCGGCTTCGTCGGTTTCGCGGTGATCTCCAAGGTCCCGAACACACTCCACACCCCGCTGATGTCGGGCACGAACGCCATCCACGGCATCGTCGTGCTCGGTGGGTTCATCGTGCTGGGGCAGGGCGCCGACGGCGTGCTGAACAAGATCCTGCTGGTGATCGCGATCGCGTTCGGCACGATCAACGTCGTCGGCGGGTTCCTGGTCACCGACCGGATGCTGGGGATGTTCAAGGAGAAGAAGGACGTCGGCAAGTGAGCGAGCTTGCGAGCGAACTATTGACACCGGGCGACCGTGAACGGCTGCACCGAGCCTGCGAGGGGGCGTCGTGAACTGGATCCACGACGAGGCGTTCATCCAGTCGCTGTACATCGTCGCGTTCGCGTTGTTCATCTACGGCCTCATGGGGCTCACCGGACCGCACACCGCCGTGCGTGGCAACAAGATCGCCGCGGTCGGCATGGCGGTAGCGGTCGTCGCCACGCTGCTCACGCCCGGGCTCGGCAACTGGTGGCTGATCCTGCTGGGCGTCGCGATCGGCACCGCGGTGGGCATTCCGGCCGCGCGCAAGGTACGGATGACCGCGATGCCGCAGATGGTGGCGCTGTTCAACGGTGTCGGCGGCGGCGCGATCGCGCTGATCGCCTGGGTGGAGTTCCGCGACAGCAACGGGTTCTCCGACCGGCCGGCCTACGTCGCGGTGGCGTCGCTGTTCGCGGCCATCGTCGGGTCGATCTCGTTCTGGGGCTCGAACATCGCGTTCGGGAAGCTGCAGGAGATCATGCCCGGCCGGCCGATCAGCGTCGGGCGGCTGCAGCAGCCGCTGAACCTGCTGATGCTGCTGATCGCGGTGGCGCTCGCGGTGATCGTGGTCGCGGGCGGCCAGTCCGAGTGGCTGATGGTCGGGCTGCTGATCACCGCGTCCGTGCTCGGGCTGCTCATCGTGCTGCCGATCGGCGGCGCGGACATGCCGGTCGTGATATCGCTGCTGAACGCGGCCACGGGCCTGTCGGCCGCGGCGATGGGCCTGGCGCTCGACAACACCGCGCTGATCGTCGCCGGCATGATCGTCGGCGCGTCCGGCTCGATCCTGACGAACCTGATGGCGAAGGCCATGAACCGGTCCATCCCGGCGATCGTCGCGGGCGGCTTCGGCGGCAACGGCTCGGGCGGCGGCGCGGTGGAGGCCGGCGACCGCGCTGTGCGCCGGACGAGTGCCGCGGACGCGGCCATCCAGCTGGCGTTCGCCCGGCAGGTGATCGTGGTGCCCGGATACGGTCTCGCGGTGGCGCAGGCGCAGCACGCGGTGCGGCAGCTGACCGGGCTGCTGGAGCAGAAGGGCGTGTCGGTCGCCTACGCGATCCACCCGGTCGCGGGCCGGATGCCGGGGCACATGAACGTGCTGCTGGCGGAGGCCGACGTGCCGTACGAGCACCTGCAGGAGATGGACGCCATCAACGACGAGTTCGCCCGCACCGACGTGACCCTGGTGATCGGCGCGAACGACGTCACCAACCCGGCGGCCCGCTCGGACCCGAGCTCCCCGATCTACGGCATGCCGATCCTCAACGTGGACGAGAGCCGCTCGGTGATCGTGCTGAAGCGCTCGATGCGCCCGGGCTTCGCGGGCGTGGACAACGAGCTCTACTTCGACCCGCGCACGAGCCTCCTGTTCGGCGACGCCAAGTCCTCGGTGCACGACATCACCGAGGAGCTCAAAGCTCTCTGAGCAGCTCCTCGGTGGTGACGACCGGCCCCAGCCGCGGGAACACGTAGCCGACGGCGAAGTCGTGGGCGTGCGCGTGCAAGCCGGTCATCGCGTCGGATACGGACACCACCCGGTAGTCGTGCTCGTCGGCGGCTCGGGCGGTCGACTCGACCCCGAAGTTCGTAGCGATCCCGCCCATGACGACGGTCTCGATCCCCTTGGCGCGCAACGCCTCGTCGAGCCCGGTGCCGTGGAAGGCGCCCCAGGTCCGCTTGACGATCCGCACGTCGTCCGGTTGCGGATCGCACTCCGGCGCGAGCCCGCTGCCCTCGGGCTGCGGGTCCTCACCCGGCCGCTCCACGGTCACCCAGACCACGAGCCCGCCGGCCGCCCGCAGCGCGCGGGTGATCGCCACGCAGCGGTCGCGCACCTCGGGGCCGGAGTGTGGCGCGCGGTCGCCGTCGACGATGCGCGGCATGAGATCGATCGCGATCAGCGCGGTGCGGGTGGCTTCGAGGTTCAATGAAGTCATGACCCGCGAGCTTAGGAAGGCGCCCGCCGAGCCGGATCCCGGGTTGTTCGGGCCCGACTCGGTCAGCTGGCAGCTGCACGCCCAGACCGCGATGTGGCTCGCCGGGATACGCAGCCTCTACCTCCAGGCGCTGCACCCGCGCGCGGCCGCCGGCGTGGTCCAGAACTCCAACTTCCGCGACGACCCGCTCGGGCGGCTCGTGCGGACCGCGAACTTCGTCGGGGCCACCGTCTACTGCACGCGCGAGGAGGTCGCCGAGCGGGCAGCGCGGGTCCGGCGGGTGCATCGCGAGCTCCGCGCGGTCGATCCCGAGACCGGCAAGCGCTTCCGTGTCGACGAGCCCGAGCTTCTCCTATGGGTGCACTGCGCGGAGGTGTCGTCGTTCCTGTCGGTCGTGCGGCGGGCCGGGTTTCCGCTGACCGCCGCGCACGCGGACCGCTACTTCGACGAGCAGCGGCTGTCCGCCTCGCTCGTCGGCCTGGCCCCGGACGAGGTGCCGGGATCCGTCGCGCAGATGAAGGCCTACCTCACGGCCATGCGGCCGCGGCTGCGGCGAACCCCGGACGCCGACGAGATCTACCGGTTCCTGCACCGCCCGCCCGTGCAAGGCGCGCTCGCGCTCGGCCTGCGCCTGTACGAGCCGGTCGTCGGGCACCTCGGGTACTCGCTGCTGCCGCGCTGGGCCGTCGCCATGTACGGCCGCCGCGCCTACCCGGCACCGGTGGCCACCGCGGCCCTGCGCGCGGTGACGGCCGGCGTGCGGACGTTCCTGCGCAACGCCGCGCGGCTCACGCCCGGCGGACCGCGCCTGGGCAGGCTGGAACCACACCCCTTGTGGGCGGTCGACCGACTAGGCCCCTGGGCAATGCCCTCCGCCACCCGCCTACCAAACAAAACGCCACCGTCGGATCATTGAGCGAAGTCCGGCCCCGAAAGACGCAACCCTTAGGGACCGTGACGAAACGCAACCACCACCCACGCCGCCAACCCGCACCCTCCGCCGGAACGCAACCAACACTTTGAATTCCGGGGAGGCGGGCAGGCTAGTGTGCTTCCTGGAAGCGCATGACCAGTGCCTGCGGCACCCGGCCCCGGTCCGCGACGGTCTCGCCCTGGCTGCGGGCCCACTCGCGGACGGCCTGCGTGTCCGGCTTCGCCGCCCCGTTCGTCGCGGTCTTGCCGCGACCCTTCCGGCCGCCCGTGCGACGGGCGTGCCCGACGTACTCGGCGAGCGTGTCGCGGAGGCGGGCGGCATTGGCGGCGGAGAGGTCGATCGCGAACTCGACACCGTCGAGGGCGAAGGCCACGGTCTCGTCGGCCCGCCCACCGTCGAGGTCGTCGACCAGCTCCAGGATCGTCTTCTGCGCCACAGGATTCCTCCGCGCGTGGGATTTCAGAGCGCACTGAGGATAGCGGGGTCCGGGTGCGGCACCGGTCAGGGTGCGCGGTGTGGCGCGTGCCGCACGCGTCACACCCGGACTACGGGGCTTCCAGGTTCAGCGCGGCGTTCGCCAGCTTCACGAGATCGACGTCGTCCGGTGTGGACGGGGCGCCGATCCACACGGCCTGCACCAGCTTGAGGCTGTTCCCCTCCCGGCCGCTCGCGTACGCGGCCGACTCGAAGAAGGGCTTGTGCTTGCCCGGCCACGGCACGCTCTCGGCGGACGCGTCGACGATCGCGCCGCTGCCCGGCTTGTCGGCGACCGTGTTCAGGTCGGTGGCCGTCGCGCTCTGCGCGAAGCGCAGCACGGCCACGAGGATTGCCGCCGACCTGCCGTCCGCCTTCGACTCGAAGCGCATGCGGACCAGCTCCGCGCAGGGGTTCTTCTGCAGGTAGGCCTGCACGTCCCCGTAGGCGTGGGCGGCGCAGTTCTTGTCCGTCGACGTGCCCTTCGGGAGGAAGGAGACGCCGTTGACCTCGACCGCGCTGGACTCCGTGCGGTCGGTGCGCGTCCCGCCGGACGCGTCGTCGGCGTCGCCGGCCGACGCCACCGCGAACACGATGCCGGTGAGCAGCAGCATCGCCACCAGCACGGCGGAGCCCACAGGCAGCCAGCGCAGCTGGCCGCCGCGGGAGGAGGGTCTGGTCGGGCGGGGCGGGCGCGACGCCTCGGTGATCCGGGGGATCACCATCGTGCTGGCCGCGGACAGGTCCGGCTTGACGGTGTCGGGGAACCCCTCGGCCTCGAGATCGAGCGCCGCGATCGTCGAGTTGTCCGGCTGCAGCACGGTGAGGAGCGCGCGTGCCTGGCTGGCGGTGCAGGGGCGCGGGTGGGTGGCGAGCTCGCGCGCGGCGGTGAGCAGCGTCATCGGCTCGGGATGCAGCACGCGGATGCCGCGCAGCAGGTCGGCGGTCGGCTGCTCGACCTTGGACACGTACGGCCCGACCGCGATGACCGTGGCCACGGGCAACTGCTCGACGCGGGCCTGCTCGAGGTGGCTGTTGATCGTGCCCACGGCCTCGAGGACCTCGGTGGCGGGGTTGACCGCACCGTCGGGTCGCACGAGGGGCCAGCCGTCGGTCTTCCACTGGCCGGCGAGCGGGGCCTCCAGCCGGACGGCCGGGTCGGGCAGGTCGACGCCGACGACGACCAGCAGGCCGCGCGGCAGCAGCACGATCGCGTCGACCGGACCGGCCTCGGCGACCTTGGCGCCGAGCAGCGCCACGCCGCCGACCACGCCGTCGCCGCGGCCCCACGAGGCGAGCGCGGCGCGTACGTCCGCACCGACCTCTGAGGACTCCCCGCCGAGCCGGATCAGGCGCACCGCATGCCTCCCCCCATCCTGTGGCGTAACCCCTCCACCGTATCCGCCCGGCGTCCGGGCGCAGCTCGCGACCGGGTGATTTCGTGCCGGTATGGCGGGAACGCGTGTGCGCAGGGCACAATGGTCGCCAATAGCTGCAAATGGAGTGTGCGGGCTGCCCGCCGCGACGAGGACGTAGGGGAAGACGGTTCCTCGTCGATCAAGCGGAGGTCAGCAGTGAGCACTCGTGGCGTGGTGTACGTCCACTCGTCGCCGTCTGCGGTATGTCCGCACGTCGAGTGGGCGATTTCGGGCACCCTGGGAGTCCGGGCGAACCTGCAGTGGACCGCGCAGCCGGCCGCGCAGGGGCAGCTGCGGGCCGAGTGCGGCTGGACCGGCGACGCCGGCACGGGAGCCAAGTTAGTGTCCGCGCTCAAGGCCTGGCCCATGATCCGCTTCGAGGTCACCGAGGAACCGAGCCACGGCGTCGACGGCGAACGCTTCTGCTTCGTGCCCACGCTGGGCCTCTGGCGCGCCCGCACCTCCGCGAACGGCGACATCGTGGTCGGCGAGGACCAGCTCCGCGCGATGGCGACGACCAGCCGGGCGGGGGAGGCGTTCGCGCACAAGATCGACGAGCTGCTCGGCGCGTCGTGGGACGACGCGCTCGAGCCGTACCGGCGGGCCGGCGACGGGGCGCCGGTCACCTGGTTGCACCGGGTCGGCTGAACCGGCTGTGGCACCCTCTACGGGTGCCGTCCGATCGTCCCCGCCAGCTGTGGCTGCTGCCGGTGCTGCTGATCACGGTCATCGCGACCGCGGTGGGCGGCCTGCTGGCCCGGACCTACTACGACGACCCCGGACCGAGCACGCCCGACGCGGTGGTGCCGTCGTCGACGGCGCCGCGTGGCGCGCAGCCCGGCCCGGCGAAGGTGCAGGGGACGATCGACGCGGTCGACCACCCGCTGTTCGGCACCGTGCGCGAGCTGCTGCAACGCTACTTCAACGCGATCAACGCCAAGGACTACGAGGCCTGGCAGTCCACGGTGATCCGTGAGCGGGTGGAGCGCCAGCCGGAGGACCAGTGGCAGGCGGCGTACCGGTCCACGCAGGACGGCAGCATCGTGATCTACCGGATAGAGCTGGGCGAGGAGGACACCGCGCGGGTCCTGCTGACGTTCCACAGCACGCAGGACCCGGCGGACGCGCCGCAGGAGCTGCCGGAGCCGTGCATCGAGTGGAGCGTGGTCTTCCCGCTCATCCTCCAGAACGACGGCTGGAAGCTGGACGCCTCGCCCGCGAGTGCCTCCCCGCAGCACGAGCGCTGCGACACCTGACCCGATCGCGCCGGCGTATCAGGCGGCGGTGAAGGCCAGGGCCACGTTGTGCCCGCCGAAGCCGAACGAGTCGTTGACGGCCGCGTTGAGGTTCAGCTTGCGCGGCTCGCCGGCGACCACGTCCAGGGCCACCTTCGGATCCTGGTTCTCCAGGTTCCGGGTGGCCGGGATGATGCCGTGGTAGATCGACAGGATCGTGATGATGCTCTCGACCGCGCCCGCGCCGCCGACCAGGTGGCCGAGCGCGCTCTTCGGCGCGGTGAGCACGACGTGGTCGCCGATGGCCTTCGTGATCGCCACGGCCTCGCCGATGTCGCCGACGACGGTCGACGTGGCGTGCGCGTTCACGTGGCCGACGTCGCCGGGCGACAGGTCGGCGGTGCGCAGCGCCTCGGTGATCGCGTTGATCTGGCCGACGCCCTCCGGGTGGTTGCCCGTGATGTGGTACGCGTCGGAGGTGATGCCGGTGCCGGCGAGCCGGCCGTAGATCCGCGCGCCGCGGGCCCGGGCGTGGTCCTCGCGCTCCACCACGAGCACGCCCGCGCCCTCCCCGAGCACGAATCCGTCGCGGTCGATATCGAACGGGCGGGACGCGCGGTCCGGCTCGTCGTTGCGCAGCGACAGCGTGCGTGACTGGGCGAAGCCGGCGACGGTGATCGGCAGGATGCACGACTCCGTGCCGCCCGCGACGACCACGTCGGCCCGCCCGTTCTGGATCATCTGCCACGCGGTGGCCAGGCCCTCGGCACCGGACGCGCACGCCGACGCCGGGGAGTGCACCCCGGCCCGGGCCATCAGCTCGATGCTGACGTGCGCGGCCGGGCCGTTGGGCATGAGCATCGGCACGGTCAGCGGCGAGACCTTGCGCAGGCCCTGGCTCTCCAGGAGGTCGTCCTGGCCGAGCAGCGTGCTCGGGCCACCGATGCCGGTGCCGATGGCGACGCCGAGCCGGTCCGGGTCGACGGGCTGGCTCTCCTCGGACGGCGTCTCGAACCCGGCGTCCGCCCACGCCTGCCGCGCCGCGATGATCGCGATCTGCTCGCAGCGGTCCAGCCTGCGCAGCTGCACGCGGGGCAGCACCTCCGAGGGCTCGACGGCGAGCGGGGCGCACAGCCGGGCGGGCAGGTCGAACTTCTCCGCCCACTCGGCCTCGTTGATGCTGATCCCGCTGCGGCCCGCGAGCAGCCCGTCCCAGGTGGACGCGACGTCGCCGCCGAGCGGCGTCGTCGCACCCATGCCGGTGATGACCACATCGACCGTGCTCATTGCCCCCTCCGTGGTGGCTTACCCGCTGGACGGCGGTGTGTCAGGCGTTCTTGGAGACGTAGCTGACCGCGTCCCCGACGGTCTTCAGGTTGGCGAGCTCCGCGTCGGGGATCTTCACCTCGAAGCGGTCCTCGGCCTGCACGGCGATCTCGACCATGGACAGCGAGTCGATGTCCAGGTCGTCCACGAACGACTTGTCGGCGGTGACCTCGTCGGCCTCGACGCCGGCGACCTCTTCGACGATCTCGGCGAGACCGGAGAGGATCTCTTCGTCAGTGGGCTTGGCCATGGGGTTTCTCTCTTTCTGTGGGTAACAGGGAAACTAGGGGCAGATCACGACCTGGCCGGCGTAGGACAGCCCGGCGCCGAAGCCGATCATCAGCGCGACGTCACCGGAGTGCACCCGGCCCGCCGCACGCATGTGGTCGATCGCCATCGGGATGGACGCCGACGAGGTGTTGCCGGAGGTCACGATGTCGTCCGCGACGACCATGTCCTCCCGCGCGCCCGCCTTGCGCAGCCGCTTGGCGATCGCCTCGACGATGCGCAGGTTCGCCTGGTGCGGGATCAGAACGTCTACATCGGACGGTTGCAGCCCGGCGGCCTCCAGGGCACGCAGGGCAATCGGCGCGATCTGCGTGGTCGCCCAGCGGAACACCGACTGCCCCTCCTGG
>NZ_DATBKY010000169.1:0-14633 GCF_036555685.1 Actinophytocola sp. | reverse complement strand
GCCTGTGGGGGGATGCAGATACACGGGTGTGACAAGTCAGGAAATCCAGACCTGACGCACGAAATGCGGAGCTGAGGCAGGGGCTGTAAGAAGTACAAGTGCTGAACGAGTGCCATGACTTTTCAGGGCTGCCCATGCCTCTCGCAACGCGAGTAATCGTCGTGTCCGGTGCAATAGCAGGCGTGGTCGCGAAGGTGACGGATCACCCGAACGGCCAGCGGATATGGCTATCGTGCGTACTCATAGGCAGCGATCGGCCTCCTGTACAGATCGTGTTCGGCGGCGCGCACCGAATTCGGGCCGGAGATCTCGTCCCAGTCGCCCCTCCCGGCGCGAAAGTTATTGTCGAACGAGAAGAATTGTCCGTCCCGAAACCCAAAAAGATGCGGGTTCGTCGCTTCCGAGGTACCCGCTCGCACGGGATGTTGTGCAGTCTCAATGAGCTCGGCTGGGCGCTTGACGGTCCCGATGAGGTGGCTACTCTACGCAACGTAGCGCCCGGCGAGCCGCTCGACGGGCTTACGCTGCTTGGACGTCTCGCGAGAGTCGAGCGGCATCGTAGGTTCGTCGTCGAGCCTCCCGACGACCGACAGGGTGGACGGAGCGTCCACAACAGTCAGGTAGTCACGAAGTAGGCCGATCGGCGGCAAAGGATTGACGGCGGGATCGGGCGGTATCAGAGTTACGCAGGTCTGCCCCTGCCCGCCCCTGGAGGCGTCGATGTCCCGGTCGTCGAGACGAACGGTCGTCAGTGCTTGCATCATCGCGGCCAGCCTCGTTGTAGGCATGACCACCGCTAGCGCGGAAGACAAACCCGCCGATCGGCAGCAGGTCTATGCCGCCGCGGCGCAGGAGTTCGGGGTGCCCCAGAGCGTGCTGCTCGGGGTGTCCTATCTGGAGTCCCGCTGGGACACCAACGCCGGCGCGCCCAGTACCAGCGCCGGCTACGGGCCGATGCACCTCACGGACGCCGTCGCCGCCACCGCGCGCGGCAGCCACCACGGTGACGGCCTCGAGGACCCGCGCGGCGATACCGCCCGGCCCGCCCTGCACCCGCACGCCGGTGAGCCGGACCTGAACGCGCCCAGCCTGCGTACCGCCGAGCGGGCGGCCGAGCTGACCGGGATCGATCAGCGGGCGCTCCGCAGCGATCCGGCGCAGAACATCCGCGGCGGCGCGGCCCTGCTTGCCGAGTACCAGCGTGACCTGGGCATTCGGAGCAGCAACCCGGCCGACTGGTACGGCGCCGTCGCGCGGTACAGCGGCGCGACCGACACGGCCACCGCCAAGTCGTTCGCCGACGAGGTGTTCGCCACCATCAAGCAGGGCGCGGCCCGCGTCACGGACGACGGGCAGAGCGTGCGGCTCGCCGCCCAACCGAGCGCGACGCCGAACACCGGACAGCTGAACGAGCTCGGCCTGCGGCAGACCAACCAGGCCGAGACCGAGTGCCCGCGTGGCCTGGGCTGCGAGTGGATCCCGGCGCCATACGAGCAGTTCGACAACACCTACGGCAACCACGACCTCGCCAACCGGCCGCAGTCGCAGAAGATCAACTACATCGTCATCCACGACACCGAGGAGACGTACGACAACACGATCCGCCTCGTGCAGGATCCGACCTACGTCAGCTGGAACTACACGCTGCGCTCCGCCGACGGGCATGTCGCCCAGCACGTCAAGGCCAAGGACGTCGCCTGGCACGCCGGCAACTGGTACGTCAACGCCAAGGCCATCGGCCTCGAGCACGAAGGCTTCGGCGCCGACGGCTCCTGGTACACCGAGGCGCTGTACCGCAGCTCCGCCAAGCTCGTCCGCTACCTCGCGGACAGGAACGACATCCCGCTCGACCGCGCGCACATCCTCGGCCACGACAACGTGCCCGGTACCGTCCCGTCGACCGTCGCCGGCATGCACTGGGACCCGGGTCCCTACTGGGACTGGGCGCACTACTTCGACCTGCTCCACGCGCCCTTCCACGGCGTCGGCACCCCGGCCGCCGGCCTGGTGACCATCCGGCCCGACTACGCCGCGAACAAGCCCGCCTTCACCGGCTGCGAGACGGCCGGCCAGCCCTGCGCGCCGCACGGCTCGGGCTCGGTCATCCTCCACACGGAACCGCGTGACGACGCGCCGCTGCTCGTCGACCTCGGCCTGCACCCGGACGGCTCGCCCGGCACGATGCACATCTCCGATCACTCGAGCCGGGTCGAGACCGGCCAGAAGTACGCGATCGCCGACCGCCAGGGCGACTGGACCGCCATCTGGTACCTCGGCCAGAAGGGCTGGTTCTACAACCCGAAGCGGCACCCGACCGCCCTCTGGTCGGCCGGCCTCGTCGCCACGCCGAAGGCGGGCAAGGCGAGCATCCCCGTCTACGGCCGCGCGTACCCGGAGGCGGCGGCCTACCCGTCGAACATCCCGGTGCAGGCGGTCACGCCGCTGCAGTACTCGCTGCCGGCCGGCCAGAAGTACTCGGTCGGGCTGGTCGCCGGCTCGGAGTACTACTGGGCGACGACCTTCGACGCGTCGAACCACACGGTCGTGCGCGGCGAGACGAGGTACGTGCAGATCCAGTTCGGCCACCGGGTGATGTTCGTCAACGCGGCGGACGTCGACCTGCGACCGTCAATGCTGCCCTAGCTCCTCGAGCGTCGTCGGGACGGGGAACGGCGGACGGCCGGTTCCGCTGATCCGGTACCTACGCCACGGGTCCGGGTCGGCGAGCCGGCCGTCCGCCTCACCGTGTGGCGTGCGCAGCGACGCGGGTGCGTTGCGCGTGCCGACCAGTTCGGTGAGCGCGGCATCGGCCAGGATCCGCCCGTACCAGTGGTACTTGCCGTCGATCGGCTCGAAGTTGCCGGCCAGGATCACGTCGACGGCCAGCTCGGTCTCCTCGACGCGAAGCGTGGCGCGGCCTTCGTAGCCGTCCTCGTCGTGCTCGGTCATTGCTATATGTTACCGCAGGTAATAGGTACTCAGCAGCTCGCGGAACGCCTGCTCAAGGCTTGGGTGGCGGAACGTGAACCCCGTGCGCAGCAGCCGCTCGGGCACCGCTCGAGCGCTCGCCAGCACGATCTCGTCGGCGACCTCTGTGCCGAACATCCTGCGGGTCAGACCGCGCGTCAACGCCAGGAACCGCGGCCGGCCGAGGACGCGGGCGAGGATGTCGGCGTACTCGCGGTTGGTCACCGGATGCGGCGCGACCACGTTCACCGGGCCGGCGAGCGACGGGGTGGCGAGCACGTGGTCGACCGCACGGACCATGTCCGGCAGCGAAACCCAGCTCACGTACTGGTCGCCGCCGCCGGCGCGGATGCCGAGCCCGCGGCGGAAGGTCGGCAGCAGCCACGCGAGCGCGCCGCCCTCGGCCGACTGGATGATGCCGAACCGCAGGTGCGCGACCCGCAGGCCGGCCCGGTCGGCGACATCGGCGGCCTGCTCGGCCTCGCGGTGCACGGAGGCGAGGAAGCCGTCCCCGGGCGCACTGGTCTCGGTCAGGGTCTCGGCACCCCGGTCGCCGTAGTAACCGATGGCGGACGCGCAGAGCAGCGTTTGCGGACCGTCGTCCATCGAGGCGAGCCCCTCGGCGAGCACCTGCGTGCCACCGACACGGGACTCGCGGATGGCCTCGCGGTGGTGCTCGGTCCACTTTCCATAGACGCGCTCGCCGACGAGGTGCACCACGGCCTGCACGCCCACGAGTCCGGCGGTGTCCAGCTCCGGGTACCAGAGGACCTCGTCATCGGCCTCCGGCCGGCGTTGCACGAGGCGGACGACCTCGTGGCCGCGGGCACGCAGGTGCTCGACGAGCGCGCCGCCCATCAGCCCCGTGGTACCCGTGACCGCGACCTTCACCCGGCTGAGAGTACGGGGTGGGTGAGATCGGTCTCAGACCGACACCGTGCTCACGGGCAGGGCCGGATCGGCCGACAAATCCAAAGAGGACGGACGGACACCGGCCGCCACGAGGTGCGCACCGAGCGCGGCGATCATGGCGCCGTTGTCCGTGCACAACCGCGGCCGGGGCACGCGCAACTCGATGCCGGCGGCCGCGCAGCGCTGCGCCGCCAGGCTCGACAGCCGGGAGTTGGCGGCGACCCCACCCGAGATCACCATCGTGCCGATCTGCAGCTCCTCGGCGGCCCGGACGGCCTTCATGGTCAGCACGTCGGCGACGGCCTCCTGGAACGACGCGGCCACGTCGTCGACCGGGATCGCGCGGCCGTCCTTCTCGCGGTTCTCCACCCAGCGGGCGACCGCGGTCTTCAGGCCGGAGAAGGAGAAGTCGTACTTGGCGTCGCGGGGGCCGGTGAGCCCACGCGGGAAGCGGATCGCGTCCGGGTTGCCGCGGCGGGCGGCCTTGTCGATGGGCGGGCCGCCCGGGTACGGCAGGCCGATGATGCGCGCGACCTTGTCGTACGCCTCGCCGGCCGCGTCGTCGATCGTCGAGCCGATCTCGGTGATCTTGGTCGCGAGCTGGTCGACCTGCAGCAGCTGCGTGTGGCCGCCGGACACGAGCAGCGCCAGGCACGGCGAGGGCAGCGGGCCGTGCTGCAGGGTGTCCGCGGCGACGTGGCCGGGCAGGTGGTTGACGCCGTAGAGCGGCACGTCCAGGGCGGCGGCGTACGCCTTGGCCGCGGAGACGCCGACGAGCAGCGCCCCGGCCAGTCCCGGCCCGCAGGTGACCGCGATGGCGTCCACATCGGACAGCTCGACACCGGACGAGTCCACCGCGCGCTTCATGCTCGGCACCATGGCCTCGAGGTGCGCGCGGCTGGCGACCTCGGGCACGACGCCGCCGAAGCGGGCGTGCTGGTCGACGCTGGACGCGACCTCGTCGGCGAGCAGCTCGACGGACCCGTCGGTGCGCAACCGGACGATGCCCACGCCGGTCTCGTCGCAGGAGCTCTCGATGCCCAGGATGATCGTCACGTGCCGTCCTTATGGACCGTCTCGCCGGCGTGCGCGGGGCGCGCCATCGTGTACGCGTCGGCGCCGGAGGGCTGGTAGTACCTGCGGCGCAGGCCGATGCGGTCGAAGCCGTGCGCCCGGTAGAGCGCGATGGCCGCGGCGTTGTCCGTGCGCACCTCGAGGTAGACGGGTGCGCCGTACTCGTCGGCGACCGCGAGCAGCGCACGCAGCAGCAGCCTCCCGATGCCCCGGCCCTGCCAGGCGGGGTCGACGCCGATCGTGTGCACGTTCGCCTCTGCGTCGCGCCGGGTGCCGACGACCGAGATGCCCGCGTAGCCGACCAGCCCGGTGCCGTCGACGTAGGCCCCGAAGTACTGGTTGCCGTGGTCGAGCTCGGCACGCAGCGTGTTCTCACTCCACGGGTCGTCGCCGGCGAAGAGGATCCGCTCCAGCTCGGCGCAGCGCCGCAGGTCCGCGTAGTCCAGCGGGGCGAGCCGCACGGTCATGGCGGGTTCCGTCATGGGGTCGTCACCCGTTTCCGCGCGCCCGGCTCGGTGGCGTCGGGCCTGCGCAGGTACAGCGGGGTGAGCGGCCGTGGTGCCCGGGTGAGGTCCACGGCGCGCACCAGGCCGGCCGGCGTCGGGTACTCGTGGCCGGTGTGCGGCATCGTCAGGACGTCGGCGTAGACCGTCGCGCCCGCGCGCTTGTTCAGTTGTGGGATGTCTGCCGGCTTGCCGACGGCCGGGCCCGCGGTGCGGGCACCATGCTCGTCGTACGTGGCCCAGTACAGCTCCTTGCGGCGCGCGTCGGTCGTGACCAGTAGCGGCCCGTCCTCGGTCGCCGCGATGGCGTCGAGCGTGCACACCGGGTGGACCGGCACGTCCAGCGCGTGGCCGAGCGCGGCGGCGGTGGCCATGCCCGCGCGCAGCCCGGTGAACGGCCCGGGCCCGGCGCCGCAGACGACCGCGTCGACGTCGGCGAGCGTGCTCCCGGCGGCGTCGAGGGCTGCGAGGACATGCGGCGTCAGCAGCTCGCCATGCGCCCGCGCGTCGACGGTCACCCGTTCGGCGAGCACCTCGACGCGCGCACCATCCACGGCGACGACCCCAGCGGTGACCGCGGGCGTCGCGGTGTCGACTGCGAGAACCAGCACGGCCGTCAAGCCTACGGCCTGGTCAGGCAAGCCAGCGGTCGACCACCTCCTCGAGGTCGGCGAGCCGCTGGATCACGGCATCGGGCTGCACGTCGACGGGCACCTGCTGCTCGGCTGGGATGTCGCTGTGCGGCACGAGTACGGCGCGCATGCCGAGGGCCTTGGCGCCGCTGATGTCGTCGTAGGGCCGGTCGCCGACGTAGACGCACTCGGCCGGGTCCTCGACGCCGACGGCGGCCATGGCGGCGCGGAAGGCGGCCTCGTGGGGCTTGGTGTACTCGAGGTCGCTGCTCCAGACGCGGGCATGGAACAGCTCGAGCACGCCGTCGCGCTCGAGGACCTCCTCGTGCCAGGCGGCCGGCCACGGGGTCGAGGACAGGATGCCGATGCGTAAGCCCTTCTCGCGTAAGGCCTTCATGAGCGGCGCGACCTCGGGGTCGGTGTAGGTGGCCTGGTCCCAGAACGTGCGGTAGGCGGCGAAGCCGTCCACGTGCTCGGGGGCCCGCGCGGTCGCGAGCACCTGGGCGATGGTGAACGCCCGGTGCTCGTCGCGCGCGAGGCGCCACGCGGCCTGCTCGGCCTCGTGAATGGCCGCCGCGACCCGGCCGGCCTGGACCGCGTCGCCGGGATGCAGCACGTCCGCGTAGCTGCGCCAGGCAGCCTGGTAGTCGACGGGACGCCAGGGGGTGAGCGTGCCACCCCAGTCGAAGATCACCGCTCGCATGGCCCCCACGATGCCTGCGACCCCTGACAGTCTCAAGCGAGTTCACCGCGGTTGTCCACAACCCGGCGGATTGTCCACAGCTCCGCCCGGCGCGCCGGTTCTGTCGGCCCCCGCCGATAGACTGGGGCCATCCGGGGTGCCCCCGGAGAGGGTGGGGGCTGCGTACCGCACGCGCGGGCGCGCGGGGAATCGTTGGTGTGACTCGGGGTTGGGACAGGCCGCGGTACCGGCGATTTCTGACGTAGCGTGGCGGCATGATCCGCGGCGTTCTCTTCGACTTCTCCGGCACGTTGTTTCGCCTCGAGCCTGATCCCGCTTGGAGTGACGAGCTGATCAGCGTGCTCACGGCCTCCACGCTCGCCGCGGATCATCTGCCGGCGGCGCTCGCCGACGACTGGGCGCGGCGCGATCTCGACCCGGACCTGCATCGCAGCGTTTACCTTGCCTCGCTGGCTGCCAGTGATCTCGGGCTGTCGGCGGCTGAGGCCGAGGCGACCTACGAACGCATGCTCGAGCCGGAGTCGTGGCGGCCCTATCCGGACACCGGGCCGGCCCTCGAACGGCTGCGCGACAAGAAGGTCGCCGTCGTCAGCAACATTCCCTGGGATATCCGGCGGGTGTTCCGTCGGTACGACCTGGACGGGCCGGTCGACGAGTTCGTGCTGTCCTACGCCGAGGGCGTGATGAAGCCCGACCCCAAGATCTTCCTCGTCGCCTGCCAGCGGCTGGGGGTCGCACCAGACGAGGCGCTCATGGTCGGCGACAGCAGGGAGGCCGACGGCGGCGCGGCACAGGTCGGCATCCGGACCGCGATCATCGACCACCTGCCGAGCGACCAGCGGCCCGACGCGCTTCTATCTACTTTGGACGAATACGGGCTCACGGGATAGCCAGCTGCCGTGCGGGACGACGGTCGCGAGGCGGGCGTCGTCCTCGCGGCGTTCCAGGCGGATCAGCAGGTGGTCGGCCGACAGGCGCTCACCCGCGCCCTCGCCCCACTCGATCACCACAACGGCGTCCACGAGCGACGTGTCCAGGTCCAGGTCGTCCAGCTGGTCGAGGTCCCCACCGAGGCGGTACGCGTCCACGTGCACGAGCGGGATCCCGCGACCGGACGGGGCAGGCCGGTGCTCGCGGGCGATGATGAACGTCGGCGAGCTGACGCGGCCGCTCACGCCCAGCCCCTCGGCGATCCCGCGCGCCAGCACGGTCTTGCCCGCGCCGAGCGGACCGGCCAGCAACACCAGGTCACCGGCCGCCAGCACGGCTCCCAGCCTGCGCCCGAACCGCACGGTGTCGGACTCCGTCGGCAGTTCCACGGTCGTCATCGTGTCCATGGTCACTCTCGTTCACGGCGCCACCATTTCCGGCGGCCTCCGGTCCGTCCGTACGCGCACTGCTGCAGCAGCAGCACGAGATGGTCGTTGATCAGTTGCGGCTGCTCCCACATCACCATGTGCCCGCCGCGAGGCACCCGCACCAGCTCCGCGTCCGGCAGCTCGAGCGCGATCCGCTCGGCGTGCGAGAACGCCGTCATCCGGTCCGCGTCGCCGCTGATCACGAGCACGTGCGCGTGCTTGAGGCCGGCCAGCGCGGCGTAGCGGTTGTGCGTGCCGAGCGTGTCGATGAAGTCCGCGAGCACCCGGGTCGGCGTCGCGTCGAGCAGTTCCAGCAGGAAGGTCACGAGCGACGAGGGCACGTCCTTCGACCCGAACGCCAGCGAGCGCACCGCGCGCCGGGTCAGCTGGCCGCCGGCCGCGCGGACCATCTCGATCGCGGCCGGCTGCCAGTCCGCCAGCCGGCCGATGTTGCGGGTCACCGGGTTGTACCGGGACAGCAGCGGCCGCGGCAGGCCGCGCTTGCCGACCTCACCCGCCGAGGTGTCGATCAGGGCCACGCCGCACACCTGCTCGGTGAACAGTTCCGGCCGCTGCTCGGCCAGCGCCATGATCGTCATGCCGCCCATGGAGTGTCCGACGAGGACGGTCGGACCCTCGATGCCCGCCTTGTCCAGCACCTCGCCGAGGTCGAGGCCCAGCCGGTCGATCGTGCTCGACGCCTCGTTCGCGCGGCCGGACTCGCCGTGGCTGCGGTGGTCGTACAGCACCTGCCGCACGCGCGGCTCGGTGAGCCGGGCGAGCGCCTTGCGCTGGAAGTGCCAGCTGCGCCGCGACAACGCGAAACCGTGCGCGAACACCACGGTGATCTCCGGCTTGCCGCCGGCCGCGGGGTCGACCTCCTCGACGGCAAGCTCGATGCCGTCGTCGGTGATCACCGTGTACGTGCGGTCGGGCCGCAGCTTGCCGAGCGGCTCGTCGGCGTACGGGTCGTCGGGGTCGTGGCGCCTGCGGGACGCCGCCACGCCGAGGGCGATCGCGGTGCCGGCCGCCGCCACGCCGATCGCGCCACCGATCAGCGCACCGACCTTCTTGGACACCGTCACCGGCTACCCCGGTAGGTACGGGTCACCCGCGGCCGGTACATGCCGGTGACGATCTCGTAGTCGATCGTGCCGAGCGTGTTCGCCCACTCGGTCGCGGTCGGCTCGCCGTGCGTGCCCTCGCCGAACAGGACGACCTCCTCGCCGACCGGCACGAGGTCGTCGCCGCAGTCCACCACGATCTGGTCCATGCAGACCCGGCCGACGACGGGCCGCCGGCGCCCGGCGAGCCACACGTCCAGCCGGCCGGACAGCAGCCGCGGGATCCCGTCCGCGTAGCCGACCGGGACGAGCGCGAGGTTCGTGTCCGCCGGCGCGGTCCACGTCTGTCCATAGGAGACGGCCTCGCCCGCGGCGATCCGCTTGGTGAGCGACACCGACGACCGGAACGTCATGACCGGGCGCAGGTCCTCGGGATACGGCAACGGGTTCAGCCCGTACATGGCGATGCCGACGCGGACGAGGTCGAAGTGCAGGTCCGGCCGGTTGAGCGTGGCGGCCGAGTTCGCGAGGTGGCACAGCGGGCGCAGGCCGGCGGCGGTCGTGACCTCGTAGGCCTCCTGGAACCGGGTCGCCTGCACGTCGACGGACGCATGGCCGGGCTCGTCGGCGCAGGCCAGGTGGGACCAGATCGCGATGATCCGCGCGTACCCGTCGGCGTGCGCCTTGGCCGCGACGTCCACGAGCTCGGGCCACTCCTCGACGGGACAGCCGTTGCGGGACAACCCGGTGTCGATCTTGAGGTGCACGCGCGGGACCTTGCCGGCGCGCTGTCCGGCACCGAGGATGTGGCCGAGCTCGCGCACGCTGGACGCGGTCAGGTCGATGTTGGCCGCGACTCCGGGCGCGAACTCCTCGCCGGCGACCTCCAGCCAGCTCAGGATCGGCGCGGTGATGCCGGCGCCGCGCAACGTGAGCGCCTCGGCGAGCGAGCACGCGCCGAGCCAGGTGGCGCCGGCTTCGAGGGCGGCGCGGGCGACCGGCAGCGCGCCGTGACCGTAGCCGTCGGCCTTGACGACGGCCATGGTGGCGGCGCCGGACGCGGCCGCTCGCTCGGCGAGCAGCGTGACGTTGTGGCGCAGCGCGTCGAGATCGACGATCGCCTCGGCGCGAGGTGGATGAGCAGCCATGACGGTACTCATGTTTACACGTCGGCTAGTTTCGCGGGCATGCGGACCGTGGTGGGCGTTGTCGCGATACTCACGATGTCCGCACTCGGCACGCTGGCTTGGGGTGGCGCGGCGACGCGGCTCGTGGCGTGGACGTTTGCCGGGCAGTGCGAAGGCACGGCGACGGCGGATTGCGTGGTGACGCTGCCCGCCCGGGTCGAGGCGCACTGGGACAGCCCCGGCCGGGACGAGGCAACGCTGACGCTCGTGCCGCTGCCCGGTTCGTCGATCGTGGGACTGAGCTACCACGACTTCTACCGCCTCGGCGCGAAGGACGGCGACGAGGTTCGCGCGACGTTGTTCGACGGCCAGGTGACCGCTCTGACGCGCGCCGGGCGGACGGTGTCCATCGAGCCGCCCCCGGCGCAGACGACGCTGCGCTTCCTGCTGCTCACGGCCGCGGCGGCCGGCGCCCTGGTGCTGGCGGCGCGCCGGCGTGGGTGGGGCCTGCGCGCGGCGGTGTGCTCGGTGGCGGGCGCCTTCGCCGGCATGGCGACCGCCGCCGCGGTGCCGCCGGAGTGGGCCGTGCCGGCGTTGCCGGGTGTCGCGGTGCTCGTGGGCGCCGGGCTGTCGTTCGTCCGGCTGCCGCGCGCGTGGACCGCCCCGGCGCCCGCCGGCGGTTAGCGCGACGCTCCGGCCACGGCGCGGGCCGCCCGCACGGCGTCCGGGATCGCCTCGAGGATCGCGGACGCGGGGGCCGGTGCGCCCTTCGCGGCCAGCATGCCCGCGTGCTCGTGCACCCACGCCGCGCAGCCGGCCGCAAGCCACGGATCCAGCCCGGTCGCGAGCGCGGCGCCGATGAGGCCGGACAGCACGTCGCCGGAGCCCGCGGTCGCGAGCCACGCGGACGACGCGAGGTTGACCAGGACGCGGCCGGTGGCGTCGGCGATGACGGTCGTGTGGCCCTTGAGCAGGACCACGCAGCTCAGCCGCCGAGCGAGCGCGCCGGCGGCCGCCGGGCGGTCGTCGCCGAGCTCGATGCCCAGCGGCTCGGCGATGCGGGCGAACTCGCCGGCATGCGGGGTCAGCACCACCGGCACGTCCGGCTCGCGCCGGTCCCACAGCGTGGGGTCGGTGGCGAGCAACGTGATGCCGTCCGCGTCGACGCAGGTCGGCACGCCGTCGGCGAGCACCCCCGCCAGCACGTCCCGGCCTGCCTGCCCGGTACCCAGGCCCGGCCCGACGATCCACGCCTGCACCCGGCCGGCGTCCTCCACCGAGCCGGTCGCGACGACCTCCGGCCAGCGGGCACGCACCTCGTCGGCCGCCCAGCCCGCGTAGCGGACCATGCCCGAGGTCGCCAGCACGGCGGCCCCGGTCGCCAGCACGGCCGCACCCGGGTACGTCGCCGAGCCGGCGGCCACGCCGGTCACGCCCTGGGTGTACTTGTCGTCGTCCGGCCCCGGCACCCGCCAGTCGCGGCCGACTTCCGCCGGTTCCAGCACCGAGAAGGCCGGCTCGTCCAGCCACGGGCCGAGCCCGATGTCCACGAAGTGCACCTTTCCCGACCGGACCGCGCCCTCGCCGAGCACGTGCACCGGCTTGCGGGCGCCGAACGTCACGGTCACGTCCGCCCGCACGGCCGGGCCGTGCGTCGCGCCGGTGTCCGGGTCGACGCCGCTTGGCAGGTCGACCGACAGCACGGGCGCGTCGACCGCGGCCACCAGCTCCGCGGCCACCGGGCGCAGCGGCCCACGCGCGGACAGCCCGACGATCCCGTCGACCACGAGGTCCGCGCCGCCGAGCGCGGCCGCCACCTCGGGCGTCAGCGAGTCCGCGGTGAGCACCCGCCCGCCGGACCGGCGCAGCGCGTCGAGCCCGGCCGGGTGCGCCTTGTCCGGCGCGAGCAGCAACGCGGTGACCGCGACCGACCGGCGGCGCAGGAAGTGGCCGGCCCACAACGCGTCGCCGCCGTTGTTGCCGGCCCCGATGAGCAGCACGACCCGCCGCCCGGCGACCCCGCCGGTCCGCTCGCGCAGCATCGCCGCGCAGCGCACCGCGACGCCGAAGGCGGCCTTGCGCATCAGCGCGCCCTCGGGGGTCCGCCCGAGGAGCTTGTCCTCGGCCGCCTTGACCTGCGCCGTCGTCCAGACGCCCAGCACGGCTACTACTCCACGGTGACGGACTTGGCCAGGTTCCGGGGCTTGTCCACGTCGTACCCGCGCGAGCGGGCGATCTCCGCGGCGAGCACCTGCAGTGGCACCGTGGAGACCAGCGGCTGCAGCAGCGTCGGCACGGCCGGTACCTCGACCAGCTCGTCCGCGAACGGCCGCACGGTCTCGTCGCCCTCCTCGGCGATCACGATCGTGCGCGCCCCGCGGGCCTGGATCTCGGAGATGTTCGACAGCAGCTTCGCGTGCAGCACCGCGCGACCCTTCGGCGACGGCATCACGACGACGACCGGCAGCTCGTCCTCGATCAGCGCGATCGGGCCGTGCTTGAGCTCGCCGGCGGCGAAGCCCTCGGCGTGCATGTACGCGAGCTCCTTGAGCTTGAGCGCACCCTCCAGCGCCACCGGGTAGCCGACGTGGCGGCCGAGGAACAGCACCGCCTTCGCCTCGGCGAGCGAACGGCCGAGCGAGCGCACCTTCTCGACCGTGCCGAGCACGCGCGCGACCGCCTCGGGCAGCGCGGCGAGCTCGTTGAACTCGCGGGCCACCTCGTCGGGGTACTTGGTGCCGCGGGCCTGCGCGAGCGCGAGGCCGACGAGGTAGTTGGCCGCGATCTGCGCGAGGAACGCCTTGGTCGACGCGACGCCGATCTCCGGGCCGGCGTGGGTGTAGAGCACGGCGTCGGACTCGCGCGGAATCTGCGCGCCGTTGGTGTTGCAGACCGCGAGCACGCGGGCCTTCTGCTCGCGCGCGTGCCGGACCGCCTCGAGCGTGTCCGCGGTCTCGCCGGACTGCGACACGGCGACGACCAGCGTGTCCCGGTCGAGGACGGGGTCGCGGTAGCGGAACTCCGATGCCAGCTCGACCTCCACGGGCAGCCGGCACCAGTGCTCGATGGCGTACTTGGCGACCAGGCCCGAGTGGTACGCGGAGCCGCACGCGACGACGAAGACCTTGTCCACGTCGCGCAGGTCCTGGTCCGACAGCCGCTGCTCGTCGAGGACGATCCGGCCGCCGGTGAAGTGCCCGCGCAGGGTGTTGGCGAGGGCGGCCGGCTGCTCCTCGATCTCCTTGAGCATGAAGTACTCGTAGCCGCCCTTCTCGGCGGCCGAGAGGTCCCAGTCCACGTGGAACGGGTGGGTCTGCGCGTCGATGCCGTGGAAGTCGGTCACCTGGTAGCCGTCGCGGGTGATCGTGACGACCTGGTCCTGGCCGAGCTCTACGGCGTCGCGAGTGTGCTCGATGAAGGCGGCCACGTCGGAGGCGACGAAAGTCTCCCCGCTGCCGATGCCGACGACGAGCGGCGAGGACCGGCGCGCCGCGACGATCATGTCCGGCTGCTCGACGTGGGTGATGACCAGCGTGAACGCCCCGTCGAGACGCTGGCAGACCGTGCGCACGCTGGCGGGCAGGTCACCCGCGGTCTCGCCGGCGTCGTAGGCCCGCGCGACGAGGTGCGCGACGGTCTCGGTGTCGGTGTCGGACGAGAACTCGACGCCGCCGGCCTCCAGCTCGTGGCGCAGCGAGGCGAAGTTCTCGATGATGCCGTTGTGCACCACGGCCACCCGCTGGGTCGCGTCGCGGTGCGGGTGCGAGTTCCGGTCGACCGGCGCGCCGTGGGTGGCCCACCTGGTGTGGCCCATGCCCGCGGTGCCGGCGAACGTCTCGCGGCCGACCTCGTCGAGCCGGTCCTCCAGGTTGGCGAGCCGGCCCGCCTTGCGCTCGACCGCCAGGCCCTGCTCGGCCAGCACGGCGACGCCCGCCGAGTCGTACCCGCGGTACTCCAGTCGTCGCAAACCGTCGAGGACGACGTCGAGCGCCGGGCGATGGCCTACATATCCCACGATTCCGCACACTCGACAGAGGGTAACGAGCACGGGTGCGGGCGTCGGTAGGGCCGTCGCCGGTAAAGCTCGATAGGGTCGACGACCATGGCGAACAAGGCGAAGCACCTCGCCGAGGAGCTGTCCCACAAGGGGCCGCACCGGGTGCTGCGCGGGGACCTGGCGCTCGTGGGCCTGCCGGGGGTCGTGTACACGCCGACGTCGGGGCTCGGGTTGCCGGCGATCGCGTTCGGGCACGGGTGGCTGCAGCCACCGCAGCGCTACCTGGGCCTGCTGCG
>NZ_DATBKY010000168.1:0-5871 GCF_036555685.1 Actinophytocola sp. | reverse complement strand
GGGCGATGAGCTGGGCGAACGCCGCCCACTCCGGCCGGTGCTGGCGGGTGAACCCGCGCCGCGCGCGGCGTGCCTCGGCCAGCGCGGTCGGCCAGTCCCGGGCGAGGAACGCGGTCTGCGCGAGGACCACGCGGGCGCCGGGGATCAGCAGCCCGCGCCGCTCCCGCTCGTAGACCCGCACCGCGCGGTGTGCCGCCTCCTGCGCCTCGGCGGCCGCGCCGACCGAGAGCAGCAGCTCGCTCTGGTCGAGGAACACCGGGCCGAGCTGGCCGCCGTGCGCGCCGATCTGCGCCTCGGCCCTGGCGAGGTGGGCCAGCGCGGCGGGCGCGTCGCCGCGCAGTGTCTCCAGGAACCCGAGGTCCTCCGCGATGATCCCGGCCGCCAGGTCCCGGCCAAGCGCCCGGGCGAGCTGGTCGGCCTCGAGCAGGTCGGCCTCGGCGGCGGCGAAGTTGTGCCGCTCGGTGTGCAGGATTCCCCGGTTGACCAGGGTGCGCTGGAGGTTGAGCCGGTCACCGGCCCGGCGCAGCAGCGGGATCGCGGCCGAGTACTCCTCCGCCGCGCCCGCCAGGTCGCCGATCTGGTGCAGGACGTCGGCCCGCTGTGCCCGCGCCCGCGCGCGCCCGGCCCCGGCCAGCTCGCGCACGGCGGCGTCGATCTCGCGCACGGCCGCCCGGGACCGGCCGCGCTGGTTCAGCGCCGCGGCCAGCGGAATCCGGGTCTCCCCCGCGAGCTCCGGCGCGCCGGCGTGCCCGGCCAGCTCGATCGAACGCCGCAGGTGGCGGATCGCGCCGTCCACCGCGCCGGTCTGCAGCAGGGCCCGGCCCCACGCCCGCTCGGCGACGGAGCCCGCGCGGTCGTCGCCCGCGCGGCGCGCCTGCCGGACCGCGGCCGCGGCGACCGGCGCCGCCCGCCCGGCCGCCTGGTCGGCGAGCCGGAGCGCCTCCTCCGCCGCCTGCGCCGCGCTCACCCACAAGAGCATGAACTGTCACGTTCCATCGGGAGAACCGATAAACGAAAAAGGTGCATCACCGGCCCCGCGGCTGCCTCCGTAGAGCGTCGTTTCGAGCTGGACGAGAGGACCTGACATGAACGAGCGGGACGCCAACACGCAGGCCGAACCGAACCCCGGTGAGCTCATCGTCGACCTCCGGCACCGGGACGCGGTGGTCGCGATGATGACCGGCGAGCTCGGGCTCGCGTCGATCGGGGACATGGACGAGAGCGCCGACCTCGACCTCGTTCTCCTCAAGGACCTCGACCTCACCGCGTACGCGACCGGGGCCAAGGCGATGTACGCGAACGAGCTCGCGGCCCAGTTCCCGGACGGCAGCGCCACCGACCTGGACGTTCTGCTCCACGACCTGCGCCACCGGTTCGCCCGCGACGTCGGCTTCGTCCCGGAGATGGGCAAGAACCGTGAGGCCATCGTGGGCTTCCCGCAGCACAAGTCACTGCCGAACAACCCGGTACCGGTGCCCCATTTCCTGCTGGACATCACGTCGCCCGCGCCGGGCGCGGGAGTGACGGTCGGGGTCGTCGACACCCCACTGGTGCGGCACTCCGCGCTGCCGCCCGGTGAGGTGGATTCCGACGAGGACCTGGCCGCACCCCAGCGCGACCAGTTCTGGGCCGGGCACGCGACGTTCGTGGCCGGGCTGATCCGCCAGTCGGCGCCGGAGGCTCACCTCGACCTGCGCGCCGGTCTCAGTGCGGACAACGGGAAGTCGCCGGGGTGGGATCTGGCCAAGAAGATCGCCGGCTTCCGGCACTCCGACATCGACATCCTCAACCTGTCGCTCGGCTGCGCCACACCCGACGGCCGGCCGCCGCTGGTGCTCAGCCGCGCGCTGGAGGTGCTCGACGGCCGGATCCTGATAGTGGCGTCGGCGGGCAACCGCAACCTCGACCCGGACGCACCCGGACAGATCTGGCCCGCGGCGGCGACAGCGGTCGTCGCGGTCGGCGCCGCCCGGCACACGGAAGGCGGGGAGAACCTGGCGGCGTTCAGCATGGACCGGTCGTGGGTGGACTGTGTCGCCTCGGGCGTGAAGGTCACCAGCACGTATCCGAACAAGTCCGTGCTGGGCACGAACGACGCCGACGACAACGGCTGGGCGCAATGGAGTGGCACCTCGTTCGCGGCGGCCATCGTCTCGGGCAAGGTCGCCGCGCGGATGACCGAGAAGGACCTCAACGCCCGCGACGCGCTGGATGCCCTGCTCGAAGATCCGGACTCCGGCGTGCGGAAGTTCCCGGAGAACGGCAATGCGTGACGACCCGGCCGTGGTCGATCTCGTCCATCGGGCGGCGGGCGGCGACCAGGCGGCGTGGGACGCGATCGTGGCACGGTACGCGCCGCTGGTGTGGGGCATCTGCCGCCGCCACCGGCTGTCCGACATGGACGCCGATGACGTCGGCGCCAACGTCTGGCTGCGGCTGGTCGAACGGCTCGGCACGATCAAGGAGCCGGCGGCGCTGCCCGGCTGGCTCGCCACCACGACCCGCAACGAGTGCCTGCAGGTGCTGCGCGCCAAGAGGCGGCACGTGCCGGTGGAGAACGCGGAGTTCCGGGACGAGGAGGGCCCGCCGTCGGACGAGTGGCTGCTCACCCAGGAGCGGCACATCGCGCTGCGCGCGGCACTGGAGTCCCTCTCCGACCGCTGCCGGCACCTGCTGACGCTGCTCTTCGGTGAGCCGCCCACCCCGTACATCGCCATTTCCGACTCGCTCGGGATGCCCGTCGGCGCGATCGGGCCGAGCCGGGCGCGCTGCCTGGACGCGCTGCGTCGCAGTCCCGCCCTGACGTCGTTGCGCGACCCGGCGCCCGCGGTCGGGGAGGGACGGTCGTGATGAACGACTGGGACACCGACGAGGGGCTGAGCGCCGACCTGGCCGAGGCGCTGCGCGCACGGGCGGCCGTACCGGACCGGTTCGTCCGGCTCGGCAAGGAGGCGTTCGCCTGGCACACCGTCGACGCCGAGCTGGCGGCGCTCACGATCGCCGAGCCGGAAATGGCCGGCAGCCGGGCGGAGGGCGCGGTACTGCGCGCGCTGACTTTCGTAGCGAGCCGGCTGACGATCGAGCTCGAGGTCACCGACACCGCGCTGGTCGGCCAGATCGTGCCACCACAACCGGGCGAGCTGACCCTGCGCCGGCGAGACGGCTCGACGCGGGCGGTATCCGTCGACGCCGTCGGCTGGTTCCACCTACGCCCCCGGCCGACCGGACGCTTCCAGCTACACCTGCGGACCGCCGACGGCATGTCCGTGGTCACCGAGTGGACCGAGCTCTGACCGCTGCGCGCCACGTTCCGTCCACAACGGACGGTCGGCGAACCGGAACCCCCGCCACCTTCAACGTATAGCGGACCCCGGGGCTTGCGGCAAGACCCTGGGCGTGGCCCAGAATCCTGGGACCAGCGAACGAGGGGGAGACGATGGACGCCGACGTGATCATCGTGGGTGCCGGTCCGAGCGGGCTGATGCTGGCCGGCGAGCTGTGCCTCGCCGGCGTGCGACCGGTGGTCCTGGAACGGCGAGCGAACCGCCGGGAAGTCCCGAAGGCCAACGGCCTCGGCGGGCAGATCCTGCAACTGCTGCGCTACCGCGGCCTGCTGGAGCGGTTCGAGAAAGCCACCACCGCTCCCCCACCCGCACCCGTTTTCCCGTTCGGCGGCGTGCATCTGGACCTCACCGCCATGGCGGATCCCCCGCTGCACGCGCTGCCGCTCCCGCAACCGCAGCTCGAGCGCGTGCTCGAGGAACGCGCCCGCGAGCTCGGCGCCGACATACGGCGCGGACACGACGTGGTCGCGTTCGGCCAGGACGACGCGACCGTGACCGCGGAGATACGCGGGCCGGGGACGTACCGCGTGACCGGCCGGTACCTCGTGGGCTGCGACGGCCCGCGCAGCCGGGTTCGCGACCTGGCCGGCATCCCGTTCCCGGGCATCACCTATCCCGAGGTCAACCGGATCGGCCAGGTGACCGTGCCCGAGCCGGCCACCCTGCTCGCGTCCGGCGACCTCGAGGTCCCCGGAGCGGGCACGATCCCCGCGGGTTTCACCAGAACCGACCGGGGCGTGTTCGGGTTGGGATCGCCCGTCCCCGGCATGCTGTTCCTCTACACCACAGAGGACGAGTCCACCGAGTACGACGACGACGAGCCGATGTCCCCGGCCGAGCTGCGGGACAGCATCCGCCGCGTGCTCGGCACGGATCTCCCGCTGGGGGAACCGATCCGCCTGTCGCGCTTCACCTTCCAGGCCCGGCACGCCGAGCGGTACCGCGAGGGACGGGTGCTGCTGGCCGGCGACGCGGCCCACCTGTTCCCGGCCACGGGAGTGGCGCTCAACGCCGGCATGCTCGACGCGGTCAACGTCGCGTGGAAGCTGGCCGCGCACATCCACGGCTGGGCGCCGGCCGGCCTGCTGGACACGTACCACACCGAACGCCATCACGCGGGCGCGCGCACGCTGCGGCACGCGCAGGCCCAGGTGGCGCTCCGGCGCGGGCGGGACGCGGCCGCCGACGCGCTTCGCGAGCTGTTCGAGGAGCTGCTGGCCGACGAGCAGCCGCTGCGCCGGCTGGGCGCGCGCGTCGCCGGTACCGACATCCGCTACCCGATCCCGGGCCATCCGCTGGCCGGCACGTTCGCGCCCGACCTCACCCTGCACGGCGACGCGGGCACGACGAGCGTCGCGGAGCTCATGCGCACCGCGCGGCCCATCCTCCTCGACCTCGCCGACCGCGCGGACGTCCGCGAGGCCGCCGCGCGCTGGCGGCATCGCGTCGACGTCCACACCGCGAAGACCGGCCAGCGGCCGGCCGACGCCCTGCTGATCCGTCCGGACGCGACGATCGCGTGGGCCGCGGACGAACCCGTGGACCCCGCCGGGCTGCGGGAAGCGCTGTCGACCTGGTTCGGCGGCTAGGCGAGCCGGAACTCGAGCAGGCACCGCTGGGCGGTGAGGTCGGTGACGGCCGCCAGGACAGGAGCAGTGCCCCTGCCACGCCCCCCACGCGGGTTTCCGGCACAGTGGACGAGCGGCCCTTCGAGACCAGGCTGCCGACGTGACGGAGGTTCGATGGACGACCAGACCGCGCGAGCCATGATCCGGGCGCACTTCGACGCCTCGAGCGTCAGCGCGCCCGGCGGCGGGGCGGGGGACGACATCGCCCTGGCGTCGGAGATCTATGCCGACGACGCGGTCGTCGAGTGGCCGCAGGGTGGCGAGCGGGTGCGCGGCAAGGCGAACATCGTCGCGTTCCGGTCCACCTATCCGGCTCGCCAGGAGTTCGAGGTCCATCGGATCACCGGGTGTCACGACCTGTGGGTCAACGAGTACACGATCCGGTACGACGACCGGCCGGTGCTGGCCGTCGGGATCATGGAGTTCCGCGACGGGAAGGTCGTGCGCGAGCGGATCTACTTCGGCGACCCCTGGACGCCGCCCGCCTGGCGGGCCCGGTGGGTCGAGCGGTTCGACCCCCGCGAACCGGGCTAGTGTCCGGCGCCGGCCGCGATCGCCTTGGCGGCCCGGGCCACGTCGGGTTCGGTGGTCCGGCGGCCGATCGTCAGCCGCAGGGCCGAGTCGGCCCGCTCGGGTGGCAGGCCCATCGCGGTCAGGACCGGGGACGGGTGGTCGACGCCCTCGTGGCACGCCGAGCCGGTCGAGGCGGCGATCTCGGGGGTCGCCGCGAGGATCCGGCGGCCGCTGGTGCCGGCGATGCTGATGTTGAGCGTGTTGGGCAGGCGCCGGTTCGGGTGGCCGTTGAGCTCCACCCGGCCGGGCAGCAGCTCGGTGAGCCGCTCGTGCAGCCGGTCGCGAAGTCCGCGCAGCTCTCCGGTTTCCCGCTCGGCGAGCCGGGC
>NZ_DATBKY010000167.1:0-1695 GCF_036555685.1 Actinophytocola sp. | reverse complement strand
ATACGGGGCGTCTTGACTTGACCCGTTCCAGCGGTACCCTGGACGGGGGATTCGAATCGACCATCGGGGGGGCTGATGAGGGCTCGGGTATTGCGGGCGGCTGCAATGGCCGTGGTGTTGGGTGCGTGGGGGCTTGTGATCGGGACGCCGGCGTTCGCCGTCGTGTCCACGACGCCCACGCCGACGTGGCAGACGAACGGCCGCGTCAACGTGATCGTGGCGTACAAGAACCGTGTCTACATCGGCGGGCAGTTCACCGCCGTGCGGCCTCCGGGCGCACCCGCGGGCTCGCAGGAGGTGACCCGCAACCACGTCGCGGCGTTCAACGTCGCCAAGGGCACGCTCGTGCGGTGGAACCCCAACGTGAACGGCACCGTCCGGGCGATCCAGGTCATCGGCGACACGGTCTACCTCGGCGGCTCGTTCACGCGGGTCGGCAACTCCGGCCGCCAGCGGCTCGCCCAGGTCAACACGACCAGCGGCGCCTTGACGGCGTGGCATCCCGGTGCGAACTCCGAGGTGCTCGCAATGGGGCACGCGAACGGCCTGCTCTACGTCGGGGGCGGGTTCACGACGGCGGGCGGCGCGGCCCGCGCGCATCTCGCCGCGTTCTCGACCAAGACCGGCGCCCTGGCGCCGTGGTCGCCGTCCACCGACGACCAGGTGAAGGCGCTCGTCGTCACGCCGGGCGGGGCCCGTGTGGTCATCGGCGGCCTGTTCACCCAGGTGAACGGCACGTCGGCCCAGCATCTCGCGGCGATCAACCCCGGCGGCAGCGGGACGCAGGCGAGCTGGGGCAGCCACACCAACTACCCGGTGATCGACCTCGCCAAGGATTCGAAGGGCGTCTACGTCGCCGGAGCCGGCGGCGGCGGCAACTTCGAAGGCACGTCGCTGACCGGTCAGGAGAAGTGGGCCGGCGGCACGAACGGCAACGTCCAGGCGATCGCCGTCCTCGGCGGGATCGTCTACATCGGCGGCCACATGCAGTTCTACTGCGGGCCGCAGCACGGTCAGCACACGTGCACGAACCCCATCGCGCGCGACAAGCTGCTCGCGGTCGACGAGGACAACGGCAATCTGCTGCCGTGGGCGCCGGGCGCCGACAGTGCGCTGGGCGTGTTCGCCCTCACGGGCATGGGATCGACGGGCAACCTCCTTTCGGGCGGCGACTTCCGGCACACCGGAAACCGCGCCCAGCAGGGGTTCGCCCTGTTCGGGAACTAGCCGACCACGAGCACAGCCGAGCCCTGGACCTCGCCCGCCGCAAGGCGGGCGAGGGCCTCGGGCGCCTCGGCCAGTGCGAACGTCTGCGTCTGGACCCGGATGGGGATCCGGGCCGCGAGCTCGAGGAACTCATTGGCGTCCGCCCGGGTGAAGTTCGCGACCGAGCGCAGCACCCGCTCGCGCCAGAGCAGGTCGTAGTCGAAGGCGGGGATGCCGTCGAGGTGGATGGCGTTGATCGCCACGGTCGCCCCGGGGCCGAGCGCCTTGAGCGCCGAGATGACGACCGACCCGGCCGGTGCGAACGTGACGGCCGCGTCCAGCGGTTCGGGCGGGGCGTCGTCGTACTCGCCGACCCAGGCCGCGCCGAGCTCCTGCGCGAGTCGGTGCTCGGCCGGCGAGCGTGAGAAGACGAGCACCTCGCAGCCCCAGTGCCGGGCCACCTGGATCGCAAGGTGGGCCGAGGACCCG
>NZ_DATBKY010000166.1:0-6821 GCF_036555685.1 Actinophytocola sp. | reverse complement strand
TGGACAGACGACTGCGGAACGTCTACGGCGCCTGGTACGGCCTCGTGGTCGAGACCGCGCCGGGCGAGGGCACGCGCGTCGTCGTGCGCATCCCGCGGTTCCAGCCGGGGGTGATGCCGGGGTGAGAGAGCTTGCGGTGCTGGCCGTGGCGCTGCCGTACCTGGTGCTGCAGCCGTTGGTGGAAAACGCGATCCGGCACGGCATCGAGCCGCGCGCGGGCACGGGCCACGTCATGGTGCGCGGCGAGGCCGAGGGCAACGACTGCGTGATCGGCGTCGAGGACGACGGGCTCGGCATGGACCCGGCGCTGGCCGAGGAGATCCTCGCCGGCCGGGGTGGCACGGACAGCGTCGGTCTGGCCAATGTGGACAGACGGCTGCGGAACGTCTACGGCTCGTGGTACGGGCTCGTGGTGGAGACCGCGCCCGGTGAGGGGACGCGGGTGGTCGTGCGCATCCCGCGATTCCAGCCGGGGGTGATGCCGGGATGAGGGTCCTGGCCGTCGACGATGTCGCGGCCGCGCTGGACGAGCTGTGCCGGCTGCTGCGCGAGTCGCCCACCGTGTCGGAGGTGTCCGGGGCGGGCGACCCGCTGTCGGCGCTGCGGATGATCCAGAACGGCAGGTTCGACGCGGTGTTCCTCGACATCTCGATGCCGGGCCTGGACGGTCTGGAGCTGGCTTCCCTGCTGAAGAAGCTCTCCGACCCGCCGGCGATCGTGTTCGTCACGGCGTACGAGCAGCACGCGGTGGCGGCGTTCGGCATCGGCGCGGTGGACTACCTGCTGAAACCGATCCGCGCCGAACGCCTCGCGGACGCGCTGGCCCGGATCAACCGCGTGCTCCCGGCGGCCGGCCCGGCGCCCGAGCAGCTGCCGGACGCGATGGCGGCGCTACCGGTCGAGACCGCGGGCCGGACCCGGTACGTGCGCCGCGTCGAGGTGAGCTTCGTCGAGGCACACGGGGACTACGTCCGCCTGCACGCGATATCGGGCGTGCACGTGGTGCGGATGCCGATCTCGCGGCTGGAGGAGTACTGGGGCCCGGCGGGTTTCGTGCGCGTGCACCGGGGCTTCCTGGTGGCGCTGGACGCGGTCCGCGAGCTGCGCAGCGACTCGGTCGGCGGCCTGCTGGCACACACGGACCTCGGCGACGTCCCGGTGAGCCGCAGGCACGCCCGGGACCTGCGCGACCGCCTGCTGGCCGCGGCCCGAGCCGGCCAGCTGGACCGCTCCGAACGGCGGTTGTGATGCCGGGCCACAAGCGGGTCGCGGTGATGAGCCCGCAGACCCGCCTGGCCCACTCCCGCCGGCGCCTGCGGGGCCGCTGGCGGGTGCCGAAGCTGGACCCGGCGGGCGCCGACCGCGCGGCGGAGCTGTACACGGCGCAGAAGCGGCTGGCGATCGCCCCGCTGGTGCTGCTGTTCGCGGGAATGCTCGGCCTGCCACTGGTCTTCGCCCTGTTCCCCGGCCTGGACGACCTGCGCCTGCTGGGCATCCCGGTGTCCTGGCTGGCGCTGGCGGTCCTCCCGTACCCGGCCCTGGCCCTCCTCGCCGGCTGGCAACTCCGCCGAGCCGAACACGCCGAGGACGACACCCCATGACCAGTTGTCCACAACCCACCAACTTGTCCACAACAGACACGACGCCGCCCTCTCCACCGGCGACCTTCGATAAACTGACGTCACGAGGGGTGCCCCCGGAGAGGGCGGGGGCTACGTTTCTTACGTTCTGCACGCGCGTGCGCGCGCGAGGCCGGCGGGGCGCGGGAACGTGATCATCGCCTTCGCGGTCGCGCCCGTCGTGCTCGTGACCCTCCTCATCGGACTCCGCGGTGTGGCCGCCATGCGCACCACGTCCGACTTCCTCGTCGCCAGCCGGCGGGTGAGCCCGCTCCTCAACTCCGCCGCGGTGTCCGGCGAGTACCTCTCCGCCGCGAGCTTCCTCGGCGTCGCTGGGCTCGTCGTCAAGGACGGCATCGGCTCCCTCTGGTACCCGGTCGGCTTCACCGCCGGCTACATCGCCATGCTCGTCCTCGTCGCCGCTCCCATGCGCCGCTCCGGCGCCCTCACCGTCCCCGACTTCGCCGAGGCCCGCCTCGCCTCGCCCGCCCTGCGACGAACCACCGCCGTCGTAATCCTCGTCATCGGCGGCCTCTACCTCGTCCCTCAGTTCCGGACCGCCGGCCTCGTCCTCAGCGCCGTCAGCGACAGCCCCTACTGGGTCGGCGTCGTCATCGCCGGCACCGGCGTCGCCGTCACGCTCGCCCTCGGTGGCATGCGTGCCGCCACCTACGTCCAGGCCTTCCAGTTCGTCCTCAAGCTCTTCCTCTTCATCGTCCCGGCCGTCTGGCTCCTCATCCAAGTGGGCCCGCAGGTCCGCGACGAGGCCGTTCACCCGGTCGAGTTCACCCGGTTCGACCGCGACACGCGAGTCATGTTCCGCGTCGGCACCACGCTCACGTTCGCCGAGCCCACCACCGTCCGTATAGGACAGACCAGCGAGACGAAGGAGGGCACCTGGGCCGTCCCGCAGGGCAGCTCGGTCACCTTCCCCGCCGGCGAGGACGTCCCCGAGGTCACCGGCGAGGCCCGGCCCGGCGGCCCGGGCTGGGAACGGCCGCTGCTCGACCTGCAGGACGCCGGCCACCCGCTGCTCGGCACCTGGGCACTCGTCATCGCGCTCGCCCTCGGCACCATGGGCCTGCCCCACGTGATCATGCGCTTCCACACCAGCCCCGACGGTCGCGCCGCCCGCCGCACGGCCGCCTTCACGGTCGCGCTGCTCAGCGTCTTCTACCTGTTCCCGGGTATCTACGGCGTCCTCGGCCGCGTGCTCGTCCCGCAGCTCTACCTCTCCGGTGCCACCGACATCGCCGTCGTCGCACTGCCCGCACAGGTCGACGCGGGCTGGCCCGGCGACGCCTTCACCGCGCTGCTCACCGGCGGCGCGTTCGCCGCGTTCCTCGCCACCTCGCTCGGCCTCGTGCTCGTCGTCTCCGGCGCGATCTCCTACGACCTGCTGCCCGGCGGCCTCGGCCGGCTCCGCTTCACCGTGGTCGCGGTCGCCGCGGTCGTGGTCCTCCTTGCCCTGCAAGCGATCCGGCTCGACGCCGGCATCCTCGTCACCTGGGCGTTCACGGTCGCGGCGTCCACGTTCTGCCCGCTGCTCGTCCTCGGCATCTGGTGGTCCCGGCTCACCGTCGCCGGCGCGATGACCGGCGTGCTCGTCGGACTCCTCGCCTCCAGCGGCGCACTCGCCGGCACGCTCTGGGGCCTGCCGGTCAACGGCTGGCTCGCGATCCTCGTCGCGCAGCCCGCGCCCTGGTCGGTCCCGCTCGCCTTCCTGACGATGATCGTCGTGTCGAGCCGCGGCCGGCCCCCGAGCTGGTCGCGCACCGCCATGCTGCGCCTGCACCTCAACGAGGACCGCCTCACGACCCCCGCCGACCGCCTCCGCGCGCTTCGCAACGAAACTGTGACCTAGGCCACTCGACCCCCGAACCGGACCGTTCGTCAGCCGTTCGTCGCATGGCTGAGCGGTTGGACCGCAGACGATTTTGCGCTTGCAGCGTTCTTTCTAAGGTCATTTGGAACGAATTTCACTTCTTGGACCGTTCCTCCAGGAGGCATCGTGAGTTCCACCGATCAGACCCCGCCACCTACACCGGGCGTCGATTGGGCCGAGATTCAGCAGAGCGCGGAGTTCCGTGAGCTTCGCCGCCGGCTGCGCGGCTGGGTGTTCCCCATGACCGTGGCGTTCCTCGTTTGGTACATGCTCTACGTGGTGATGTCGTCGTACGCGCACGACTTCATGTCCACGAAGCTCTGGGGCAACATCAACGTCGCACTCGTCTTCGGCTTGTTGCAGTTCGTGTCCACGTTCCTGATCACCGGTCTGTACGTCCGGTTCACGAACCGCAAGATCGACCCGCTCGCCGACAAGATCCGCCACGACATCGAGGGCGAGACCTCCCCGGTCGCCACCGACACCGAGGGGGGCGTCCGATGAACCTCGCCCAGGGCATCGAAGGCAGCAACGCCGCACTGAACATCGGCATCTTCGCCGTCTTCGTCGTGATCACGCTGGTGATCGTGTTCCGTGTCAGCCGCAGCTCGCGGACCGCCGTCGACTACTACGCGGCCGGCCACTCGTTCACCGGCGCGCAGAACGGCATCGCGATCTCCGGTGACTACATGTCGGCCGCGTCGTTCCTCGGCATCGCCGGCTCGATCGCCGTCGCCGGCTACGACGGCTTCCTCTACTCCATCGGCTTCCTCGTGGCGTGGCTGGTCGCGCTGCTGCTGGTCGCCGAGTTGCTGCGCAACACCGGCCGCTACACGATGGGCGACGTCCTGAGCTTCCGCATGCGGCAGCGCCAGGTCCGCGCGGCGTCGGCGACCTCGACGCTGGTCGTGTCGTTCTTCTACCTGCTGGCCCAGATGGCCGGCGCGGGCGGGCTGGTCGCCCTGCTGCTCGGCGTCACGAACAAGGCCGGCCAGGCCGCCGTGATCGCGGTGGTCGGCGCGATCATGATCCTGTACGTGATCATCGGCGGCATGCGCGGTACCACCTGGGTGCAGATCATCAAGGCGGCCATGCTGATCATCGGCGCCGCAGTGATGTTCCTGTGGGTGCTGGGCAAGTACGGCTTCAACCTGTCCGACCTGCTCGGCGGCGCGGTCGAGCGCGCGGGCGACGCGGGCGAGGCGCTGCTGAACCCGGGTGGCCTCTACGGCGCCACCGGCACCAGCAAGCTCGACTTCGTCTCGCTGGCACTCGCGCTGGTGTTCGGCACCGCCGGCCTGCCGCACATCCTGATGCGCTTCTACACGGTGCCGAGCGCCAAGGAGGCGCGGAAGTCCGTCGTGTGGGCGATCTGGCTGATCGGCATCTTCTACCTGTTCACCCTCGTGCTCGGCTACGGCGCGGGCGCGCTGGTTGGTGCCGACGTGATCACCGCGGCACCCGGCGGCCAGAACTCCGCCGCGCCGCTGCTGGCGTACGCGCTGGGCGGCACCGTGCTGCTCGGCATCATCGCCGCGGTCGCCTTCGCGACGATCCTGGCGGTGGTCGCCGGCCTGACGATCACGGCGTCGGCGTCGTTCGCACACGACATCTACGCCAACATCATCAAGAAGGGTGCGGCCGACGACAAGGCCGCGGAGGTCCGGGTCGCTCGTATCACCGCGCTCGTCATCGGCGCGCTGGCGATCATCGGTGGCATCGCGGCCAATGGTCAGAACATCGCATTCCTCGTGGCGCTGGCGTTCGCGGTCGCGGCCTCGGCCAACCTGCCGACGATCCTGTACTCGCTGTTCTGGAAGCGGTTCAACACCAGTGGCGCGCTGTGGAGCATCTACGGCGGCCTGGCGATCTGCGTGATCCTGATCGTCTTCTCGCCGGCCGTCTCCGGTGGCGAGAAGTCGATGTTCCCGTCGGTCGACTTCGCCTGGTTCCCGCTGGCCAACCCGGGCATCGTGTCGATCCCGGCGGCGTTCCTGCTCGGCTACGTGGGCACGGTGCTCTCGAAGGAGCGCAACGAGGCCAAGTACGCCGAGATGGAGGTCCGCTCGCTGACCGGCGCGGGCGCGGAGAAGGCGGTCGTCCACTGACGACGGTCCCACCGAATGCGGCCCCGGTTCCCGCCCGAACCGGGGCCGCATTCGTGGTGTGCCGCCCCCACAACTCTCAGCTCCACGCACCGTTTCTGTCGGTCCCGCGGAGTAGCGTTGAAATCGGGGGTTCCCCCCGGGGGCGATTGAATGGGCCGTTCAATCGGCCGAGTTGTCCACAGCCCTGCGCAAGTGACCGGAATTGTCCGCCCCGGTCCGTAGGCTGGTGATCGGGGGCCGGAGGCCGACCTCCGTCAGTGCGGCACCAGCGTGTTCTGCCGCGCGGTGATCAGCCACCGGCCCTCGTCCTTCACCAGCACGTACAGCGCGACCATCGAGTGGTCCAGCTCGATCGGCTCCCCATTCGCGTTCGTCGCGGTCGCCTGCTTGTACGCGAGCGCGACGTCCGGCCGGACGAACCGGATGTCGGTCACGTCGTAGCGGACGTACTCGTCCCGCAACGCCCCCGCCATGCCCTGTTCAGCCGCCTCGCGCAGCGCGTCGATCCCCACGATCCGCTTGCCCATCGCGGTGACCACCGACGCGTCGTCCGCGAAGTGCGCGTTCATCAGCTTCGCGTCCTTGGTGTTGAACGCGGTCTGCACATCGGCGACGATCGCGCGGATCGCCGCCTCGTCCTCATTGCTCACCCCACCACCGTGCGACCTCCAGATAAGTAGAGGTCAAGCACAGCCCCACAGGTCTCAGCTCCACGCACCGTTTCCGTCGGTCCCGCGGAGTAGCGTGGAAATCGGGGGTCCCCCCGGGGGCGATTGAATGGGCCGTTCAATCGGCCGAGTTGTCCACAGCGCCGCCGCAAGTGACCGGAATTGTCGGCCCCGGTCCGTAGGCGAAGCCATATTTGATGACATACCGTCGTCTCAGTGTCAGGGTGAGGTTGCCGCTTCGCGGTGGTTGGATCCTGAGCACCCGGTGTCTGGCTCGTACCGTCGGTGTCGCCCTTTTGGGCTGATGAGCATGCGTTTTGCCGGCATCGGGTGTGCAGGACCGGCCGGCGTGACTTGATAGGAGCGTGGCATCGCCCCGACTGAGATGTGTCCGCCGACCGGCCCCAGCCGTCCTCGCATCTTCAGTGAAGGAGGCAGCCTCCATGGTTGTTGTTGGTGTCGATGTGCACAAGCGGACGCATACTTTCGTGGCGGTCGACGAAGTCGGCCGGGAGTTGGGGCAGCGCACCGTCGAGGCCAC
>NZ_DATBKY010000165.1:0-9259 GCF_036555685.1 Actinophytocola sp. | reverse complement strand
CGACGAGTCGCGTTCACGCGACCGCGCCGACTACAGCCCCCGCAGCGACCGCGGCGGCGACGCCCGCCCGTCGCGTGACCGAGGCGGATACGCCTCCCCTGACAGCCGCGGCGGCCCACCACGGGACCGTGGCGGTTACCGCCCCCGCGATGACCGCGGAGGCGGCTCCCGATCGCCGCGCGGCGGTTACAACTCACGCGACGAGCGCGGTGGCGCCTCCGGCCAGTCCCGCGACCGCACCGACTATCGCCCACCCGATGACCGCGGTGGTGACTCGCGCCCGCCGCGCGACCGTGGCGACTTCCGCCCCCGCGACGATCGGGCCCGAGGCAGCTACAGCTCCCGCGATGACCGTGGCGGCGACTTCCGTCAGTCACGTGACCGTGGCGGTTACCGCCCTCGCGATGACCGCGGTGGCGACTCTCGCCCGTCACGTGACCGTGGCGACTACCGCACCCGGGACGATCGCGGTGGTGACTACCGTGCGTCGCGGGATCGTGGCGAGCGCGGTGGCGACTCGCGCCCGGCGCGCGACCGCGGTGGTTACGGCAGCCGCGAGGACCGCGGTGGCGACTTCCGTGGGTCGCGCGATCGAGGCAGTGATTCCCGCCCTGCGCGCGACCGCGATGACTACCGCACTCGTGACGACCGAGGAAGTGGCGCTCGCTCGTCGCGTGATCGGCGGGATTATCGAGACCGTGACGATCGAGGCGGCGACTCACGCCCCTGGCGCGGCCGCGACGACCGCGACTCCCGCGGCGGGCGCGACCGCTCGGACTTCCGCGGCCGCGACGATCGCCCGCGTCGCGATTCCCGCAGTTCAGAGGGTCGAGGCGTCCAAGATCGCCGAGGCGAATCCGGCGGCTACAGGGACCGTGGCTACCGCGACAACGACCGCCGGGAACGCGACGATCGCCCGCGCCGCAACTACCGCGATGACCGCGCCCGCCGGCGCGATGAGCCCGACTACCGGGATCGCCGGCGCAACCAAGACGACGGCGCCCGCAACCGGCCCGACCGCGGCCGAGACGACTCAGGCCGCCGCTCCGGCTCTCGCGACTCCCGGGGCCGCAGTCCGTTCGATGCCAACAGCCCTCGTGAGTCATTCCGCGAGGTAACCAGACACGAGGCGGCGCCGACCGCACCAGATCTGACCGACCCCGCGGAGGCCCTCGAGCAGCCGAGCCATACACCTCCCGCGCCCGACGCAAGGCCGGCGGACACGCCAGACCTGGTCGAGAGCGAAGCCGCAGGGCCGACCGCGCAGGCCGACGCGCCCGAGGCCCCGCAACCGGCGGCGGCCACTCAACCGTCCGAGGTCCCACAACCGGCGGACGCCACGGACCCGGCGGCGCGGGCGGCAGAACCGGCCCAGGGCACCGAGCTGGCGCACGGCGCAGATCCGCTGCAGGACGTAGAGCCGGCCCAAGCTGCCGAGCTGGCGGGGTTCCCGGACCCGGTCCGGGCAGCAGAGCCGGCACAGGACATCGAATCGGTGCAGGCCACGGAGCCGGTCGGGGCGACCCTACCGGTGCAGACCCCCGAATCGGTCCAGGCGGCCGGATCCGCCCAGGCCACGGAGCCGGCAGAGCCTGCGCAATCGGCAGAGGCCGCGCAGCCGGCAGAGGCCGCGCAGCCGGCAGAGCCTGCGCAACCCGCGGAGGCCGCGCAACCCGCAGAGGCCGCGCAACCCGCGGAGGCCGCGCAATCGGCAGAGACCGCGCAACCGGCCGAGGAAATCGTGCCGACGGAGGCAGTTGCGCCGGGAGAGGCCGCCGAGCTGGCCGAGACCACGCATTCGGTGGAGGCACCCGAATCCGTGCAGGCCGACGAACACGCACAGGCCGACGAACACGCACAGGCCGCCGGACCGGCGCGGGGTGCCGGATCCACAGAGGTCACGGAATCGGCGGAGGACATCGAGTCAGCGGAGGCTGTCGAACCGGACGCGGCCGCTGTACAGGCGGGACCGCTCAGCGAGTCGAATGGGCGGATGTCTCGACGGCCGGATGGGGAGCCCGAGCTGTCCGACGACATTCAGTACTCCGACCTCGACCCCGAAGCCCGGCGGGAGCTGCGCAGCCTCGCCAAGCCCGTGGCCGAGCTGGTCGGGCGTCACCTCGTCGCCGCCGGCAGGCTGATCGACGACGATCCTGAGCTTGCCCTGGCGCACGCGCGGTTCGCGCGGTCACGCGCGGCGCGGGTGGCGCTCGTCCGGGAGGCGGCGGGGCTCGCCGCCTACCACGCGGGCGAGTGGGCCGAGGCACTCGGTGAGCTGCGCGCGGTTCGGCGGATGAGCGGAGGTCAGGCACACCTTCCGGTCATGGCGGACTGCGAGCGTGCGCTCGGCCGGCCGGAGCGTGCGCTCGAGCTCGCCGCCGAGGCCGGCAGGGACCTGCCGAAGAACATCGCCGTCGAGTTGAAGATCGTGGCGGCCGGTGCGCGGCGGGACATGGGGCAGCTGGACGCCGCGGTCGTCGCGCTGCAGGGGCCCGATTTGGATCCGGGGATCCACGAGTCCTGGAGTCCGCGCCTCTTCTACGCCTACGCCGACAACCTCGAGGCCGCTGGGCGCAACGAGGACGCCATCCGCTGGTTCCTCAACGCCGCCGAGGCCGACCTCGACGAGGAGACCGACGCCGCCGAGCGGGCGTTCGCACTCCGGGACGCCGAATGACGCTGCTCGATCGCTACGACGCCCTGCTCTTCGACCTCGACGGCACCGTCTACCGCGGCGAGCACGCCGTCGACGGGGCGGCGGAGGCCGTCGCCGCGGCGCACGAGGCGAAGACGACCATCCGGTTCGTCACCAACAACGCATCTCGCACGCCGGACGAGGTCGCCGCGCACCTGACCGACATCGGCATCCCGGCCGGGCCGGACGAGGTCAGCACCAGCTCACAGGCCGCGGCACAAGTGCTCAAAGGCACGACCGGCAAGGTCCTCGTTGTCGGCGCGCCGGCCCTCGAGCACGAGATCGAGCTGGTCGGCCTCGTCACGACGCGCACAGCGGGCGACGACGTGGCCGCCGTCGTCCAGGGCCTCTCCAGGGAAACCGGCTGGCAGGACCTCGCCGAGGCCACCGTCGCGCTCAACGCCGGCGCCCGCTGGGTCGCCTGCAACATCGACCCCACGCTCCCGACCGAACGCGGCATGCTGCCCGGCAACGGCTCGTTCGTCGCCGCCCTCACGGCCGCCACCGGGCGCGAGCCCGAAGTCGCCGGCAAGCCCGCCGAACCGCTGATGAACGAGGCCATCCGCGCCGCGAAAGCGAAGCACCCGCTCGCGATCGGCGACCGGCTCGACACCGATATCGCCGGCGCGAACGCGGTCGGCATCGAGTCGCTGCTCGTGCTCACCGGTGTCACCACCCCGGCCGAGCTCCTCGAGAGCGACATCCGGCCGACCTACCTCGCCGAGGACGTCCGCGCGGTCACCGGCGACCCTGACCGGCTCGCGATCGGCGACAAGCCCGGCTGGAAGATCGACAACGGCGTGATCAGCGGCGACGGTGACCCGCTCGACCTGCTGCGCGCCCTGTGCGGCGCCCCCCGAACCGACGTCAGGGCCGGTGACGACAACGCGGCGGCGGCGCTTCGCCACCTCGGCCTGCCCCATGAGCTAGCGTGACGGAGTGGAGTTGGACGGCATGACTTCCCAGGACCCGGCCGCCGCCATCGACGACGCCGTGGCGCGCACCGACGACCTCGCCGACGTCCCGCTCGCCGAGCACGTCGGCCGGTTCGACGCGGTCCACGTCGCGCTCAACGACGCGTTGTCGCGCGTCGACCGCATCGACGCGGACTGAGCGGTGCCTCGCCGGACCCGGCTGGACGCGGAGCTCGTCCGCCGCGGCCTGGCCCGATCCCGCGAACACGCCTCGCAGCTCATCGCGGACGGCCGGGTCACCGTGCGCGGCACCGTCGCAAGCAAGTCCGCGACGGCCGTCGAGACCGACGCGCCGGTCGTGGTCCGCGAGCAGGACGGCGACGACTGGGCCTCCCGCGGCGCGCACAAGCTGATCGGCGCGCTCGACGCGTTCGGCATCGACGTCACGGGCCGCCGCGCGCTCGACGCCGGCGCCTCGACCGGCGGGTTCACCGACGTGCTGCTGCGCCGCGGCGCGCGGGAGGTCGTCGCCGCGGACGTGGGGCGTGGCCTGCTGATCTGGCGGCTGCAGAGCGACGAGCGTGTCCTCGTCCTCGACAAGACGAACGTCCGCGGGCTGACGCCGGAGCAGACGCAGGGCCTGGTCGACCTCGTCGTCGCCGACCTCTCGTTCATCTCGCTGCGCCTCGTACTTCCGGCCCTGCTCGCGTGCGCGACCGAGGACGCGGACCTGCTCCCGATGGTCAAACCGCAGTTCGAGGTCGGCAGGGAACGGCTCGGCTCCGGCGGCGTCGTGCGCGACCCTGAACTGCGCGCCGATGCCGTCCGTACCTTCATCCGTGAGGCCGAGACGATCGGCCTGCGCGCACACGGAGTGACCGCCAGCCCGTTACCGGGACCGTCGGGAAATGTCGAATACTTCGTGTGGCTGCGTCGCGGCGGACCCAACGCCGACAGCGACGCACTCGTCGACACCGCCGTCCGGGAGGGGCCACGTTGACCGAGCGCGAGGTACTCCTCGTCGTGCACACCGGTCGGGCGGACACCCGCCACACGGCCGAGAAGGTCGCCGGCTGGTTCGCCGCGGCGGACGTGAAGCTGCGGGTGCTGGCCGAGGAGGCGCCCCAGCTGGACCGCGCCTGTTACCAGAAGATCGTGCCCAGCGGGCCCGACGCGGCAGCCGGCACCGAGCTCGTGTTCGTCCTGGGCGGCGACGGCACGCTACTGCGTGCTGCGGAGCTCGCCCGGCCGGTGGGCGTGCCCGTGCTCGCGGTCAACATGGGCCGGATCGGCTTCCTCGCCGAGGCCGACTCGGACGTCCTCGAGCAGGCCGTCGGGCAGGTCATCGCGCAGAACTACGAGGTCGACGACCGCATGACCGTCGACGTGATCGCGTGGCTCGGCGACCGGCAGCTCGCGCACACCTGGGCGCTCAACGAGGCCAGCGTGGAGAAGAGCAGCCGCGAACGCATCCTCGACGTGCGGATCGAGGTCGACGGACGGCCGGTGTCCGCGTTCGGCTGCGACGGTGTGCTGTGTGCGACGCCGACCGGCTCGACCGCGTACGCGTTCTCCGCAGGCGGGCCGGTCGTCTGGCCGGATGTGCAGGCGTTGCTGGTGGTGCCGAGCAACGCGCACGCGATGTTCTCCCGGCCGCTCGTGGTGTCGCCGGACTCGGTCGTGGCCGTCGAGGTCGACCCGGACGGGCACCCGGCGGTGCTGTGCTGTGACGGGCGGCGGACGTTCGTGCTGCCCCCGGGCGCGCGGGTCGAGGTCGTCGGCGGGGCCAAGCCGACACGCCTGGTCCGGCTGCGGCAGGAGCCGTTCACCGACCGGCTGGTGCACAAGTTCGTGCTGCCGGTGCAGGGCTGGCGAAATCGCTGAGCACTTTCTCAGCCATTCGAACACACGGTCGTTAGTTGCGGGATTTCGTCGGTGTGAGCCGATAAGGTGCGCGCTGTGTTGGCCGAAATGCGCATCGAGGGCCTCGGCGTGATCGACGAGGCCACCCTCGAACTGGATCCGGGACTCACTGTCGTCACCGGCGAGACCGGTGCCGGCAAGACCATGGTCGTCACCGGGCTGCACCTGTTATCAGGTGGCCGGGCAGAGGCGTCCCGCGTGCGCAGCGGCGCGCAGAGAGCGGCGGTCGAGGGCAGGTTCGACGCGCCGCCGGGCAGCGCCGCGGCCAAGGTCGCGGCCGACGCGGGTGCCGAGCCAGACGAGGACGGCGCGCTGATCGCGCTGCGCACGGTCGGCCCGGACGGGCGCTCGCGAGCGCACCTGGGCGGCCGGGCGGTGCCGGTCGGGGTGCTGTCGGAGCTGTCCGAGCAGCTCATCGCGGTGCACGGGCAGAACGACCAGCTGCGGCTGCTGCGGCCCGCCGAGCAGCGTGCGGTGCTCGACCGGTTCGCGGGCGAGGAGTTGCTGAACGCGCTGTCGGAGTACCGGCGGCTGCGCGACGAGTGGCATTCGGTCAGCACGGAGCTGACCGAGCGCACCGCGCGGTCCCGGGAGATGGCGCGGGAGGCCGACCTTCTACGGCACGGCCTCGCGGAGATCGAGGCGGTCGACCCGCAGCCGGGCGAGGACGACGAGCTGGTGGCCAAGGCCCGCCGGCTGGCCGACGCCGACCAGCTGCGGGAGGCGGCGACGGGTGCGTCGTTCGCGGTCACGGGCTCGTCGGAGGGTGACCCGGACGCGCCGGGCGCGCTCGGCATGATCGCCGACGCCCGCCACCGGATGACGGCGTCGGAGGATCCGCGGCTGCGTGACCTCGCGCCTCGGCTCGCCGAGGCGGAGGCGCTGCTGTCAGACGTCGGTTCCGAGCTCGGCGCGTACCTCGAGTCGCTGGACGCCGATCCGGCCGAGCTGGAGAAGGTGCTCGCGCGGCAGGCCGAGCTGAAGGGCCTGACCAGGAAGTACGCGGCGGACGTCGACGGCGTGCTGGCGTGGGCGCGGGAGGCCGAGGAGCGGCTGGCCGGGCTCGACACGTCCGAGGAAGCGCTGGCCGAGCTCGAACGCAGGCGCGACGAGCTCGCCGCGGAGCTGGCCGAGCGGGCGCAGGTGCTGACGTCGCTGCGCGTGCAGGCCGCCGACCGGTTCGCGAAGGCGGTCACGGCCGAGCTGGCCGGGCTGGCGATGGGCCAGGCGAAGGTCGAGCTCGTGGTGAGCACGCGCTGGGCCGAGCCCGGTGACCAGCACGCGCTGAAGGTGGCCGGCGGGGGCGGCGAGGACGCGCTCGCGCACGCCGGTCCGGACGGCATCGACGAGGTCGAGCTGCGGATGGCCGCGCACGACGGCGCCCAGCCGCTGCCCGTGCACAAGGCCGCGTCGGGCGGCGAGCTGTCGCGCGTGATGCTGGCGATCGAGGTCGTGCTGGCGCATTCGGACCCGGTGCCGACGCTGGTGTTCGACGAGGTCGACGCGGGTGTCGGTGGGCGAGCGGCGGTCGAGATCGGGCGGCGGCTGGCCCGGCTGGCGACGAGCCACCAGGTCATCGTGGTCACGCACCTGGCGCAGGTGGCGGCCTTCGCCGACCGGCATCTCGTTGTGGACAAGAGCGCCGAGGGCGGGGTCACGCGCAGCGACGTGCGGGTGGTCTCGGACCGGGATCGGGTCGTGGAGCTGGCCCGGATGCTGGCCGGGATGGACTCGACCGAGACCGGGCGGGCGCACGCGGAGGAGCTGCTGGAGGTGGCGGAGAAGGACAAGCGGCGCAAGCACTGACCCGGCGGGTCGCGGAGGTCGACTCGTGGGCGGCCGGGTGGGGGGCGCTGGGTGGCGCGGTGTACCTGTTGGTGCGCCGGCGTCGTCGGGCGGTTGCGTCGGTGCGGGCGGCGAGGGATGAGGGGTTCGTAGCGTTGGCTTTGCGGGACGCGGCCAGGGTCTGGTGCGGCGGGATTTGTGCGGCGGGGGTTGGTGCGGCGGGTTGCGCCGGTGGCCGGGTTGGTCGTTGCCGGGTGGCGGCCTGGTGCCGGTGCGGCGACGGGCTGTTGAGTCGATCGTCGCGGCGGGCTTTGCCGGGTGCGGCCTGGGTTTGGTGCGACAGCGGAGGCGCCGGTGGTTGGGTGGCTTTCCCAGGCGGCGGTCGAGTCTCGTGGCTTTCGGCTCTTCACCATGCTTTCCCGCCGGCTGCCTTCCTTAACTGACTCTCTTCTTCACCTTCCCGGTTCTCACCAGCACCGCCTCACGTCGTCCAGCCTTGTCCAGGGCGCGCAAGATCCACATTTCCGATCTGCCGCTGAGGGTGGCCCGAAACGGTTTTTGCAGGTCACCCCAACGGCGTGGCGGAAGTGTTTTCTCCTGCCCATTTGTCACCATCAGTCCCATGAAGCTCACTGGCCTCCTGCCGCGACCGCATCAGAGTCGCCCTGGGATCTCCGGGGTGGCCAGGGTCGATCGGCGTATCGGCGATCTCCTTCGGCGCGTCGACGTCGGGGACATCGTCGTGCTCGATCAGGTCGATCTGGATCGGGCTACCGCCGATGCGCTCGTCGAGGCCGAGGTCGCCGGGGTCGTGAATGCCTCGCCGTCGATCTCTGGGCGGTTTCCCAATCTTGGGCCCGAGATCGTCGTCGGGGCGGGAATCGTGCTCGTCGACGACGTAGGGCCCGCGGTGCTGCGGGCCATCAAGGAGGGCAGCAAGGTCCGGCTGCACGAAGGAGGCGTGTACGTCGGCGAGAAGGAGGTCGGGCGGGGAACCGAGCAGACTGTCGAGTCGATCGCCGATCTGATGATCGAGGCGAAGGCCGGGATGTCCGCCCAGCTCGAGGCCTTCTCCGCCAACACGATCGAGTTCCTGCGCCGCGAGCGCACGCTGATTCTCGACGGCATCGGCGTACCGGAGCTCAAGACCCGCCTCCACGAGCGCCAGGTACTCATCGTCGCCCCAGGTCATGGGCACGCCGAGGACCTCGCCGCGCTCAAGCGCTACATCTGCGAGCACCGGCCCGTGCTGATCGGGATCGATGGGGCCGCGGACACGCTGCACAACCGCGGGTACAAGCCGAACGTGATCGTCGGTGACCCCGATCGGCTGTCGACCGACACGCTGCGCAGCGGCGCGGAGGTCGTCGTGCCGGCGCACATGGACGGCCACGCGCCCGGGCTCGAGCGCGTGCAGGACCTGGGCATCGGCGCGGTCACGTTCCCCGCGTCGGGCAACCCCGAGGATCTCGCGCTGCTGCTGGCCGACACGCACGGGGCGAGCCTCGTCGTCACGATCGGGTTCCAGGCGACGCTCAGTGAGTTCCTCGACCGCGGCCGCTCCGGGTCCAACCCGTCCACGTTCCTGACCCGGCTCAAGCTCGGCAGCAAGATCGTCGACGGCAGGGCCGTCGCCACGTTGCACCGCAACCGCGTCTCGATCGGCGCCGTCGTCGTGCTCGTGCTCGCGGCACTCGTCGCGGTGGCCGTCGCCTTAGCGGTGTCGGGTGTGGGCGGCGCCTACGCCGACTGGGCGGTCGACACCTGGAACAGCTTCGTCACCTGGATCGAGGGGCTCTTCTCGTGATCTCCCTGCGCTACCACGTCATCTCCATCGCCGCGGTCTTCCTCGCGCTCGCCGTGGGGGTCGTGCTCGGCTCGACCACGCTGTCGCGCTCGCTGCTGTCCGGCCTGTCGAACGACAACGACCAGCTCGTGAACC
>NZ_DATBKY010000164.1:0-1971 GCF_036555685.1 Actinophytocola sp. | reverse complement strand
GCCCGACACCGGGCCCGAGCGCGCCGCGTCTCTGCCGCCAGACCGACCACCGGATCTGCATGTGCTCGCAGGTGCCGTCGTCCTTCCCACCTGGCGGCCGGGGCGCGGCGGCCTGCTGCGGCTGGCACGTTCTGGAAGGCCAAGGCTTGACGAGCGCCCCGACCGCCCGTGCAATGGCTGTAGGGCACGGTCGCAGCGCGTCAAGGGAGGAAGTTGTGGCAGAGGACGCCCCTGTGAAGGTTGGACGGTTCCGCAGAAGGAGAAGGACGATGACGATGACAGACGAGACCCAGCAGTCTCGGCGCGACCCGCTGGTCGAGCACGTCGTGCCGCTCCTCGCCAAGGCGATGGCGAGCACGCAGGACACCGAGGAGCTGTGGAGCTACCTCCAGGAGCGCGTCGAGGTGGAGTGCCGCCGGATGGAGGACGACGCCGTCCGCGAGGCGCTCGAACCGCTGGGGGATCGTTTTCCGCTCGAGACGCTGGCCCGGGTGGCCGCCGCGATGGCGCAGCAGTCCGCCATGGGCGACGCCCAGGTCGCGTAGCGCAGCCGGCCGGCGGCCGTCCGCACACACGCCGGCGGAGGGTGCCGCTGTGACATCGCGGCGCCCCCCGCCGGCTGGGCCGTTCAGCGGACCGCGAGCCCTGCGCCTCCGGCCGGGAGGCTGCCCACGGACCCGGCGTGATGCAGTGTCCCGCCCGCGCCGATCCGCAGCGCCTGGACACGGCCGACACCGCCGAGGAGCACGTAGAGGACGTCGCCGCGGGGAGTGATCGCCTCGTCCGCGGGCTTGCTGCCCGCGCCAGTGTCAGCGGCGACGCCGTTGCCGAGAAGCGCGATCGCGCCGTGCTCGATCCGGTATGCGGACACGGTGCCGCTCCCGGTGTTGGCCGTGTACGCGAAGCGTGAGCTCGGCGTCACGGCAACCCAGCAGGCCGCCTGCTGGTGGTTCTCGATCGCCGGGGAGGTCGCGGCGAGACCGCCCGACCGGGAGACCGAGTAGGAGGTGGCGCCGCTGCTCGGCGGGATGCTGGCATCGGACACGACCAGGGCTCCGCTGTGTGCGAACGCGAACCCGAAGGGGGTGCCGCCGACCGACGGATGCGGAACGGCATGTGCCAGCGCGCCGTGCCTCCGGATCCGGATCGTGTCGATGGTGCTGGACGTCTTGTTCGTGACGACCAGGACGTTCCCGGCTGGGCTCAGCGCGACCTCAGCCGGGTCCTCGTCGCCCGCTGCGAGGTGCCGCCAGGCGCCGTCGATCCGGGTGATGCCGGCACCGGTGACCCGGAAGCCCACGACGCTCGGCGTCGTCCCGGCGTTCAGGACGTACACGCGGCCTGCGCCGACGGCGACGCTGATCGGCAGGTCGCCGCCCGAGCGCACGACCTCGAGGCGATGGAGGCGTGCGCCGGACACCCGGAACACGGAGAGGGTGTCACTGCCCGCGTTCACCGCATACAGGCGGCGGCCGTCGGGGCTGAGGGTGAGCGACCCCTGGGATCCGAGGCCGGCGCCGGTGCCGCGACCGCCGGTCGCGAACGTGTGCCTCGGGCCGAGGTGCCCGTTGGCGTCGCGTTGGAAGGCGATCACCCTGTTGCCGCTTGCGGCGTTCGAGAGCGTGAAGACGGCGCCCCGCGTGTGCGCCAGGGCGCTCGCCGGGTGAAGGAGTCCTGCCATTCCGAGCAGGACCACGATGACTCGCTTCATGATGTCTCTCCTCACGTCGTGGTGTCGCTGCAGGCTAGGACCGAGTCCTTGTGGAGGTCTTTCGCAATCCTTACGAGACCCGGAATTCGCGCGCGGCCACAGCGCCCGGTGCGCGCGGCGGGCGATACTGGGCTCGTGGAGCAGACGCAGTCTCCGAAGATCCTGGTGGTCGACGACGAGCCGATCGTGCGCGACGTGGTCTGCAGGTACCTGGAGCGAGAGTCGTTTCGGACCGTCGAGGCGGCCGACGGCGACGAGGC
>NZ_DATBKY010000163.1:0-2956 GCF_036555685.1 Actinophytocola sp. | reverse complement strand
AACAGCGTCCCAGGCGACACGAAACGACCATAAAAGCGGCGCTGCTGCCTACAACTCACAAATAGCTTATGCAGGTCGATGAGGGATGCTACGGCTATGATCTTGCCGACGAGCACCTCCGATCCTTCGGTGGCCGCACCGACAGCGTCAGCGGCCCGTCACGAACCTCCCCGAGCTCCAGCCCGTGCACGATGCGCCGCACCACCGAGAGCTTCTTGGCGTCCACGACGGCGCGCCGCTCGCCGGTCTCCATCGCCTTAGCCCGGATCTGGGCCGCCCCGCGTTTTTCGGATAGCTACTATTGGTGTTGTCAGGCCGCTTGCCGTTGATTCTGGTACTCGTTGTAGGCCTCCCGTGGGGTTCGGTAGCCCAGCGCCGAGTGAAGTCGCTTGGTATTGTAGCGGAACTCGATGTAGCGGGCCACATCCCTGCGGGCGTGTTCCCTTGTCGGGTAGGCGGTGCGGTTGACCCGCTCGACTTTGAGCGTGGCATTGAACGATTCCGCGAGGGCATTATCGAAGCAGGAACCCACTCGGCCCACGGATTGGCGGACGTCGAGCCGGGCGGCGGCATCGGCGAACGCTTGGCTGAGATATTGCGAGCCGTGGTCGCTGTGGAATATCACTCCTGGTGCCAGTGGGTAGTTGCGCGCGGCCATGTGGAGTGCGTCGATGACGAGCTCGGCGCGCATGTGGTCGGCGATGGCGTATCCGATGCATTCTTTGGTGCAGCAGTCGATGACGGCGGCCAGGTAGGAGAAGCCCTGCCAGGTCGGCAGATAGGTGATATCCCCGACGAGCTTGGTGCCCGGTGCGTCGGCGGTGAAGTCGCGGCCCACCAGGTCGGGGAGGGTCTGGCCGGCCTCACCGGGTTGGGTCGTGGTCGGCCGCCACGGTCGTGGCTGGCAGGGCACCAGGTCGAGTTCCCGCATGAGGTCGCGGACCAGTTCGGGCCCGCAGTCCTCGCCCTGCCGGAGCAGCGCGGCGTGGATGCGGCGGTAGCCGTAGGTGCCGTCGGAGGCGTCGAAGATCACCTGGACGAGTATGGCCAGCCGAGCACGACGGCGCGCGGTCGCCGAGGCCGGTCGGTCCCGCCAGGCGTAGAAGCCCGAGGTCGAAACCTTCAGCCAGGCGCACATCTTCACGATCGGGTAGTCTGCCTTTTCCGCGTCGATGAACGAGTACTTCTCGCTCACCGATACTCCTGGGCGAAAAAGGCGGCCGCCTTTCCCAGGAACTCCGTCTTCATCCGCAACTCGCGGTTCTCCCGCTCGAGTTCCCGCAAGCGTGCTCGCTCCGGCAGGGTCAGTGGTGGCTCGTCACCGGCGTGCTCGACACGGTACTTGTTGACCCAGTTGCCGAGCGTGCCCTCGTGCACGCCGATCTCGCGGGCAACCTCAGCGATAGGACGTGAGGTGTCGACCACAAGGCGAACCGCTTCAGACTTGAACTCCGGAGTGAATTTCCGGCGCTTCTCCCGCATCGATGTTCCTCCATTTCGAACGGGACCTTATTGGGTCCGCTATCCGAAATGTGGGAGGCACGCCACCAAGCGCGTCAGCGAAGCCGGAGCCACACGTGATCGACATTCAGCAGCATCGCTGCTGGTCAGATGGTGGGGCCGGGTGAGGGGGTTGCTCTCCGTGTACATTAGAGCCGCTACCAGCGACTATGGTTCGCCAGCAGACTACTGAGCGTGCACTGCGTGCACTGCTCGACTCCAGTTCGCACCACGAGCCGCACCACACGGACCAAGAAGTCCACCCAGTAGCGGGTCGCTGATGGAGAGCAGTGCGTCGTCAGGGTGGCGATCCGCGAAGGCGGATCGCCAACGATTTCGCCTCCCCTCGTTCGCCGAGCTCATGGGGCCGGTCATGGCGCTCCAAACAGGCGCTGGCGTAGGGGACTCCCGGCCCCGCGCGAACGGGTCTTGCGACTCCTGTCGCCTGCAAGGGGAAGGGCAACTCTGGGCGTATGACGCGGGAGGTGCCCACGATGATCCGGACCGCTCGGCTGGCGCAGGTGCTGGAACATGCCCTTCGCGCGCCCTCGGTGCACAACACCCAGCCCTGGCGCTGGCGACTCGGCGGCGACGTGGTCGACCTGTTCGCCGATGTCAGCAGCCAACTGCCCGTGACCGATCCGGACGGGCGAGATCTGACGATCAGCTGCGGCGTCGCGTTGCACCACCTGGTCGTGGCGCTGGGCCACGCGGGCCACGACGCGTACGTCAAACGCATGCCCGACCCGCAGGACAACACCCACCTCGCAACCATCACGATCAGCGATTCGCCGCCGGATCCGGCCACCGCTCGCCTGTTCGGCGCGATCGCCCGCCGCCACACAGAGCTGCGCCGGATGCGTTGTCAGCCGGTTCCCGTAGCGCTGCAGGCCGCGCTCGTCGACGCAGCCCGCCGCTTCGACGTCCGGATGGTGCAGGCGAACGGAGTGCGGGAGGCGTTCAACAATGCATTCGCGGCGGCGACCGAACGCAAACTCTGGACCAACGGCCACACCACAGCACTGCACATTTCGAGCCGTCCTACGGCCACCCACCACGACAGCTCCGGCCCGCCGTTGGGCTACCGCCTTCCCGACGACGGCGCCGAGTTCTTCCTGCTCGCGACGAGCGAGGACAGAACACAGGACCGGCTGAGGGCCGGGCAGGCGCTCAGCTCGGTGCTGCTCACCGCCACCCAGGCCGGGCTCGCGACCACACCACTCAGCCGAGGCCACGAGATGGGAACCCAGCACCCGGCTGTGGGCGAAACCGCAACACCACAGATCTTCGTGCGCGTGGGGTGGCCCACGGTAGGGGCGTCGGGACAATCACCCAGTGTGCGACGTGACCTCGCTACCGTCCTCATGCGGCCGGTCGACTCGACGGTTGGTCCACCCGTCGAGTCGGGCGCCGAAGTCCGGTGACGGAAAATCGTCCGGTGACGGCGTTCACGACG
>NZ_DATBKY010000162.1:0-12975 GCF_036555685.1 Actinophytocola sp. | reverse complement strand
CGGTGACGGCGGGGACCGCCGTCACCGGCCATCTCGGCCTCCCGGCTCGCCGGCGAGCGCTGTGTTCGCACGGTGGAGTCGGTGTAACGGTTTCGGCGGCCACGGCGTCTTACGGATATGAGTGACAGACGCGGTCGTTCGTTCTTGCGTCGTTGGCTGGCACCGGCCGCCATCGCGGGTGGTGCCGCTCTCGTAGTCGCCGGCGTCGTGCTTGTGGTCAACCGTGGTTCCGGGTCCGCGGGTGGTGGCCGGACCTCGCCCGCCAGCGAGCCGGTCGGGCCGGATCTGTTGGTGCGCAACGGGGACGAGGTGGTGGCGAGGGGTGTCGTGGTCGCCGCGCCCGGCCGGCCGATGGTGTTCTGCCCGCCGTTCGCGCAACCCGACATCGCGTCCCCGCAGCGCAAGGCGCCGGCATGTGCCGACGATCCCCGCGCGGTCGTCGTGACCGGGATCGACGTGGACCGGCTCAGCGAGCGGGACGCCGCCGAAGGTGTCTCGTTCGGCTACGCGCAGCTGCGCGGCGTCTGGCGGGACCGGACGATCGCCGTCACCGAGCAGCGTCCCTTCACCCCGGACGAACCCGCCCCGCCGGCCGCGGACGAGGTGCCCTGCCCGCGTCCGCCCGGCGGCTGGAAGCGCAACAACGAACTCCCACCGTTCGACGCCGACCGGCTCGCGGCTTATACCGAGCAGCAGCCGGACCGGTTCGGCGCGCAATGGGTCGTCTACGCCGATGCCGAGCAGGAGCGGGACGGGGGACCGGACTGGCCGGCCGCCAAGCAGATCCTCGTCGTCGGCGTGGTCGAGGGCGACCTCGATGACGCCCGCCGCGACCTGGCGCCGCTCTACGACGGGAACTTGTGCGTGACCCGCACCGAGCAGAGCATCACTCGCCGCAAGCAGGTCACCCGCGAGCTCGAGGCGTTGTGGACCAGCCATCCCGAGGCGGTCGTGGCCACGGCCGGTCTCGGCGGTCCGCGCAACCTGCCGGCGGTGGACCTGGTCGTGATGGACCAGCCGACGCACGACGTGCTGGCCGGGATCGGGTGGGAGCAGTTCGAGGTCAGCGCGGTGATCCAGCCCGCCCGATGACCGTAGCCCGCCCCGGGCGTCCCGGCTATTGGTCCGCGCCGGCCTGCGTGAGCAGGGTCTGGTACCAGGACGCGTAAGGCGTGTTGGTGGCCGGATAGTTCGCGAGCGGGGTGGTCGCGAGGTTCGCGGAGTCGAAGTCCCATCCGCGGACGAGGTGGCCGGTGCTGCGTGCGGAGACGATGAAGTCCTTCGCGGTAGCGGGTGCGCCGTAGAACAGCGCGCCCTGCTGCAGTTCGGCGGTGTCGCCCTGCTGGTACTCGTCGAAAGCCGTTTGCTGGTAGCGGATCCGGCCGCCGGTGACGCGATCGGTGGTGTAGCGCAGCGTGTCCGCGGGGGTGGGACCGTCGGCGGCGGCGTAGGTGTGGACGGACCTGGTGCCGCTGACCGAGGTGGACTTGTCGTAGCGCGGGCTGGACGTGGTGGCGTTGCCGCTCCAGGCGACCGTTCGCGTGCCGGTGTCCAGCGCGCCGTTCCATGTCCAGTTCTGGTTGTTGGACTGGCTGCGATGGATCTCGCGCACGGTGTTGGCGGCCGGGCTGGTGAACCGCACGGTGGGCAGGACACCGTTGTCGTACTGGTGACTGGCCGACCAGCTGATCTCGCCGTCCGCGCCGAGATGCCCGACGCGGTACCAGAGTGTGGTGGCGGTCTGCGACTGGTGCACCTCGACGAGCCAGCCGTTGTCGTTGAGGGTGACCGCGGGTGTCGTGCCGGTGTCGTAGTAGCCGTGCCGCAGCCAGGTGACGACTCCGTCGGCGCCGTAGGTGCCGGACCAGTACCACAGCGTGCCGTGGCCGGAGTCGTGCACCTCGACGATCTGGCCGTTCCCGTTGATGGCCACCGCCGGGTGGGCCCCCAGGTCGCGCCGGTACTCGAGACGGGTGGTCTGGTTGCCGGACAGCAGGGTGAGTACCCTGCCGCGCAGGCTGTCCACTGTGGAGCCGGTCGGATAGTTCGCCGCTTGGAGCAGCGTCGACCCGAACGCGGTCCGCAGCTCGCGGTTGAGCGCGGTCAGGTTCCCGTCCGCGTCGGAGTGGTTGTCGGTGAGGTCGTCCTTCAGGTCGAGCATGACCACCAGCGGCGCGTGGCCAGGATGGGCGGCCGACCAGGACGCGACCACGTTCAGCCAGTCCGCCAGCAGGTTCGATGCCGGGTTGCCGGCATGGTCCACCTGGTCACCGGGCGAACCATGACCGATGGAGTAGTCGTGGTTGGCGGCGTAGCCGTTGTCGTGTACGTCCAGCTCGACGAACCGGACACCGTGGTCGAGCTGGTAGGTCAGCGAGCCCTTCGCGCCGTCGACGTCGCCGGAGTAGCTGTTGTGCGTGGCCCGGAAGACGGCCGAGGTGAACGGCTGCGCGGCGGACTCGCCGGCACCGATTGCCTGCGCCGCACCAAGCCCACCGAGTACCAGGGCGACTGACGCGCACAACGCGACCACGGGACGAGAGCGACGACGGGGCATGGGAAGTCCCTCAGCTCGACTATGACGCACGGCCTCACCATCGTGCCCGGCCCGCGCCGCGGCTGTCTTCGGAATCGAGGCGACAACAGACCTTCGTTCCTCACAGTTGCCAGTAACCGCGGCGCACCGAACGTCGGTTGGCCAACCCGCGCAAGTCAGTCCGACCGCGTCGCCGAACGAAATTCACCACAGGTTCGGCGAAGGTCCCTCAGATGTCAGGCGGTGGCCGTGCGGTGTGCGGGGATCCGGCGGCCGGTGGTCGACGATGGCTGGTCGGGTGACTTCTCGCGGAGGGTGGCGGCTCGTCGGGCCGCCGCGGCTTCGGCCGCGAGCTCGGCGCGGCGGACGCTCGCGAGAACCACGCGGTTCGTGTCCATTTGATACGGACAGACCCGCGCGAAGTTGGCTCAGGTTCCGGTGGCGCTCGGCCGCAATGGCGGGCATCCGCGCGTCGCGTTGTCATGGGTGTACTCGAAGTGCCAGTACTCGTTCTCGTACTGGCGGCACCACCCCAGTGCGCGCCCGTTGCGTTCCACCCAGCGCGCCGAGGCGTAGGGCTGCACGTCGACCGCGATTCCCTTGACGTGCATAGACTTTTCCGGTGGCAGGACGTATTTCGCGGCCTGTTCCGGCGTGCCGAACCGACGGACGGCGTCGGCGAACTCTCGTTGCTGCTGACGCATGCTCCGCTTGCTGTCCTGCAGGCACAATGTGCCCCCTTGCCGCTTCGCCTCGGCCCGTAGCCGCCGCCAGGCGTCCAGGACGTCCGGCCGCAGGCCATCGGGTTGCTCGTCGACGTAGCGCTTGTCGAGCGGGCAGACCGGTCCGGTGTCTGCGCCCGGGACCTCTTCGAGGATCGCGGTCGGCTGACCGGGAATCCGTTCGTACGCGTACGGGAGCCGCCCGGTGGCGGCACCCAGCGCGGCCACGAAGGCGATTGTGAGCACGAGTGCCAGCGGTGCGCGTGTCGCCGTTCTCCCGGTCATCGAGGCGCGGGCCGGGAGCTCAGTGCCATGACAGTCGTCCGTGCGGCGCGCGCGATCAGCGCGTTGTCGTGGGGGGCGTCCGCCTCGTCCCGGCTGGACATGATCGCGAGCACGATGGGCGCGCGGCGGGGCGGCCACACCACGGCGATGTCGTTGCGCGTGCCGTAGCCGCCGGTGCCGGTCTTGTCGCCGACCACCCAGCCGGCCGGGATGCCGGCCCTGATGAGCTCGTCACCGGTCAGGTTGGTGCGCAGCCACCCGGTCAGCAGGGCGCGATCATCGACTGGCAGTACGTCGCCGAGGACGTAGCTCCGGATGTCGGCGGCGAAGGCCCGCGGAGTGGTCGTGTCGCGTTTGTCGCCCGGTCTCGCCTCGCTGAGCGCGGGTTCGACGCGGTCGATCTCCGTGACCCGATCACCGAGGTCCCGCAAGTCCTTCTCGAGCCCTGCTGGGCCGCCGAGCTCGGCGAACATCAGGTTGGCGGCGGTGTTGTCGCTGTACCGCACGGCCGCCGCGAGCACGTCGCGGAGCGGCATGCCCTCGCCGACATGTCGTTCGGTGACGGGCGAGTTGGGCTGGAGATCCGAGGCGGCGATGGAGATCGTGCGGCTGAGATCCGCCGGTGCTGCCCGCGCCAGCAGCGCCCCGGCCGCGAGCGCCTTGAACGTCGACGCGAAGGCGAACCGTTCGTCGGCGCGGTGCTCGATCGTCCGGCCGGACCCCGTGTCGACGGCATAGACCCCGAGGCGCGCGTCGAACTCGGCCTCCAACCGGTCGAGCTCGCGGACCACCGCCGGTGCGGTAGCCGGCGGGTCGGTCTCCCGCGCCGGAGACGTCGTGGCGCGCTCCGCTCGGGGTAGCGCGGTGTGCTCGTCGGCTCGGCAGCCGCCGAGCGGCACGAGGACGAGCACGGCCGTGACCACCAGGTAGCCGCGCCGGGCGGAGCCGAACCTCATCGCGTCGCCTTTCTCTCGCCGGGATGGCCGCGGAGGAGCTTCGCACCGGAAGACGGATGCCGTCCAAGACAGAAGTGCGGGAATCAATGCTCGATTGGCATAGTGTTGCGTCGTGGATGTCGTCGCGGCCTGTCAGGCGTTCGTGGCCGTCAGCGGATACGGCAGCTTCACCGTCGGAGCCGCAGCGGCGCGGATCCCGCAGTCCGTCGCCAGCAGACGCGTCGCGGCGCTCGAGCGGCACTTCGGCGCCCGCCTGTTCGACCGGTCTTCGCGCACCGTCACGCTGACCCCGTTCGGCCGGGAGCTGCTGCCGTCGGCCAGGCGTCTCGTCGAGGTCGCCGAGACCTTGGCACACGACGCCGAACGCGCCAGGCTGCGGCCGCTGCGGATGGCCGTACCGGCCGTGTGCGCGCCGCGACTGCTGGCCGGGCTCGTCGCAGACGCGCGCCGGCACGACCTCGTGCTCGACCTGCACCCGGCCGGACCGGCGGAGCGGGCGGAGAAGGTCCGTACCCTCGAGGTGCGCGCCGCGCTCGTCGCGGTGCCAGCCGACGAGGGGACCTGGCGCGTGCCGCTGGGCCTCGCCGCCCGCACCGACCAGGGCGCCGACACGGTCTACGTGGAGACACTCCGGGTCGTCCGCGGCGGCCGGGCCGCTCGCCGGCGGCGCATCTGGATCCAGCCGGAGGACGACGTGCCCCATGTCCGCGACCGCCTCACCCGGCTCCGCGACGCCCTCGGGCTGCAACCCGCCCAGGTGACCGCGGCGACCTCACTCGTCGCGGGCGCAGCCGAGGTGCTCGCCACCACCGACTTCCTGCTCTGCTCACCGAGTCAGGCCGCCGACCTCGGCCTGCACTGGCGGCCCATCGGCGAGCTGGACCTCGCCCGCGGGTATGACATCGCGGCCGCGCTCCACGACGACGCCGAGCGGATCCGAGCCCTCCCGCTCACCTCGATCGGCGGCTGCCTCGGCGCGCCGGCCGGAGGGGCGTCGTGATGGGCATGACCAGCGTCCTGCGCGAGGCCCGGGAAGCGCTGGACGACGCCGGCCTGCGCGGCTCGTTCCTCGTGCGTGACCTCGACACCGGTGACGAGCTCGGGATCGACGCCGACGTGACGGTCCCGGTCGCGTCGCTGGTCAAGGTCCCGCTCGCGATCGCCACCCTGGAGCGCGTCGAGCGAGGCGAGCTTGACGCCGCCACCCCGATCACGGTGCAGCCCGGCCGCGTCGGCACACCGGGACCGACCGGCCTGAGCAAGTTCCGGCACCCGGCCTCGGTCGCGCTCGACGACCTGCTCTACCTCAGCATCGCGATCAGCGACGGCACCGCGTCCGACGCGCTGTTCGCCCTCACCCCGCCGGCCGCCGTGACCGCGGAGCTGCGGCGGCTCGGGTTCGACGGCATCGTCGTACGCCACCTCATGGCCGACCTCATGCAGACGCCGGCCGAGCGGTTCGCGCCGACGGACACGCATCTTGCCCATTCCCTCGCCATCGAAGCGGCGAAAACAGGACGCGGCCACCCGGTCGCCCAGCTCGACATCAGCCGCGCGAACGCCGGCTCGGCCCGGGCCTTCGTGGACCTGTTGGCCGGACTGTGGCGGCCGACGACGATCCGGCCCGCGGTCGCGGCGCGGGTCCGCGAGCTGATGGGCGACAACCTGGTACGGCACCGGTTGACTCCCGACTTCGCCTCCGACGCCTCCCGCTGGTCGTCGAAGACCGGCACCCTGCTCAACTTCCGGCACGAGGTAGGCGTGGTCGAGCACGCCGACGGACAGGCGTTCGCCGTCGCCGCCCTCACCGAGTCTCGTGTGCCGGCGGCGACCCAACCAGGCGCCGACGCGGTGATGGCGCACGTCGCCCGCACACTCCGCGACCAGCTGCGGCTGTAGTGAGTGGAATTCCTCGCCAGTGCCCGCCGCGGCCATCCGGCTAGACTCCCGTCGTCGGTGGTGGACGAACGGAGACTGGTTTGGCGGACTGGGGCGATCTCGTCGCCTACATCAGGCTCAGCTATGACGTGATCCGGTTCGAACCAGACGAAGTGCGCATTCGTGTGTCGTTCGTCAAGGATCAGGACGACATTCTCGGCCGGCGGCAGATCATGGTGGTCGCGCACGAAGTCCTTGATCAGAAGGAGGACTGGGTGCAGATCGCCACGCCGTTCGCAATGGTCGATCAAGTCGACCTGCGCGAGGTGCTCACCGAGGTCGGGGACACGACCGTGGTCGGTGGGGTCGTGGTGATGGGTGACTACGTCGTGCTGCGCCACTCCCTGCCATTGATCAATCTCGACATCAACGAGTTCACGGATCCACTGGATCTGGTCGCGTCGGCGGCAGAGGACCTGGAGCGCCGCTTCACCGGCCGCGACGAATACTGATCACCGCTGACCAACCCCGGGGCGCCGAGCGCACCGAGCTGATGCCCCACGCATGAGCCGGGGATGGGCGAGGCTGGCGGACTAAACACACGTTCAGTATGCTGAACGTGTGTTTGGTGCCGAAGACCTGACTGCCCGTGCCGTGATTCGCGACCGGGCGCTTGCCCTGTTCGCCGAGCACGGGCCGGACGCGGTGACGGTTCGGCAGATCGCCGCGGCCGCGGGCGTCTCACCCGCGTTGGTCGTCCACCACTACGGCTCCAAGCAGGGGCTGCGGGAGGTGGTGGACGAGCATGTCGCCGGGCTTTTCGACGCGATGCTGTCGAGCGTCACCGAGGATCCCGCCCCGCTGGCGGAGGGTGGGCCCCGGGCCGTCTCGAGCTTCGCCGAGCTGCTGCGAGCTCACCTTCCCGAGGGCTCCGCGGTGCCGGCGTACCTGCGGCGGCTCTTGCTGTCCGGCGATGTTGCGGGCCGGGCGCTGTTCCGCCGCGTCTTCGACATGAGCACGGTGATGGTCGACCAGCTGGTCGCCGCCGGCATCATGCGGCCCACGGCCGACCCGGCGGTCCGCGCCGCGTTTCTCATGATCAACGATCTCGCCGTCGTGCTGCTACGTGACCACCTCGCCGATGTGCTGGGCGTCGATCCACTCGGCGAGGACGGGCTCCGGCGGTGGGCGACCGACGTGCTCTCGGCATACACCGAGGGCGTTTTCCATGGGGAGGAACGATGAGTGTCAGGACCGAGTCGGCCGCGGGACGTCCGGACGTCGGGCGACGCGGTATGTCTTTGCGCGGCGTGACGAAGGTGTACGGCACCGGCGACGCCGCCGTGCACGCGTTGCGGGGCGTCGATCTCGATATCGACTCGGGTGAGCTGGTCGTCGTGCTGGGGCCGAGCGGATCGGGCAAGACGACCCTGGTCAACATCGCGGGCGGGATCGAGTCCACCACCGAGGGGCGGGTGACGGTTGCGGGCGAGGACATCTCCGGGCGCAGCCCGAGGGATCTGTCCGGGTTCCGGCGCGACCACATCGGCTTCGTGTTCCAGTTCTTCAACTTGATCCCGACGTTGACCGCACGGGAGAACGTCGAGGTGATCGTCGAGCTGACCGGCAAGGGTGACCGGAAGCGCGTGCCGGCGTTGCTTGACGCCGTCGGGCTCGCCGACCGGGCGGACAACTTCCCCGCGCAGCTCTCCGGCGGTCAGCAGCAGCGCGTGGCGCTGGCCCGTGCGCTCGCGACCGAGCCCGGCATCCTGCTCGCCGACGAGCCGACCGGCGCGCTCGACCTCGCGACCGGCCGACAGATCCTCGCGTTGCTGCAGACGCTGCACCGGGAGGGGCGCACGGTCGTGATCGTCACCCACAACGCGTCGGTCGCCCGGATCGCGGACCGGGTGATCACCGTCGTGGACGGCCGGATCACCGAGACGAGGCGCAACGACAGCCCCGCCGACGCCACCGACGTGACGTGGTGAGCGCCGTGCGCGCCACCAGTCACAAAGCCGTCCGGGACCTGCGCCGCCAACGCGCCCAGGTGGTGGCGGTCGCCGTCACGATCTTGCTCGGGGTTGCGCTGTACATCGCCAGCGCCGGCGCGTTCCGCAACCTGAGCGGCTCCTACGCCCACACCTATGACCGGCTGCACTTCGCCGACCTGGTCGCCACCGGTGGGGACGCCGCGGACGTGGCCGCCGCGGCCCGCTCGGCCGGCGCCGCGGGCACTACCGCCCGCACCCAGATCGATCCGCCGCTGCTGATCGGCGGCACGAAGCTGCTCGGCCGGGTGGTCGGTCTTCCCGGCACGGACCGGCCGGCTGTCGACGACGTGGACGTGCGCGAGGGCGAATACCTGAGCTCGGCCGCTCCCGACGGCGTGCTCGTCGAGCGGCACGCCGCGGATACGTTCGGGTTGCACGTCGGCGACCGGGTGCGAGTGTTCGCCGCCGGCGGCTGGCATCCGGTGACGGTGCGCGGGGTGGCCGTGTCCGCCGAGTACCTGTGGCCGGCCCGTAGCCGCCAGGAGGTCCTCAGCGACCCGCACGCTTTCGCGGTGCTGTTCGTCCCGCAGCAGGTCGTCGAGCGATGGTCGGCGACCGGGCCCAACCAGACCCTGGTCACACTCCCGCCGGCTGCTTCCCCGCAGCGCGCCGCCGCGGTCGCGCGGGCGATGCGGGACGCAGGCGCGGTTGACGTCTCGACCCGGGCGGACCAGCCGTCCAACGCTGCGCTCCACGAGGACCTGGCCGGGTTCGACGAGCTGTCGGTGGCATTCCCCCTGCTGTTCCTCACCGCGGCCGCGGTCGCCTCGTATGTTCTGCTCGCCCGGCGGGTGCTGGCGGAGCGTCCGATCATCGGCACGCTGATGGCCTCCGGTGCGCGTCGCGGCCGGCTGGTGCGGCACTACCTGTTGCAGGGGCTGCTGATCGGGCTGATCGGTGCCGTGACCGGGGTGGTGCTGGGCGTGCTGGCCACTGGCCTGCTCACCCGCGGGTACACCGATGCGCTCGGCATCCCGGACACCATCGTCAGCGGGCATCCGGAGCTCGCGGTCATCGGCCTCGCGTTCGGCGTGGTCGTCGGCCTCAGCGGGGCCGCCGCGCCGGCACTGGCCGCGGCACGCACGGTGCCGGCCGACGCGATGCGCAACGCCACGGCGTCCCGGCTGCCCGGACGGTGGAGCCGGTTCGTGGCCCGCCTCGCCCGGCTCCCGGTGTCCACCCGCATGGCGTTGCGGGACGTGTTCCGCAGCCGGCGGCGCACCGCGGCGACGATGCTGGGCACCGTTTTGGCGCTGATCCTCGTGCTCGCCTCGGTCGGCATGCTGACCAGCCTGTCCGACGCGCTGGACGAGCAGTTCGACCAGATCCAGCGGCAGGACGCGACAGTCACCGCGGACGTCTCCACGAACGACCCGGCGCACGGCCCGGCGCACGACCCAGCGCACGACATCGTCCGGCAGCTCCGTTCCGCGCACGGCGTCGCCGCGGTCGAGTCGACGCGGACCGGGCCGGTGACCGCGGCGCACGGCGGGCACAGCTACGCCACGACGCTCAGCGGCTTCAAGCCGAACACCTCGATGCACGGATTCCGCACGACTGACGGCGGGTGGACCGACCTGCCGCCCGACGGCGTGCTCGCCGGAGCCGGCCTCGCCGACCAGCTGGACGTCGCGGTCGGCGACACGATCGTGCTGCGCACCGAGCACGGCATCGCCCGGGTACGGCTCGCCGGCCTACTCGACGAGCCGATGGGCACCGCCATCTACGCGACCAACGATGTCGCCGCAAGCGCGTTGCCGGACGCCGGGACCGCCACCTACCTCATCCGGTTCGCCGGCGATGTCGACCGCGACACCATGCGGCAGCGGATCACCAGGTTGTCCGGCGTCGTCGCCTACGCCGACTCGCACGCGGTCGTCGCGTCCGTCGACCAGTACCTCGGGCTGCTGTGGGCGTTCATCGGCATCATGATCGTGCTGGGCGGGATCCTCGCCTTCGCGGTGATCTACGTGACCATGGCGGTCAACGTCGTGGAGCGGACGAACGAGCTGGCGACGTTGCGTACCGCGGGTGTCCCGCTGCGCCGGGTCGCGAGCACCCTTGCCACCGAGAACCTGCTCGCCACCATCCTCGGCCTCCCGCTCGGTCTGCTGCTCGGTGTGCTCGCCGCACGCGGCTTCCTCGACTCGTTCGCGAGCGACCTGTTCCACTTCGACCTGCGGCTCGGCTGGTGGGCACTGCCCGCGGCCGCCATCGGCGTGCTGGCCGCGGCGACGCTGTCACAGTGGCCGGCGACCCGCGCGATCCGGCGGATGGACATCGCCCGGGTGGTGCGCGAACGCGCGACCTGACCGAACCGGTGGACTCCCCGCTCGTTTTTTCGATCCGCTCCGTGGCGTGCCCAGCCGCTGTCATAGTGCGGTATGGCCAAGTTCGGCGTGCTGTGTGTCTGCGTTGCCCTTGCCGGCTCCGCCGTCTCTCCCGGGGTCGCGCAGGGCGCGCCGGAGGACGAGCGCATGCTCAGCTACGTCGTCCGGGCGGAACTGGACGCCGACGGGATGTTGTCTGTCACGGAGGAGATCACCTACGACTTCGGCGCCTCCGGGGACGGTGCCATCCGGATGCTGCCGCGGTGGTATTCCCCGGCGGCAAGGGACGCACCGCCCGATGTCGTGCGGACCGTGGACGTCGATCAGGCCTCGGCCGCCCTGGATGGCCGGCCCGTGGCGGTCGCCCGGGAGCGGCCCTCGCCGGCGAAGATCGTGCTGCGGGTCGGCGAGTCGGGTGAGCGGATCACCGGCGAGCACGACGTCCATCTCCAGTACCGGATCGGGGGCCTGGTCACCAAGCGCGACGGTGTGCCGGTGCTGGAGTGGGATCTCGCGGACACCAGCGAGAATGTCCCGATCGATCACGCCGACGTGACGGTGACCGTGCCGGGCCAGGTCGGGGATGCCGACTGTCTGACCGGTTACGGCGTGACGGGTCGCGGGGGCAACCGGTGCACGACGACGGAGTCCAGCGGTTCCACCGCACACTTTGCCGTGGACCGGATCAGCAGCTACGACCGGATGCGCACGTCTGTCGAGCTACCGGGAAACGTTGCGGTGCCAAGGGAGAAGACGGAGGTCATGCCCGATCTCTCGAACGGAGAGGTGGAACGCGCGAGCGGCGGCTCCTTCTCCTGGTTCACGCTGGTGCTGCTGGTCGTCTTCGCCGGTGGCGCCATACGGTTCGGCGGCAGCCTGTTGCGGCGCAGGTCGTGAAACCTGGCCGGGCAATCCGTGCCGCAGCGATCTTGGGCCTAGCTCATCCGACGTGCACGGAGCTCCCTTTCTGGGCGGTGGGGTTGTCCGTGAGCCACGCGAGAACCTCATTGGCGTGTTGGTGGGGCGGGAAGGTCAATCCGGTGGCAGGCGTCGGCGAGGTGCTCAGCCATTGCCGTACCTCTCCGCGAGGTCGTTCACCTCCGCGAGGCCGATCAGGTCGACGAACTCGCCGAACCGGGGCAGCTCGCGGACGACGTCGACCGGCGTGCCGTCCGCGGCGATCCGGCTCAGCACCGACCGCACCGCGGACGTGGCGGCCAGCAGCGCGGAGATGGGACAGATCACCAGCCGGAAACCGAGCTCCCGCAAGCGGTCCAGCGGCACGGGCGGGGTCTTGCCACCTTCGGCCCAGTTGAACAGCAACGGCACACCGGCGAGCTCGGTGGCCACCGTCTCGATCTCCTCGTGCGACTGCGGCGCCTCGACGAACAACATGTCCGCGCCGGCCTCGCGGTATCGCGCCGCGCGGTCGAGCGCGGCGGCCAAGCCCTCCACGGCGCGGGCATCCGTGCGGGCGATCAGCACGAAGTCCCGGTCGCGTCTGGCGTCGACCGCCGCCCGTACCCGGTCGACCATCACCTCCGCCGGCACGACCTGCTTGCCCTCCAGGTGCCCGCAACGCTTCGGCGCCACCTGGTCCTCGAGGTGGATGCCGGCCACCCCGGCCGCCTCGTACTCGCGGACCGTGCGCACCACGTTCAACGCGTTGCCGTACCCGGTGTCCGCGTCCGCGATCACCGGCACTTCGACCGCCGAGCAGATCCGCCGCGCGCTGTCGACCATCTCGGTCATGGTCAGCAATCCCACGTCCGGCCGCCCGATCAGCGACGCGCTGACCCCGAAACCGGTCATGTACACCGCCGGAAACCCGGCCGCCTCGACCAGTCGCGCGCTCAGGACGTCATAGGCACCCGGCGCCACGACCGTGTCGCCCCTGGAGAGCAGTGCACGCAGCGACGCCGGCCCGCCGCCGGCCGGTCCGAGCAGCAGTGCCATCCGGCCGTCCTCCTTAGGCCGGCCGATGGCCTGCCCACCGGCCGTCGGTGTCAACCTAGCTTTCGCGCTTGCCGGGTGCACCGAGCCAGGCGAGTCCTGGCGAGCCCGCCGCCCGGCGCGTACCCGCCGGCCACCGGTGGAAACGCCGTGCTCGCCCGGCTCGTGTGTCGATCCGACGCACGTGGGTACGCGCATGCGGAACCGGACCGGACAGCGCGGAGGAGTTCGTGATGAGGGAGCAGGAGATCGTGGCGGCCG
>NZ_DATBKY010000161.1:0-69595 GCF_036555685.1 Actinophytocola sp. | reverse complement strand
CCCCCCCCCCCGCGACGGCACCCGGCGGCTCTATCGGGCGCGGCCCGAGGGCCTGGCCGGGCTGCGCGAGTTCCTGGACGAGATGTGGGCGGGCGCCCTGGACACGGCCCGCCGCCTGGTCGAGGCTGAACACGGCCTCGGCGACGACGAGGAACAGGATGAGGCCGGCCGTGCCGGCTGACCGGCCGCCGCGCGGCCAGTCCCGATGGCAGCGCCTGCGGCGGACCCGCGGACCCGACCCGCTCGACGAGCGGCGCGGCCGGCTGGAGCGGCTCTGGGGCCTGGTGCTCCGCCACTTCCGCGACGCAGCCGAGACCGCGGACGGTCCGGCGAAGAACACCGGCGAGGAACGTGATGACCAAACCTGACAGCACCGTCGTCAAGCTGCGGCGGCCCCCCGTTCGCCAGGACACGTTGGTACGCAGCGACATCGAGCACACCTTCGACGTCTTCGTCCGCACGATCGGGCTGTGGTGGCCCCGGCGGATCTCCGCCGGCCAGGAGGACCTCGCCGACGTGACGTTCGAGGCCCACCTCGGCGGCCGGGTCTACGAGACCTGGCACGACGGCACCGAGGTCGGCTGGGGCACGATCATCGCCTGGGCACCGCCGTCGGGGTTCACGCTGAACTGGACCGCGACCCCGGAACCCACCGAGGTGGAGCTGACGTTCACCGCGCTCGGCCCCGCACTCACCCGGGTCGCGCTCGAGCACCGCGGGTGGGACGCGCTGTCGGAGGAGCAGGCGGGCAAGGACTGCGCGCTCCCGGGCGGCTACAACAGCGGCGCCTACGCGCAGGGCTGGGCCATGATCCTCGGTGGCCTCGCCGCCGCGGCCGCCGCCGAGCGGGCGCTGGGGAGGTTGCCGTGAGTTGTTACGCCTACAAGTTCGTGTCGTACAAGCCGGACCTGCCGGTTTCGATGACCGAGCACGAGGCCGCCGTCATGGGCGAGCACGTCGCGTACTGGCAGGGCCTGCTGGACAAGGGGATCGCGGTCGCGTTCGGACCGGTGCTGGACCCGGCGGGTGCGTGGGGCATCGCCGTGGTCGAGGCCGACTCCGAGGCCGACGTCCTCGCGATCCGCGCGGGCGACCCGGTGATCCGCGAGGACCTCGGCACGATCGACGTCTACCCGATGCCGGGCGCGATCACGCGGCCCGCCATCTCGCCCGGAACCATGTGAGATCGGGCCGGCGACGCGCACCCGCCAGCCACTCGTGACAAGCAGGTGTGCCGGAGGCGGTGAGGGGGTTGCCGCCTCCGGCACGGGTCCTACTGGTGCGCCGGGAGGTTGAACTCCTCCATGGCCATCAGCGGGCGCAGGTGCTTGTCCGCGCCGCCCTTGGTGAAGGCGTTCCGCAGCAGGTCATGGCCGAGCAGGTTGCCCAGCGCGCCCATGATCATGCCCTGGTCGAGCGCCAGGTACCGCTTCGCCACCGTGCCGCTGCGCACGGCGATCGAGTCGTAGAAGCCGCCCGGCCCGTAGGAGTCGAAGTCCCGGCGCAGCTTCGCGAGCTCGGCCAGCGCCGCCTTCGGCTGGTAGGGCAGCGCCAGCACCACCGCGTGCGGCGTCACCACACCGTCGCCGTAGGACGCCGGCAGCGGTTGCGCGTCGCGGCAGCCCTCGAACCCGACGTCGACCGACGTCCGCTCCTGGTCGCTCGTGTAGCCCGGCGTGTCCAGGCCCATGATGTCCACGCCGTACTCGCGGTACCCGCCTGCCGGGTTGGACGCGGGCGAGAAGCCCCAATAGCCGTACTTCGCGTCGTTCAGGCCGTGCTCGATCTGGCCGCGCACGTACACCGAGTGCTGCCGGGCCCAGGACTTCTTGCCCCACTTGACCTCCGGCACGAACATGTCCGGCATCAGCTCCTCGAACATGTCCCCGCCCCACGTCGGGATGAACTTCAGCCCGCGGTAGGTGTACTGGCCCTCGAACACCGGGATGCCCATGTAGTCCACGAACTGCCCGGCCGGCTTCTGCTCCTGCCAGCCCCAGTCACAGGTGTCCGGGAACGTCCGCCACGGCACGAAGTAGTGCTCCGGCGGCACCTGGCCCAGCGAGATCGCCACGTAGGAGATCATCCGTGTCTCGCTCGCGAAGTTGCCGTACGTGTGGCAGGTGTACCAGACGTCCGGTCCGTGCCCGGGGTAGTTGCCGACGATCGAGCAGCCGGGCGGCTGCTCGTCCCAGAACCCGCCGCGCATCAGGCCGGCCCGCACGTCCGGCGACCTGCCCGCGGGGTCGTAGTAGAAGTTGAAGTCCATCGGGTCGAGCAGCTTCTGTGCCTGCGCGCGCACCTCCGGGACGGCGTTGCGCACGACCATCAGCGCCGACGCCATCCACGCGTTGTCCACACTGGACAGGAACGGGTAGACGGTGGACCCGTCCTCCGGCCACACGCGCAGCTTCTCCAGCGTCGCCGGGTTGTACCAGTTGTAGAACTGGCCCGACGCCGGGTGTCGTTCGAGCTTGCCGAGCGAGTCCAGCGTCTTCTTCGTGCGCGAGACGAGTTCCTCGCGGCCGATGATGCCGGCGTCCTCGGCCACGATCGCCGACCACAGGTAGGCCCCGACGTTCGTCGGCGAGGTGTACGCCGACCGGGACGCCGGGTCGAGGTTGCCGTTGATGTTGTCCGACGGCAGCCCGGTCTCGGGCGCGACCATCGCGGTGAACGACTTCCAGGTGTCGCGCATCAGCGTCGCCTGGCGGTCCTGCTCCGCGGCGACCATCTCGCGGTCGTCCGGGGCGGCACCGGCGGCCGGCCCGAGCGTCGCGACCAGCGCGACGGCGAGCCCCGTGGCGAGGGCCAGCTTGCGGACAGCTACTAATCGGGCCATCAGGGAACCTTCCTCATTTGAGACCGGTGGTGGCGATGCCACGGACGAAGTGGCGTTGCAGCAACAGGAACACGACGAGCACGGGCAGCACGATGATCACCGAACCCGCGAGCAGCAGGTCGTACCGCGTCTGGTTCTGCCCGATGGCGTACAGGGCGAGCGCGACCGGCAGCGTGTACTTGTCCTCCGTGGTCGCCGCGACCAGCGGCCACAGGAAGTTGTTCCAGGAGGCCAGGAACGTGAGGATGCCGAGGGTCGCGAGCGCCGGGCGGCACAGCGGAAGCACGATCTGCCAGTAGATCCGCAGTTCGCTCGCGCCGTCGATGCGGGCCGCCTCCAGCAGGTCGTCCGGAATGGACAGGATGAACTGGCGCATCAGGAACACGCCGAACGCCTGCGCCAGGAACGGCAGGATCAGCCCGGCGAGCGAGTTGACCAGGCCGAGGTTGCTGGACAGCACGAACAGCGGGACCATCGTCACGACGCTCGGCACCATGATCGTGCCGAGCACGATGAGGAACAGCACCCGCTTGCCGGGAAAGGCCAGCTTCGCGAGCGCGTAGCCCGCCGCCGAGCAGAACAGCAGGTTGCCGACCGTCGTCACGACCGCGACCACGACCGAGTTCGTGAAGTACGTCGGGAAGTCCAGCCGGGTGAACAGCGTGTGGTAGTTGTCCAGCGTGCCGTTCTGCGGGAAGAACGTCGGCGGGTCGGCACGGATCTCGCCCTCGGTCTTGAACGACGCGAGCGCCATCCAGATGAACGGGCCGATCATCACCACGAGCCCGGCGCCGAGCACGACGTGCAGCACGACGCGGGCGACGTGGTCGCGTGAGCGCAGGTCGTCGCCGGCCCGGCGGCGGGGCGGCCCCTCCGGCAGGGTCTCGGTACGGGTGTCCAGTGCGCTAGTCAACGTTGTTCCTCAGCAGCCGGAACCAGGCGATCGACAACAGCACCACGACGACGAACAGCACGTAGCCCATCGCCGAGGCGTAGCCGTAGTTGCCGAAGCCGAACTGGTTGTACGTGTGGTAGGCCAGCGACAGCGTCGAGTCGAGCGGGCCGCCGCGGGTCATCACGAACGGCTCCTCGAAGAACTGCACGTAGCCGATCGTCGTGATCACCGCGACGAACAGGACGGTCGGCCGCAGCATCGGCACGGTGATGAAGCGCAGCTGCGCCCACTTCCGCGCGCCGTCGATGGTCGCCGCCTCGTACAGCTCCTTGGGGATCGCCTGCAGGCCGGCCAGGAAGATGACCATGCCGAACCCGAGGTTGCGCCACGCACCCATCACGATCAGCGTGGGCAACGCGGTTGACTGGGTCTGCAGCCAGTTCGGCCCGTCGATCCCGACCAAGCCGAGCATCGTGTTCAGCAGCCCGGAGTCCGGCTGCAGGATGAACCGCCACACCACCGAGATCGCCACGATGCTCGTGACGACCGGCAGGTAGTAGCCGACCCGGAACAGGGCCCGGAACTTGATCAGCCCGGAGTTGAGCCCGAGCGCGACCAGCAACGACAGGGCCATCGTCAGCGGGACGCCGACGACCACGAAGATCGTGGTGTTGACCGCGGCCGTGACGAACTTCGGGTCCGCGAACAGCCGTGCGTAGTTGTCCAGTCCGACGATGTCGACGCCGAGCGGGTCGAGCAGGTCGGCGCTGCCGAGGTCGGTCAGGCTCATCACCAGCGAGGCCACGACGGGCCCCGCGGTGAAGACCAGGAACAGCACGGCGAACGGGAGTGCGAAGCCCCAGCCGGTCAGCGCTCGGGACATCAACCCGGGCCGGGTGGCCATGATCAGCCGCCCGTGCCGATCGAGGTGGCCTGCGCCTGGATCGCCTTGGCGGCGTCCGCGGCGGACTCGGTGCCCTTGGCGATCTTCTCGAGCTCGGTGTCCATGCCGGCGGCGATCTGCTCCCAGGTCGGGATGGACGGCGGCGCCTTGGCCTTGTCCAGCTGGTCGCCGAACGTCTTCAGCATCTCGTCACCGGAGAGCTTCTGGTCGTCCCACGCGGACTGCACGGCCGGCAGGTCGTTGACCGTCTCGTACCACTTGACCTGGACCTCGGGCTTCATCAGATACGACACGAACTTCCAGGCGGAGTCGCGGTTCTTGCTGTTCTTGAACACGGACATGTTGCTGCCGCCGATGAACGAGGTCGCGTCGCCCGGACCGCTCGGCATGGGCCACAGCTCGTACTTGCCCTCGCCGCCGAGGTCGTTCAGCAGGCCGATGTGCCACGGTCCGGACACGAACGAGCCGATCTCGCCCTTGAGCAGCTTCGGCTCCTGCTCGCCGTCGGGCAGCCGGTCCTTGGAGGACAGTCCCTCCTTGTAGAGCGACCCGTAGAACTCGAAGGCCTCGGTCGCCTCGGGGGAGTCGAGCGTGAACTCCTTGCCGTCCCAGATGTCGCCGCCGTTCTGCCAGACGAACGGCACGACGCTCTGCCAGGCACCGGTCTGGCCGGGCTGGAAGTAGGTGCCCCACTTGGCGCCACCCTTGGCCTGCATGTCCTTGAAGGCCTGCTTGAGGGAGTCCCAGTCCTTCGGGGCCTCGGTGATGCCGGCCTTCTCGGCGACGGCCTTGTTGACGAACAGCAGGCGGGTCTCGACGTACCACGGCACGCTGTAGGACTTGCCGTCCACGACGCCGGTCTCCCAGGCGCCGGGGAAGTAGTCGTCCTTGTTCACGAAGTCCGGCGGCGTCACGTCCAGCGCACCGGTCTTGGCGAACTCACCGATCCACGTGGTGCCGAGCATCGTCACGTCCGGCGTCTGCTGGCCGGCGATCGCGGCGGCGATCTTGTTGTGCGCGCCGTCCCACGGCACCGCGGTGACGGTCACCTTGGCGTCCGGGTTCTCCTTCATGAAGTCGTCGGCGAGCGCGGAGAGCTTCTCGCCCTCGGTGCCCATCGCCCACACCGTGATGTTGCCGGTCGCCTTGCCCTGCGCGACCTTCTCGCCCGCCTCGCCCTCGTCTCCCCCGGAGTCGCGGCCGCAGGCCGATGCGGCCAGCGCCACCGCCGTCACGGCGGCCAGCAGTACGGTCCGCCTGTTCGGTCGAGTCATCCTTACCTCCGGTTGGTTCTCAGCGTTCGTTGTCATGGGGCCCGCAGCTGGTCCGGATCACCAGCCGGGTGGGAAGTACTTCGCGGCGCACTCCGGGTGAGGTGCCGGAGATCCGCTGGTCCAGCCAGCGGGCCGCGGTAGCGCCGAGCTCGCGCATCGACTGGTGGACGGTGGTCAGCCGGGCATAATCGGCCGCCATGATGTCGTCCCAGCCCGTGATCGCCAGGTCTCCGGGCACGGCGAGGCCGAGGTCCTCCGCGGCGCGCAGTGCGCCGAGGGCGACCTCGTCGTTGGCGCACACGAGCGCCTCGGGCCGGTTTCGCCGGCGCAGGGTCTCCCGCGCCGCGGTGTAGCCGGCCTTGACGTCGAACGCGCAGCGGACGGGTTTCGCCGGCACGTCGAGCCCGCCGTCGGCGAGCGCGGTGACGAAGCCGGCGTGCCGGCCGGCGACGTCGGGGGACTGGCCGGGGTCGCCGAGGAAGTCGAACCGGCGGTAGCCGTGCCCGATCAGGTGCGCGGTGAGTGCCCGCGCACTGTCCTCGTTATCGGCGGTGACGGTGTCCACCAGCCCGACGGGTGGCCGGGCGAGGAGGACGAGGGGCAGGCCGGTGTCGGCGATGCGGGCCACGGTCGAGTCGCCGACCGTGCGTCCCATGATCACCATGCCGTCGACCCGGCCGGCGAGCTCGTGCACGAGGTCGGCCGCGTTCGCGCGTCCCTGGGTCGCAAGGATCAGCACGCTGCGCCCGAGCTCGGCGACGACCTCCTCGTAGCCGAGGACGACCTCGGCGTAGTAGGGCCCCGCCAGGTCGGGGAAGACGATGCCGTTCGCCGCGTGCTGTCCCTCGGCGAGCGCCCGCCCGGCCCGGCTGGGCCGGAACCGAAGCTCCTCGGCGACGCGCTGGACGTGCCGCCGGGTCGACGGCGCGACCAGCTCGGAGTCCCGCAGCGCCCGCGACACGGTCGCGATCGACACGCCCGCGCGATCGGCCACCTCGTAGATGGTGACCGGCCGTCGCTCACGAGCGGGCATGGCTGCGTTCCGTCCTGGGAAGCGTCACTGGAAGCGCTTACATTTCTGTTGTGGACTTTTCTAACACAAGTGTCAAGGCAGCACGTTGGTGAAGCGCTTTCACTGCGGCGACCGGGTTAGTGGACAGGCCCGTTCGGACTCGCGCCGCATTGCCGGCACGCTCGCCCGCACGTTGCGGGTGTCGCTGCGGGTGTCGCTGCGCGACGGCGGGACGCCGGGCCCCTAGGCTTCGAACTGATGTTCTCGGGAAGGGTGCCGATGCGTGTGTTGGGGGTGGACCCCGGGCTGACCCGCTGCGGCATCGCCGTCGTGGACGGTGGGGTCGGGCGGTCCGTGCGGGCGGTGGAGGTCGACGTGCTCCGTACGCCGGCCGACGCCGAGCTGGCCACGCGGCTGCTCACCGTCGCCGATGCGGTGGACGAGTGGCTCGACCGGCACCAGCCGGACGTCGTCGCCGTGGAACGGGTGTTCAGCCAGTACAACGTCCGCACCGCGATGGGCACCGCGCAGGCCGGCGGGGTCGTCGCGCTCGCCGCGGCGCGGCGGAACCTGCCCGTCACCTTCCACACCCCGAGCGAGGTCAAGGCCGCCGTGACGGGGTCCGGGCGCGCGGACAAGGCACAGGTCACCACCATGGTCACCCGGCTGCTGGACCTGCCCGAGAAGCCCCGGCCGGCCGACGCCGCGGACGCCCTCGCCCTCGCCATCTGCCATCTCTGGCGCATGCCCATGCGCAGCCGGCTCGCCGAGGCCGAGACGAAGGCGGCCGCGCTCGCCCGGCGGCACAAGGCCCGGCTCGCTCAGGCTCGGTCGGCGGCCGCGAAAGGAATGCGATGATCTCGTCGGTACGGGGCCGCGTGCTCACCATCGGGCTGGACCACGCCGTCGTCGAGGTCGGCGGGGTCGGCCTCGCCGTACAGGCGACACCCGCGACGCTCGCGACCATGCGCACGGGCACCGAGGCGTCGCTCGCCACCGCGCTCGTCGTGCGCGAGGACTCGCTGACGCTGTACGGGTTCGCCGACGCCGAGGCGCGCGAGCTGTTCGGGCTGCTGCAGACCGTGTCCGGCATCGGGCCGCGGATCGCCATGGCGACGCTCGCCGTGCTCGACCCGGCGCAGCTGCGCTCGGCCCTCGCGGACGGCAACATCACCGTCCTCACCCAGGTGCCCGGTATCGGCCGCAAGGGCGCCGAACGGCTGATCATCGAACTGCGCGACAAGGTCGGCGCACTGCCGTCGGCGTCCGCCCCGACGCCGAACGGGCACGTGCGCAGCGAGGTCGTGGAAGCGTTGGTGGGTCTGGGTTTCCCGGCCAAGCAGGCCGAGCAGGCCGTCGACGGCGTGCTCGGCGGGAACGGGCACGGCGACCAGCCGACCGTCCTGCGCAAGGCGCTCGCGACCCTCGGCAGCAAGCGGTAGGCGCGCATGCACGATGAGACGGTGACCGATCCAGCGATCGACCCAGGGGCCGAGGAGGAGCCGCTCTCCCCGCTGGTGCAGCCGGGGGAGCGGGACGACGAGACCACCCTGCGGCCGCGCACGCTCGCCGAGTTCGTCGGCCAGCCGCGGGTCCGCGAGCAGCTCGCGCTCGTGCTGCAGGGTGCGAGCCGGCGCGGGACACCGCCCGACCACGTGCTGCTGTCCGGCCCGCCCGGCCTCGGCAAGACCAGCCTCGCCATGATCATCGCCCACGAGCTGGGCAGCTCGTTGCGCATCACGTCCGGTCCCGCGCTCGAGCGAGCCGGCGACCTCGCCGCGATGCTGTCCAACCTCGTCGAGGGCGAGGTGCTGTTCATCGACGAGATCCACCGGATCGCCCGGCCCGCCGAGGAGATGCTCTACCTCGCGATGGAGGACTTCCGGGTCGACGTCGTCGTCGGCAAGGGGCCCGGCGCGACCAGCATCCCGCTCGAGATCGCGCCGTTCACGCTGGTCGGCGCCACCACCCGGTCCGGGTCGCTGACCGGGCCGCTGCGCGACCGGTTCGGCTTCACCGCGCACATGGAGTTCTACGTGCCCGAGGAGCTCGAGCAGGTGCTGCGCCGCTCGGCGAAGATCCTCGGCGTCGACCTGCGCCCGGACGGCGCCGAGGAGGTCGCCGGTCGCTCGCGCGGCACCCCCCGGATCGCGAACCGACTGCTCAGGCGCGTGCGCGACTTCGCCGAGGTGCGGGCGGACGGCTCCATCACGCGCGACATCGCGCGCGCCGCGCTGGAGGTCTACGACGTCGACGAGCTCGGGCTGGACCGCCTGGACCGGGCCGTGCTGGGCGCGCTCGTGCGGTCCTTCGGCGGCGGCCCGGTCGGCGTCTCGACGCTGGCCGTGGCGGTCGGCGAGGAGCCCGCTACCGTGGAAGAGGTGTGCGAGCCCTACTTGGTGCGGGCCGGTATGCTCGCGAGAACACCGCGGGGTCGGGTCGCGACCGCCGCGGCTTGGGCGCATCTCGGGCTCTCTGCCCCGACTAACGCCCCGGGTCAGCTTCCGCCTACCCTGTTCGAAAGTGAACCTGCGCACACCGCAGAGTGAATTCAAGACTCCCACGGATGGAGAAAAATGGACCTGCTTCCCTTGCTTCTGATGTTCGGGCTGCTCGGTCTCATGATGTATTTCATGAGCCGGCGCCAGCGCAAGGCGCAGCAGCAGCAGCATGATCTGCAGAACTCGCTGTCCATCGGCGACCGCGTCATGACCACGTCCGGGCTCTACGGCACGGTGACCGACACCTCGAGCGACACGACCATCACGATCGAGATCGCGCCGGGTTTCGAGACCGAGTGGCTGCGTGCAGCCGTCCGCGAGAAGGTCAACCCGTCGGTCGACGAGGACGACGAGGAACTCGTCGACGAGGTCGATGACGACGAGGAGCTCGTGAACAACGAGCCGCCGCCGGTCAAGAGCGACACCGCCGACTCCGAAGACATCAAGCAGAAGTAACCTCATACGTGAGCGTGACGTGACCGTGTGACACCGGCCTCACGTCACGGGAGGTACGCTGCGCCCTCACCCACACGTGTAGCGGGTGCGGGCGCAGTCTCATGACCGGACGCGCCCGAAACCCGGACGCGTCTCGAGACCGCAGTTAGTTCGAGGAGACCGACCGACCGTGGCACCACCCGCCGGGCAGATCCGCCCAGGGCGCTATCTCGCGTTCTTCCTGTTCATCGTGGTTCTGCTCTACGCCTTGGTGTTCGCCACACCCGATCACAAGGCGACGCCGAAGCTCGGCATCGATCTCCAGGGCGGTACCCGCGTCACGCTGACCGCCCGCACCGAGAACGGCGGCGTGCCGCCGAAGGAGTCGCTCGAGCAGGCGCGGCAGATCATCGAGACCCGCGTGAACGGCATCGGTGTCCAGGGCACTGAGGTCGTCCTCGACGGCAACAACATCGTGATCACCGTGCCCGGCGAGGAGGGCGAGCAGGCCAAGGACCTCGGCCAGACCGCCCAGCTGCGGTTCCGCGAGGTGATCGGCCAGCCGGTCCCGGCGCAGCCGCAGCAGGACCAGCAGCCCTCGCAGCCACCGGCCTCCACGACCGCGCCGCCGCCGACCTCCGGCACGCAGCCGCCGGCGGCGTCGAACCCGCCGTCCAGCAAGCCGCAGGGCCGCCCGGCGCCGGCGCGGGCACAGCCGAACTCGCAGCCGCCGTCGTCCCCGTCGCAGCCGCCGGCGTCCGGATCGGACGCGGCTCCGCAGGACCCGCTCGAGGCGTGTGCGCAGTACAAGCAGGACTTCAAGACGTACTCCGACGACATCAAGGCCGGCAAGGAGAGAGAGATCGCCCCGGGCGACCTGATCCAGCTCGCCAAGGCGTGCCGCCAGGCCCCGCAGCTCGCGCCGAGCAAGGACGGCACGGTGCAGCCGGACCAGACCGTGCAGCAGGCCGCGATCGACGCGCTGACGTGCACCGGTACCGGCGCCCGCGTCGGTGACCCGCTGGTCGGCAACGACGACCCGAACAAGCCGCTGGTCGCCTGCGACCAGGACGGCACCGCGAAGTACATCCTCGGCCCGTCCTTCCTGTCCGGTACCCAGATCTCCGACGCGAACTCCTCGGTCAACCCCGAGGGCGCCGGCTACGTGGTGAACCTCGAGTTCAAGAGCGAGGGCAGCCGGATCTGGGCCGACTACACGACGGCCAACGTCGGCAAGCAGGCCGCGTTCGTGCTCGACACCCAGGTCGTGTCGGCGCCGCAGATCCGTGAGGCGATCAGCGGCGGCAGCACCACGATCAGCGGCGGCAGCGGCGGCGGCTTCAGCCCGGACGAGGCGCGCAGCCTCGCCGAGGTACTCAAGTACGGCTCGCTGCCACTGTCGTTCGAGTCCTCCGAGGCGGAGACCGTGTCCGCGACGCTGGGCCTCGCCTCGCTGAAGGCGGGCCTCATCGCCGGCGCGATCGGCCTGGTCCTCGTGTTCGTCTACTGCCTGTTCTACTACCGGATGCTGGGCCTGCTGACCGCGCTGTCGCTGCTGTGCTCCGGTGTGATCGTGTTCGCGGTGCTGGTGCTCCTCGGCCGCTGGATCGGGTTCACCCTCGATCTCGCGGGCGTCGCCGGCTTCATCGTCGCGATCGGTATCACCGCGGACTCGTTCGTGGTGTTCTTCGAACGTCTGAAAGACGAGATACGCGAGGGCCGGACGTTCCGCTCCGCGGTGCCGCGGGCGTGGGTCCGGGCCCGGCGCACGATCCTGTCCGCGGACGCGGTCATGTTCCTCGCCGCCGGCGTGCTGTACGTGCTAGCCGTCGGTCAGGTCAAGGGCTTCGCGTTCACGCTGGGCATGTCGACCGTGCTGGACCTGGTCGTGGTGTTCTTCGTGACGCACCCGCTGGTGGCACTGGCGTCCAAGTCGAAGATGCTGTCCAACCCGAGGTTCTCCGGCCTCGGCGCGGTGCAGCGGTTGGCGAGCGAGCGTCGCGCGAGGCCCGCCGGCCCCGCCGTGAAGGAGGCGTGACGTGGCGAGCGAGACTCCCACCACCACTCCCGCCAAGCGGGAGAGCGTGTTTCACCGGATGTACGTCGGTACCGGAGCGTTCGACGTCGTCGGCAAGCGCAAGTACTGGTACTTCTTCTTCACGATCCTGATCCTGGTCTGCCTCGCGTCGATCATCTTCCGCGGCTTCAACCTCGGTATCGACTTCAAGGGCGGCACGCGGATCTCCATGCCCGACGAGGGCACCGGCGGCAGGATCTCGACCGAGCAGGTCACCGAGATCTTCAACGACACGCTGCACAAGGAGCCGGCGGCCGTGCAGACGGTCGGTTCCGGCGACAGCACGACCATCCAGATCAAGTCGGAGACGCTGACCACCGCCGAGGTCGCCGACCTGAAGAAGGCGTTGTTCGACGACCTGCAGCCGGTCGGCCAGGACGGCCAGCCGAGCGAGCGCGCGATCAGCGACAGCGCGGTGAGCGCGTCGTGGGGTGGCGAGATCTCGCGGCAGGCGTTGATCGCGCTGGGCGTGTTCCTCGTGCTGGTGACGATATTCCTTGCGTTCTACTTCGAACGATGGATGGCCGTCGCCGCGCTCGCGGCGCTCGTGCACGACGTACTCGTCACCGCCGGCGTGTACTCGATCGTCGGCTTCGAGGTCACGCCGGCGACGGTCATCGGGCTGCTGACGATCCTCGGCTTCTCCTTGTACGACACGGTGGTCGTGTTCGACAAGGTCAAGGAGAACACCCGCGGGCTGCTCGGCCTGACGAGGCGGACGTACGCCGAGGCGGCGAACCTGGCGCTGAACCAGACCCTGATGCGGTCGATCAACACGTCGCTCATCGCGGTGCTGCCGGTGCTCGGCCTGCTGATCGTCGGCGTGGGCCTGCTCGGTGTCGGCACCCTGCAGGACCTGGCGCTGGTGCAGCTGACCGGCATCATCGCGGGTGCCCTGTCGTCGATCGCCCTGGCGACGCCGATCCTGGTGGACCTGAAGATGCGCGAGCCGAAGTTCAAGGAGCAGGCCCGCCGGGTGTACGCGCGACGCGAGAACATCGCCCGCAAGGCCGCCGAGCGCGACGGCGACTTGGTGCCCCAGTACGACGCCGACGGCGACCTGACCGTCGGGGCTCCCGCGACCGACGAGGACTCGCTGGAGACAGAGCTGCGCCAGGAGCGTGCGATGGCAGCGGCGTCGAGCGTCCCGACCCGCAACCCGAAGGCCGCGGAACAGCGTCGCCGCCCGGCCGGCAAGCAGACCGGCCGGCCGGCCGGCAAGCACGGTGGCCGGCCCTCGGGCAAGAAGCGCCACTGAGCGATGGACTCCGTAGCGGGTGCGCTGGAGCTGGTGCGCACGGTGCCGGACTTTCCGGAGCCGGGCGTGCTGTTCCGGGACCTCACCCCGGTGTTCGCGTCGCCGAGCGCGTTCACGACGATCGTCGACGCCCTGGCGGCCGGCATTCCGTCCGATGTGGACGTGATCGCTCCCGTTGAGGCGCGGGGTTTTCTGCTCGGCGGCGCGTTGAGCACGGCCATGGATCGCGGCCTGATCCCCATCCGCAAGCCGGGCAAGCTCCCGGTGGTGGCCGGCCGGGTGGAGTACACATTGGAGTACGGCACGGCGGTCCTCGAACTCCCGGCGGAGGCCATCACCCCGGGTACGAGGGTCGCGGTGGTCGACGACGTACTGGCAACGGGCGGCACGGTCGCGGCGACGTGCGAGCTGCTGGAGAACGCGGGCGCGGTGGTCGTGTCGATCTCGGTGGTGCTGGAGCTGGAGGCACTGGGCGGCAGGAAGCGCCTGGGGGGCCGCGAAGTCCACGCACTACAAGCCATCTAGCCCGAGGCGAAGAGAAGCAAGCCCCGACTCCACGGCCGACCGAGCGGTCTTGAGCCGCACGCCGGCCGGCCGTCGCTCACTTGCCGATGTGCCAGGGCCACGGCGGCCGCCGGATCAAGATCAACGACGGCCTCCGGCCCCCGAACTCCACGATAGTGACGATCACCGACGTGGACGGTGCGCGCGCCTGAGACCGGCCTCAGGCGAACTGGACGGATCGCTTCGAGAGCCCGTACCAGTACCCGTCGATCACCGACCGGACCGGGTCGCCCCCGTCGACCGAAGCTCCGATGGAGACGAACAACGGCGCGAAGTGCTCGGTCCGCGGATGAGCCACCCGCCCTGACGGCGCCTTGTGCAGGAAGTCGATCAACGAGTCGAAGTCCCGGGAGGCCAATGCTTCCTGGCCCCAGATGTCGAACTCCGCCGACCACGACGGCGCCGGCACCGCCGGGTCGGCCATCGTGATCTTCGACAGGTTGTGGGTGAAGAAACCGCTGCCGATGATCAGCACGCCCTCGTCCCGCAGGGGCGCCAGGCGGCGGCCGACCTCCATGAGGACCGTCGGGTCGAGGGAGGGCATCGAGATCTGCAGCACCGGCACGTCCGCGTCCGGATACATCTCCACGAGCGGCACGTACGCGCCGTGGTCCAGTCCGCGCGCCGGGTCCTCGTGCACCGGCATGCCCGGACCGGCTAGTAGCTTTCGGACGGACGCGGCCAATTCGGGCGCGCCCGGGGCTGAGTAGGTCACGGTGTAGTACCGATCCGGGAAGCCCCAGAAGTCGTAGACCAGCGGCACGGTCGTCGTGGCGCCGAGGGTCAGCGGGGCGTTCTCCCAGTGTGCGGAGACGATCAGGATCGCCTTCGGCTTGGGCAGGTCGGCGGACCACGTCGCCAGCTGGGCGGTCCACACCTGGTCATCGGCCAGGGGAGGGGCGCCGTGGCTGAGGTAGAGCACCGGCATCGACATGGGCTACTCCGTATGTTGAACCTTCAACAACAGGTTAGCACCAACCCGTTGGACATTCCGGGATCGATTCGCAGCTATTCTCAGGGCAGAGGAGCCGCGAGTGAGCCAAAACGTCGAAACAGGCGCGCAACCCGACGCCGCCTCAGCACAGACCCCGCCGCGGGCGCCGTCGGCCACGCGGCGGGTTCGGGCGCGCCTGGCCAGGCGCATCACCGCGCAGCGCTCCGCGCCCGTCAAGCAGGTGCTCGAGCCGCTCGCCGCCGTACACCGCGAGCTTCACCCCAAGGCCGACCTCGCGCTCCTGCAACACGCCTACGACGTCGCCGAGGAAGCCCACCGCGGCCAGCGGCGCAAGTCCGGCGACCCGTACATCACCCACCCGCTGGCGGTCGCCACGATCCTCGCCGAGCTCGGCATGGACACGATCACGCTCGTCGCGGCACTGCTGCACGACACGATCGAGGACACCGACTACTCGCTGAAGAACCTGCACGACGACTTCGGCGAGGAGGTCGCCCGGCTCGTCGACGGCGTCACCAAGCTGGACAAGGTGCAGCTCGGCAGCGCGGCCGAGGCGGAGACGATCCGCAAGATGGTCATCGCGATGGCCCGCGACCCGCGCGTGCTGGTGATCAAGCTCGCCGACCGGTTGCACAACATGCGCACGATGCGCTTCCTGCCGCCGGAGAAGCAGGCGAAGAAGGCCCGCGAGACGCTCGAGGTCCTTGCCCCGCTCGCGCACCGGCTCGGCATGGCCACCGTCAAGTGGGAGCTCGAGGACCTCGCCTTCGCGATCCTGCAGCCGAAGAAGTACGACGAGATCGTCCGCCTCGTCGCCACCCGCGCGCCTTCCCGCGACACCTACCTGCACAAGGTCACCGACGAGCTCACCTCGCACCTCGAGGCGTCGCGGATCAACGCCAAGGTCGAGGGCCGGCCCAAGCACTACTACTCGATCAACCAGAAGATGATCGTGCGCGGCCGCGACTTCGACGACATCCACGACCTCGTCGGCGTGCGGATCCTCGTCGACGACGTGCGCGACTGCTACGCCGCGATGGGCGTCGTGCACGCGCTCTGGCAGCCGATGCCCGGCCGGTTCAAGGACTACGTCGCCCAGCCCCGGTTCGGCGTCTACCAGTCGTTGCACACCACGGTCATCGGGCCGGACGGCAAGCCGCTCGAGGTGCAGATCCGCACCCACGAGATGCACCGTACGGCCGAGTACGGCATCGCCGCGCACTGGCGCTACAAGGAGACCAAGGGCACCCACGACGGCCAGGCCGTCGAGATCGACGAGATGGCCTGGATGCGCCAGCTCCTCGACTGGCAGCGAGAGGCCGCGGACCCGGGCGAGTTCCTCGACTCACTGCGCTACGACCTCGCCGCCCGCGAGATCTTCGTCTTCACGCCAAAGGGCGACGTCCAGACGCTGCCCGCCGGCTCGACTCCGGTGGACTTCGCCTACGCCGTGCACACCGAGGTCGGCCACCGCTGCATCGGCGCCCGGGTCAACGGCCGGCTCGTCGCGCTGGAGCGCAAGCTCGAGAACGGCGACGTGGTCGAGATCTTCACGTCGAAGGCCGAGGGCGCGGGCCCCACCCGCGACTGGCTCGCGTTCGCCGCCTCGCCCCGCGCGCGCGCCAAGATCAAGCAGTGGTTCGCCAAGGAGCGCAAGGAAGAGGCGATCGAGGCCGGCAAGGACGCGATCACCAAGGAGGTGCGCCGGGTCGGCCTGCCCATGCAGCGGCTCGTCTCGGCGGACTCCATGGCCGCGCTGGCCCGGGAGCTGCGCTACAACGAGGTCAGCGCGCTGTACGCGGCCGTCGGCGAGGGCCACACCTCGGCCCGGCACGTGGTGCAGCGGCTGGTCGCGTTGCTCGGCGGCGTCGAGCACGCCGAGGACGAGCTCGCCGAGCGCGCCACGCCGTCCACCGTCCACCGCCGCCGCCCGACCGGCGACGCCGGCGTGATCGTCAAGGGCGCGAGCGACGTGTGGGTCAAGCTCGCGCGCTGCTGCACGCCGGTCCCGGGCGACGACATCCTCGGCTTCGTGACCCGCGGCGGCGGCGTCTCGGTGCACCGCCGCGACTGCACGAACGCCGGCGAGCTGCTCGCCTCTCCGGAGCGCCTCGTCGAGGTGGAATGGGCGCCCTCGGACTCGTCGGTGTTCCTCGTCGCCATCCAGGTCGAGGCGCTCGACCGGCACCGCCTGCTGTCGGACATCACGAAGGTGCTGGCGGACGAGAAGGTCAACATCCTGTCCGCGTCCGTCACCACGTCACGCGACCGCGTGGCCGTGAGCCGCTTCAGCTTCGAGATGGGCGACCCGAAGCACCTCGGCCACGTGCTGAAGGCCGTGCGCAGCGTCGAGGGCGTCTACGACGTCTACCGGGTCACCTCCGCATCCTGAGCCACAGCCCGGTCCCCGAGGTACTCCGACGGGCTGAGCCCGGCCAGCGCCCGCACCTCCCGCGACAGGTGTGCCTGGTCGGCGTACCCGGCTCGGTACGCGACGTCGGCCAGCCTCGCGCCGTCCAGGGCGAGCCGGATCGCCCGGTCGAACCGCAGCACCCGCTGCAGCGCCTTCGCCCCGTACCCGAACGCCGCGAGGCACCGGCGGTGCAGCTGCCGCTCGGTGAGCCCGATCGCGTCGGCCATCGCGCCGACCCGCGTGCCGCCTCGGGCCAGCGTCAGCAACGCCGGGACCGCGGGGTCGGGGCCCGCACGCACCCCGGCCAGCACGGCCGAGCCCAGCACGGCCTGGGCGGCCTCGGTCGACGGTGTCGCCGCGAGGTCCTCGGCGAGCCGCTCAGTGCGGCCGGGCCACAGCTCGGCCAGGCCGACCCGCTCGTCACGTAAGGCGTCCGCGGGCACGCCGAGCGCGGCGGGGGAGCATCCGGTACGGAACCGCACCCCGACGATCTCGCCGGGCGATGACGCCGCCACGTGCGCCCGTGTGTCCGGCCCGGCCACGAACAACCGGCCGGACTCCCGGTGCCACATGACGTCCACGCACGCGTCCGGCACGATCCGCATCGGGGACGCGGACGCCCCGGAGACCCGCCGCGACCAGGCGCAGCGCAGCAGTGCGGTGCGAAGGGGCTTCTCCGCGTAGACGTCCATGTGGGCAGTCTGGCAGGGACCACCGACAAGAACGCCTCAGCCGACCTCCGCCGACGTGATGCCGGCCGGCGTCACCTGCGGGCCGCCCTGCGGTGACAGCCCGCCCGGCCCGACGCCACCGGCGGCCGGCTCGGCGGGGACCGGCCGGCGACGCGCCCGCTGCCAGCCGCCCCCGTTAGCTCGTGGCCGTCGCGGTCTCGATGTTCACCGGCAGCTTCGGCGCACCGTCCTCGGGGCTGTTGCCCGCCGTGATGCCGCCCTTGGCGATCTTGTCGACGACCTTCAGGCCCGCCTCACTGACCTCGCCGAACACCGTGTAGTTGGGCGGCAGGGTCGAGTCGCCGTACACGATGAAGAACTGGCTGCCGCCGGTGTTCGGCCCGGCGTTGGCCATCGCGAGCATGCCCCGCTCGTACAGGCTCAGCGGCTGGCCGGCCTGCCCGCCGGGCGCCTCGGTGAGGTCCTTCGGCAGCTCGTCGGGGATCGCGTAACCGGGGCCGCCCGTGCCGTCGCCCTTCGGGTCGCCGCACTGCAGCACCTTGAGACCGGAGGACGCGACCAGCCGGTGGCACTTGGTGCCGTCGAAGAACTTCTCCTTGATCAGGTGCTCCATGCTCTGCACGGTGCACGGCGCCTTCTGCCGGTCCAGCGTCATGCCGATGGCGCCCTGGTTGGTCTTGAGGTCGACCTTGACCGTGCCCTTCTTGGGCGTGTCCTTGGGGTCCTCCGGCATGCCGGGATCCTTCGCCGGCTTGTCGGCGGGGCTCTCCTTGTACCCGCACGGGCCGTCGGTGGTCTTCTCCGCGGGCGGCGTGTCCGACGGCTTGGTGGCCGCCTGCGAGTCGTCCGGGCCCAGGTTGGACAGCCAGAACACGAGGCCGACCAGCGCTATGACGACGATGACGGTCGCGCCGACACCCCAGATCCGCCGGCGCTTCGCACGTTCCGCCCGGCGGGCGAGCTGGCGCTCCAGCTTGCGCTTGGCTGCCTGCCGACGCTGCTCGTTGCTCGGCACCGGGCACCCTCCTGACCTCTGACGTCCTTGCCGGGCGGAAGTCTATGGGTACCGGGGGTAAGGCCCGTGTGGAGGTCCACAAAATCTCAGGGAGTTGCCAGAATCGCATCCGCAGGCGGTGTGAACGGTGTCGCCCGGGAGTGCAAAACTGGATACTAGGCGTGGCAGCTCGGTGACTGGTGTCCGGCGGCCCGGACTGATTAGGTGGGCACATGCAAGACAGGCGGGACGACGGAACCTCGCCGTTCGCCGATGAGCTCGAGCGGCTGCTGCGCAAGCGCGGCCTGTCCTGGCGTCGTCTCTCCGACCTCATCGGGTACACCCCGAGCTGGCTGTCCAAGATCAAGCACGGCGCGCCGCCGTCCGCCGAGCTGGCCCGCAAGTGCGACCAGGTCCTCGAGGCCGACGGCCAGCTGATCGCGCTCGCCGCCGCCACCGGCGGCCCCGTCCGGCTGGCCCAGCTGCCCGCCGCGGCCGCCACGTTCGTCGGCCGCGAGGCGGAGCTGTACGCGCTGTCCGGGATCCTGTCCTACGAGGGCGAGCCCGGCACCCCGCAGATGGTCGCGATCGACGGGCCGCCCGGCGCCGGCAAGACCGCGCTCGCCCTGCGCGTGGCCCACTCGGTGGCCGACCAGTACTCCGACGGCCAGCTCTACGTCGACCTGCGCGGCTACTCGCCGGACGGCCAGCCGCGCGTCGTCGACGAGGTGCTGGAGGAGTTCCTCACCGCCCTCGGCGTGCAGATGGAGGTCATCCCGGCCGGACTCGAAGCACGCGCCAAGCTCTACCGCTCGGTCCTCGCCGACCGCCGCGTGCTCGTCGTGCTGGACAACGCGGCCGACTCCCAGCAGCTCGAGCCGCTGCTGCCCGGCTCGTCCGGCTGTGGCGTCGTGGTGACCAGCCGCAAGCGCCTCGGTGGTCTCGCGGTCCAGGGTGACCGCCGCATGACACTTGGTCCCATGGCCGAGGAGGAGTCGACCACGCTGCTGTGCAAGGTCATCGGCAAGGAGCGGGCCGACGCCGAGCCGGAGGCCGTGCGCGCGCTCGCCAGCCGCTGCGGCCACCTCCCGCTGGCCCTGCGGATCGCGGCCGAGCGTGTGGCCACGCACCCGCACCACTCGGTGAGCCTGCTCGTCGAGGAGCTCGCCACCGAGGAGCAGCGCCTGGAGGCGCTCGCCACCGACGACTCGGTCGCGGTGAAGACGGTCTTCTCGTGGTCCTACCGCGACCTGCCGGCCGACGCCGCGCGGATGTTCCGGCTGATCGGCCTGCATTCCGGCTCGCACATCCGCACCGGCGCGGCCGCCGCGCTGGCCGGCCAGCCCCTCGTGCGGGCGCGCCGGGTGCTCGACCGGCTCACCGGCGTGCACCTCCTCGAGGGCCTGGGCAACGACCGGTACCGGATGCACGACCTGCTGCGCGTGTACGCCGCCGAGCAGGCCGCGGAGGAGGAGTCCGACGAGGAGCGGCTGATCGCGCTGCGTCGCATGGTCGACTGGTACCTGCGCAACACCTACGCGGCCAACCACGCGCTCGCCCCGCAGCGGCACGACCCCGTGCTGGACTCCTCCGCGTTCAAGGTGGACGTCTCCGAGTTCGACTACGAGTCCGCGCTCGCCTGGTGCGAGTTCGAGATGACCAACATCGCCTCGGCCACCCGCACCGCGGTCGAGATCGGCGAGAACGTCGCGGCCTGGCAGCTGCCGGCCGGCTCGTTCAACTACCTCCACCTGCGCAAACGGTGGACGGCGTGGGTGGCCTCGCACGAGGTCGGCGTGCTCGGCGCGCGCCGGGCCGGTGACCGCTACGGCGAGGCGTGGGTGCTCAACAACCTGGCCGTCGCCTACCGCGAGCTGCGCCGCACCGACGAGGCCAAGGAATGCTTCATGCAGGCCCGCGCGCTGCGCACGGAGGTGGGCGACCGGGTCGGCCAGGCGTGGAGCCTCACCGGCATCGGGTTCATCGGCTTCGACCAGAGCCGGTTCGACGCGGCCGCGCTGCACTTCGGCGAGGCGCTGGACATCTTCCGCGAGGTCGGCGACCGCCACGGTGAGGGCATCGCGCTCGCGAACGTCGGCGACGCCTACCGCTGCCTGTCCGACTACGACCGCGCGGTCGACGCGCTCGAGCAGGCGCTCGCGTTGTTCCGCGACATCGAGGACAGCTACGGCGAGTGCTACACGCTCGTCAAGCTCGGCGAGACCTACTCCGAGCTCGCCCGGCAGGCCGACGCGCTCGACTGCTTCCAGCGCGCGCTGGACACCCGACGCGAGCTCGGCGACCGGTGGGGTGTGGGGGAGACGTTGCACAAGCGGGGCCTGGTGCTGTTCGACAGCGGTCAGGCCGATCTCGCGCTGGAGTCGCTGCGCGAGGCGTTCTCCATCTTCGACGAGCTGGGCGACCCGCGGGCGGCGGACGTGCGCGATCTGCTGACGAAGAACGCCTGAGCGTCAGCCTTTCAGAGACTTGAACATCAGATCGCGGAAAGTCGGCACGTCCACGGTGTCCGCCACCTTCACCGGAACGCGCCCGGTACCCGCGTTCGTGGAAATGTATGCGTCGCTGGAAATGGACCGGAGATCGGACACGACCTGACCGCGCGTGTGCGTTCCGGTCAGCTCGACACCGAGCGGCATCGTCCGGTAGGTGGCCAGCTTCTGGTCCAGCGCGATGGCCGCCGCGAGCGGATCGTGCAGCGTGCAGGAATGCTCGCCGAACATATTCGAATAGAACTGTCCATAGTGGTCTAGGAGCTTGTTCGCGAAATCCGCGCGCGGACCGCGGACCTCCGCCAGCGCGGACAGCCAGTCGGTGCCGACCCGGGCCTGCTCGGTGGCGTCCAGGGCGACGAGAATCAGTTCCGTAAAGCCAGCGCCGAGAACCAGGTCGGCGGCTTCCGGGTCGTGGAAGAAATTGGCGTCGGCGTACGGCGTGATGTTCCCCGGCACGGTGACCGCGCCGCCCATGACCACGACCGAGCGGAGCAGGTTCGGTAAGTCGGGCTCGAGCAGCACGGCGAGCGCGACGTTCGTCAGCGGCCCGAGCGCGAGGAGGGTGAGCTCGCCGGGATTCTCGCGAGCCAGGCGCACGATCTGCTCGGCGGCCGACCCCGCAACGGTGGAGCCCTTCGGCAGCGGGCCGGCGTGGCCGCCGAGCCCGTCCTGGCCGTGCACGAACTCGGCCGTCTGCAGCGGCTGGGCCAGCGGCCGTGCCGCCCCCACCGCCACCGGCGGATTCAGCCCGACCAGCTCCAGGACACGCAACGCGTTGAGCGCCCCGACGGAGGCGGCCACGTTGCCGTGGACGCTGCCGACGGCAACGATCTCGGCGTCCTCCTGGGCCGCCAGGTACATGATCGCGAGGGCGTCGTCGACCCCCGGATCAGTGTCGAGAATGAGTCGCACGCTGTCGCACTCAACCAGACAACCCGGTCGCAATGAAAGCCCGGGGTGTTGTGATGTGATCACGTGTATGCGCGTATGTGTTTTCTGCGGTTCGTCCACAGGCACCGGTGACAGGTATCGCAACGCCGCCGATCACGTCGGCCGCACGCTGGCCGAGCGCGGCATCGGGCTCGTCTACGGCGGCGCGCGCATGGGCACGATGGGTGTGCTGGCCGACGCCGCGCTGAGGGCGGGCGGCTGGGTGACCGGCGTGATACCGCAGAGTCTCGTCGACCGGGAGATCGCCCACCAGGGCGTCGACGACCTCCACGTGGTCGCCGACCTGCACGAACGCAAGGCGATGATGGGTTCGCTCGCGGACGCGTTCCTCGCCCTGCCCGGCGGCGCGGGCACCCTCGAGGAGCTGTTCGAGGTGTTCACGTGGGCGCAGCTCGGCCTGCACGACAAGCCGATCGCGCTGCTCGACGTCGACGGCTACTACCAGCCCATGTTGCGGTTCCTCGACCACATGGCGGGACAGGGCTTCCTGCGACCCGAATATCGGGACATGCTCATCGTCGACACGGACGTGGCGGCGGTACTCGATCGGTACACCGAGCACCAGCCGCCGCGCGAGAAGTGGTCGCTCGAACACGGTAAGTGACGAGCACGCTTGGTTGCCCATTCATCCATTCGGTGTTTCCTGAAACCGTCAACACTTCAACACTGTTCAGCCCATCTGTGACTCCCGATAGTTACGCATATACGGCCGGTGAGGGCGTCTCGACCGGGGACCGGACGTAAACCCACAGGTTGAGCCACTGCAGGGGAGACGGTGATGAGCTCCGCGAAAGCGGGTTCGGGACACGGGACGGCGACGGGGGCCGCCGGCACCCACTCCGAACACGACCAACCCGAGATCGTCGCGCCGAGATCCGGCGAACGACCGTTGCAATCCGTACCCACCCACCGCCGCTGCGACTCGTGCGGTCAGGTGCTGGAGGACCGTCCGACAGGGCTGATCGAGCGCTGGCACTGGGACGAGATCGCCGCCGAGGAGATCGCGCGCGCCCGCGGCCAGGGTCTGTCCATCGCTCTGATCATGATCGACCTCGACCGCTTCAAGGACGTCAACGACAACTACGGCCACCTCGCCGGTGACGCGATCCTGCGCGGGGTCGCCGACGTGATCCGCCGCCACACCCGCGACGGCGACCTGGCCTGCCGCTACGGCGGCTCGGCAGGCGACGAGTTCATGGTCCTGCTGCCCGAGTCCGACCTGCGCGACGCGCTGGCCGTGGCCGAGCGCATCCGCCACGGCATCATGACCATGTCGGTCACCGCGAAGGTCACGCGCGACCTCTCCGCCACCATCGAGGGCCAGACCGCGTCGATGGGCGTCGCCACCTACTGCCTGGGAGACCTCGCCGAGCTCGACCTCGAGGACCTGATGCTCGACGCCGACGTGTCGCTGCGAGCGGCCAAGCGGCACGGCCGCGACCGCATCTGCGTGGCCAATGTCGACGTCACCGCCGACCAGGCCGGCGGGTCCAGCGCCGACCGCAGGCTGGCGTCGTGGTCCCGGTTCCGGAGGCTTCGCTCGGTCTGAGAGCGCTTCGGTGATTGCACGCCCGGTGCCGGGCCGTCCGGCGGACCGTCCGGACCTGCGGCCGCAGCCCGAACGGCCTGTGCGGGCACCAGCGCTCGCTCTCCGAAGTTCGCCGCCATCGCGGCGTGTAAGTTTCGCGTCGTGCTCGTCGTCGGCTTCCCCACTGGTGCCTTCCAGGCCAACTGTTATCTCGTCGCGCCCGGTGAGGGCGAACCCTGCGTGATCGTCGATCCCGGGCAGGACGCGGTCGAACCGATCACGGAGGCGCTGCGCAAGCACCGGCTGTCGCCGGTCGCGGCGCTGCTCACGCACGGGCACTTCGACCACGTCTTCGCCGTGGCGCCGGTCTGCGACGGCAACGACATCCCCGCGTGGATCCACCCGGAGGACCGCGGGATGCTCACCGACCCGCTGCAGGGCATCTCCCTCGGCGGGGCTGACTTCTTCGGCGGCAAGCTCGAGATGCGCGAGCCCAAGGAGGTCCGCGAGCTGACCGACGGGGCGGCGCTCGACCTCGCGGGGCTGTCGCTGACCGTCGACCACACGCCCGGGCACACCCGCGGCTCGGTCGTGTTCCGCACCGAGCTCGACGAGGGCGGCCGCGTCATGTTCGCCGGGGACACGCTGTTCGCCGGCTCGATCGGGCGCACCGACCTGCCCGGCGGCGACATGCGCACGATGAACACGACGCTGCGCACCAAGATGCTGCCGCTGCCCGACGACACGGTCGTGCTGCCCGGACACGGGCCGAGCACCACGATCGGCCGGGAGCGGATGTCGAACCCGTTCCTGCTGGGCCTGGACGACGAGACCATCGCCGGCCCGGGCAGGGGACTGTGACGGTGACCGAACCCGAACGGATTCCGCTCACTCTCACCGACCAGACCAGTGCCCGCCGCCGCGGCTGCGTGTCCGTCGCCGTCGCGCTCGTCTTCGGCGCCGCCGTCGGCGGCATCGTCGGCCTGCTCGCGAACCAGACCGCGGCACTCGTCACCGCCGCGGTCGTCGTGCTGCTGCTGTCCGCGCTGTCCTGGATATCGAGTCGCCGCACGATCTGGCTCGAGAGCGACCGCGTGATGGCCAAGGCGGTCGGCACGAAGTCCGTCGACCTGCGCCACGCCGAGCGGATCGAGCTGCTCGTCACCGACATCCGCGGCACCCGGACCATCGGCCTGCTCGTGGCCGGCGGCGGCAAGACGATCAACCTGTCGCTCGCGATCTACTCCGGCACCGGCGGCCGCGAGCTCGGCATCCTCGTGCTGCGCCGGCTGGCCGACATCCTCGCCGGCAACGAGAACACCACCGGCCTCGTGTTCTCCCAGCTGCTCGTCGCCCAGCTGCGCGCCGAGGCGAAGGGCGAGGCGGCGGCCGACCGGCCGCTCTACCGGCTCGCGTCGCTTGCGCCCGGCGGCCGGCTCGCGCAGCGGCTCAAGCCGGAGGCGATCACGCGGTTCGTCGCGACGCTCGACTGACCGGCTTCTTCTTCGGCACCGGCACGGTTTCCGTCGCCGCCACGGTCGCCGCGAGGATCGTCGTGATCGGCACGGCGGCGACGAGTCCGATGCTGCCGACGAGCGTGCGCACGATCTCCTGGGCGATCACCTGTGAGGCGAGGATGTTGCCCAGCCCCACGCCGGAGATCGACGAGTACAGCAGCAGCGGCAGCGCGGCACCCGCGTAGGCCATCACCAGCGTGTTCACCGCCGAGGCCACGTGGTCGCGGCCGATGCGCAGCGCCGAGGCGTAGAGCTCGAGCCGGCCCATCGCGGGGTTGGCGGCGCGCAGCTCCCACACCGCGCTGGTCTGGGTCACGGTGACGTCGTCGAGCACGCCCAGCGAGCCGATCACGACGCCGGCGAGCAGCAGACCGCGCGTGTCGATGGGCGTGTTGAGCAGCCCGACGAGGGTCGCGGTCTCGTCGTCGAGCCCGGTGAGCCTGGCGAACGCCGCCCAGAGCGCGCCCAGCACGCCGATCATCGCGAGGCTGACCATCGTGCCGAGCACGGCCGTCGACGTGCGCGCGGTCAGCCCGTGGGTGAGGTAGAGGACGGCGAACATGATCAGCCCGGCGCCGAAGATCGCGACCAGCAGCGGGTTCTCGCCCGACACGATGGCCGGCAGGACGAACAGCGCGAGCACGGCGAAACTGAGTCCGAGCGCGAGCAGTGCCTTGAGCCCCTGCCAGCGGCCGAGCACCAGCACGACGATCGCGAAGAGCGCGGCCAGCAGCACCAGCGGGACGTCCCGCTGGAAGTCGACGAGCTGGTAGGAGCGGCCGTCGCTCGGGTTGCCGCCGGCGTAGGCGAGCACGACCTTGTCGTCCACCGCGAACCGCGGCGTGCTCGGCTCCAGCGGCACGACCGTGCGGATCTGCTGCTCCGGCGCGTCCCCGTCGGACAGCCTGACCGTGACGACGAGGCAGTCGTCGCCGCCGGGCTGGTCACCGACCTGGACCCGGCCGCTGCACGGGCCGGTCTCTGCGCCGGTGACCACGCCGTGCACGGGGGTGCCGGCCGGCTTCTTGGCGTCGGCGTGGACGCCGAACGGGAACAGCAGCACCGTGCCGACCACCGCCGCGAGCGCGAACGGCACCACCAGGACGGCCAGCAGCGTGCGAACGCGCTTCGAGGCAGGCGGCGGTGGTGCGTGGTCGTGGTGATGGCCGTGCTGACCGCCGTGGCCGATCTTCGGGATCGGCGCGGTCTCGCTGTCGTGCACCGCGACAGTCTCCCAGGCGGCCGAGGGCGTGGCGGACGCGCCTCCAGTCCATTGTGGAGTGTCTTGACCGGACCTCGACCGATCCTGCCGGAATTCGGAAATCTCGCCGATACCCTCGAACTCGCAGGCAGGGCCACCACCCGGAGGAGGACAGATGGACGCCACGATCGAGCTGGAGGTCTGGACCACGCCGGACTTCGTGGAGTACGAGACGCCGATGGAGGTCACCGCCTACGCGGCGCGGATGGAGGACTGACCGGTTCGCCAGCCCGGCGGCCGGTTCCCGGCCGCCGGCTCCACCGCGGAGGTGCCACGTGTCCGAAACGATCGCCGCGCGCGGCGGCGAGGAGTTCGTCGCCGCCCTGCGCGGCCTGTCGCACCGGTACTGGGGGACGCACCCGTTCCACGATCGCATGCACGCCGGCGAGCTGACCGAGCGCGAGCTGCGGGTCTGGGCGGCGAACCGGTGGTACTACCAGAGCGTGCTGCCGCAGAAGGACGCGGCGATCATCAGCAACTGCCCGGAGCCGTCCGTGCGCCGCGCCTGGGTCGACCGGATCGTGTACCACGACGGATCGGGCGACGGCGGGGACAGCGGCCGCGAGCGGTGGCTGCGGCTGTGCGAGGCGGTAGGGCTGACCCGTGACGAGGTACTCGACGAGCGGCACGTGGCCCCGGGCGTCCGGTTCGCCGTGGACGCGTACGTGAACTTCGCGCGGACGCGGCCGTGGGTGGAGGCCGTCGCTTCCGGGCTCACGGAGATGTTCTCCGGGCACCTCATGCAGCGGCGGGTCGGCGACATGCTCGCCCACTACGACTGGATCAGCCGCGCGGACCTCGCGTACTTCACGAACCGGATCGAGGCCGTGTCCGGCGAGGGTAAGTCCACTCTGGACATCGTGGTCCGGTACTGCGTGACGCGGGACCAGCAGGACCGGGCGATCGCGGCGCTGTCGTTCAAGTGCGACGTGCTGTGGTCCATGTTGGACGCCATCGAGCGCGCGGCGAAGGAGTAGCTCATGCCCGACCGGCCCCGCCTGCGCCGCGGCGTCCGCCTCTCGTACGACAAGGTCCGGGCCACGCACGTGCTGCTGTACCCGGAAGGCGTCCTGGTGCCGAACGGGACGGCGGCCGCGGTGCTGCGGGAGTGCGATGGCTCGACGACGGTCCGGGAGATCGCGTCGCGGCTCGGCACGCGGTTCCGCGGCGTGCGCGCGGCGGACGTGGCGAACGTGCTGGAGCGGCTCGCGGAGCGAAGGGTCGTCGAATGGACGTGAGCGCGCCCCTCGGGCTCTTGGCCGAGCTGACACACCGGTGCCCGCTGCACTGCCCGTACTGCTCGAACCCGGTGGAGCTGACCGCGCGGCGAGACGAGCTGACCACCGGGCAGTGGCTGTCCGTCCTGGACGCCGCGCGCGACCTCGGCGTGCTGCAGGTGCACATGTCCGGCGGCGAGCCGCTGCTGCGCCCGGACCTGCCGGAGCTGGTCGGTCGCGCCTCCGACCTGGGCTGCTACGTGAACCTGGTGACGAGCGGGCTGGGCCTGACGCCTTCGCGGCTGGCCGGCCTCGTCGACCGCGGGCTCGCACACGTCCAGCTGTCCATGCAAGGTGCCGACGCGGCCCGGGCGGACCGCATCGCCGGCGCGCGGGCGCACGACCGCAAGCTCGAGGCGGCCACCGCCGTGCGTGCGGCGGGGTTGCCGCTGAGCGTGAACGTGGTGCTGCACAGGGCGAACCACGACCAGGTCGGTGCGCTCATCGCGCTGGCCGAGCGGATGGGGGCGGACCGGCTCGAGCTCGCGAACACCCAGTACTACGGCTGGGCGCTGCGCAACCGAGCCGCGCTGATGCCGACCCGTGAGCAGCTCGCCGCGGCGGAGCCGGTCGTGCGTGCGGCGGCCGAGCGGCTGCGCGGCCGCATGGAGATCGTGTACGTGGTCGCCGACTACCACGAGCGGTACCCGAAGCCGTGCATGTACGGCTGGGGCGCGCGGCAGCTGACGGTCGCGCCCGGCGGTGACGTGCTGCCGTGCCCGGCGGCGTCGGCGATCACGACGCTGCCGGTGGAGAACGTGCAGCGGCGGTCCCTTTCGGACATCTGGTACCACTCGGAGTCGTTCAACGCCTTCCGCGGGGACGGCTGGATGCGCGATCCGTGCCGTACCTGCGAGCGCCGCTCGGTGGACTTCGGCGGGTGCCGGTGCCAGGCGTTCCTGCTGACCGGCGACGCGGCGGCCACCGACCCGGTGTGCTCGCTGTCGCCGGACCGCGGCGTCGTGGCCGACATCATCGCCACCGAGTCCGATGTGGACACTCCCTTCGTGATGCGCGGCCCGGCGGCCGTGCGGTGAAGGTCCGGCTGCTCGGCACCGCGGCCGGCGGCGGCTTCCCGCAGTGGAACTGCGCGTGCGCGCTGTGCGGCCTGGCCGGCACGCCGTCGGTGCCGGCGCGGACGCAGGACTGCCTGGCGATCAGTCCCCAAGGGAAGGACTGGTACCTCGTCAACGCCTCGCCGGACATCCGGGCGCAGGTGCTGGCCGCGCCGCCACTGACGCCGGGTCCGGGCCCGCGGGACACGCCGCTGCGCGGGGCACTGCTGACCGACGCGGAGCTGGACCACACGCTCGGGCTGATGCAGCTGCGCGAGAGCCGCGGGCTGTCGGTGTGGGCGCCGCCTGCCGTGCTGGACGCGCTGCGCACGCGGCTCCCGGTGCGGGACATCGTGGCGGGGTACGGCTCGTGGCAGTGGGCGCCACCGGACGAGTTCCCCGACCTCGCGGTGTCCGTCCTCGCGGTGAGCGACAAGCGGCCCAAGTACGCCCGTGACTCCACGGTGGACGGTTCCTGGGTGGTCGCGTACCGGCTGCACGACCCGGCGACCGGCGGCGTGCTCGTGTACGCGCCGTGCCTCGCCACGTGGCCGGCCGGCTTCGACGAGTTCGTCGGCGGGGCGAGCTGCGTGCTGCTGGACGGGACGTTCTACTCCGCGGAGGAGATGACCGGGACCGGCACGTCGACCTCCGCGCAGCGGGCGATGGGTCACGTCCCGGTCGCCGGCCCCGCCGGGAGCCTGGCACGGATCCGCGCACACGCCGGCTCGGGCACGCGGTGGCTGTACACGCACCTCAACAACACGAACCCGCTGCTCGACCGGCGATCGCCGCAGTTCCGTGCGGTCACGTCGGCCGGCGTCGAGGTGCCCGAGGACGGCGCCACGCTGGACCTCTGAAGGCGCGCCCGGGCCACCCGGGGCATGCTGGACACCTTGCCCGGCTGGGTCGGCCTTCGAGGAGACGCGATGGAACAGGTGGTCCTGCTCGACGAGCAGGGACGGGGGATCGGCACGGCGGACAAGGCCACGGTGCACGACCGGGACACGCCGCTGCACCTGGCGTTCTCGTGCTACGTGTTCAGTTCGGCCGGCTCGCTGCTCGTCACCCGGCGGGCGCGTGCCAAGCGGACCTGGCCGGGCGTGGTGACGAACTCCTGCTGCGGACATCCCGCACCGGGCGAGTCGTTCGCCGCCGCGGTCGTCCGGCGCCTGGCCGACGAGCTGGGCCTGGCCGTGTCGTCGGTGGATCTCGTGCTGCCGCGGTTCCGGTACCGGGCGGAGATGGCGAACGGTGTCGTGGAGAACGAGCTGTGCCCGGTGTTCCGCGCGTTGTGCGACGACGCGCCCCGGCCCGCCGCCGCGGAGGTCGACGAGTTCGGCTGGGTGTCGTGGCCGCTCTTCGTGAGCATGGTGACGGGCGGCGAGCTTGCCGTCTCGCCGTGGGCCCGGGAGCAGGTCGACGAGCTCGCCACGCTCGGTCGCGACCCGCTCGGCTGGCCCGTCGCCGACGCCGCCGAACTGCCGCCAGCCGCCGTTCTCTGAGCGGCCCGGGGCCGCCGCCGTCCGCACCATGGCCGCGTACACCGCGCCACCCGGCGACGTGCTGACTCGCCATCTCCGATCCCGCTGAGCGCTATCGTCTTCGTCGTGACCAGTACAGAGCAGGCGGTGGTTGTCGGTGCCGGCGTGAGTGGGCTGACCACCGCCGCCTGTCTGGCCGAGGCGGGGTGGACGGTTCAGGTGTGGTCGGCCGAGCCGCCGCGTTCGACCACCTCGGTCGTCGCCGGGGCCATGTGGGGCCCGTCGTTCCAGGAACCCATGGCCAAGACCATGAGCTGGACCAACCGGTCCCTGGAGGACTTCGTCGCGCTCGCCGGCGATCCCGCAACCGGGGTGCGCATGGCGCCCGCGCTTACCGTCGGCGGCCCATCCGGTGGCGAGATCCCGCCGCAGGCACGGTCCATTCCGGACCTGCGGCCGGCCGAGCCGGACGAGGTGCCCGAAGGCTTCGCCGGCGGCTCGCGCGCGACGATGCCCCTCGTCGACATGCCCCGCTACCTCGACCACCTCGTCGCGCGGGTGACCGGCGCGGGCGTCGAGATCCACGAGCGCACGGTCCACTCACTCGACGAAGCCGCCGACGAGGCGCCCGTCGTCGCCAACTGCACGGGCCTCGGCTCGCGTGACCTCCTGGGCGACACCGAGCTCGAGCCGGTGTTCGGCCAGAGCGTGGTCCTGTCCAACCCCGGGCTCGACCTCCTGTTCATGGAGCTGACCATGGACGCCGAGTGGACCAGCTTCTTCCCGCATCCGACCCGCGTCGTCTGCGGCGGCATCCGCATCCCCGGCCGGACCGACCGCACGCCCGACCCGGACCTGACCGAGCGGATTCTGCGCCGGGTCCGCGCGATCGAGCCGCGGCTCAACGACGCCGAGCTGATCGAGGTCGAGACGGGACTGCGCCCCGTGCGGTCGGCGGTCCGCGTCGAGGCCGAACCGCTGGGCAACACGCGTGTGGTGCACAACTACGGCCACGGCGGCAACGGCGTCAGCCTGTCGTGGGGCTGCGCCCGCGAGGCGGCCGCGCTGGCCGCCCAGCAGCGCGACGAGCCGGCAGGCCGCCGGTAGTCGGCACGGCCTCGGCAAGCGCGGTGATAAGGGCCCGTCGGCGGGGCGGCGTGCTGGTCATGGCGCCGAAGCTAGAGCGGGGGTCTGACAATTTCGCCGGGCGTCGCTCGGTTGAGTGATCGCGTTTGACAGGCGTTCGAACGTGTGTTCGACTAGCGATCGTGCGATGGGACAGCCAGCGTGTCGACCAGCAACAACAGCAAACACTACCCGGCCTGCCGGGCCTGGTGCGCAGCGTTCGTACGCCCGAGTTCAGCGGCATCGTCTTCCACGAGGTGCGCGCGAAGTCGGTGCTGAACAAGGTGCCCGGCGCCTCGCCGATGCCGTTCCGCTGGACGGTCAACCCGTACCGCGGGTGCAGCCACGCGTGCCGGTACTGCCTCGCCGGCGACACGCCGATTCTCATGGCGGACGGGCGAACCCGGCCGCTCGCCGAGCTCCAGGTCGGCGACCTGATCTACGGCACCGAGCGACGCGGCAACCGCCGCCGGTACGTCACCACGCGCGTCCTCGCGCACTGGTCCACGGTCAAACCCGCGTACCGGCTCACCCTCCGCGACGGCACCCAGCTGATCGCGAGCGGCGACCACCGTTTCCTGACCGACCGCGGCTGGCGGCACGTGGCCGAGAAAGAGGACCGCCGCCGGACCGTGCTGGCGACCGGCGACAAGCTGGTCGGCACCGGTGGGTTCGCCTCGGGCCCGAAGGGGCTGCTCGACTACCGCTGTGGTTACCTCTCCGGCATCGCGAACGGCGACGGCGAGCCGACCGATCCCCGGGTGCTCGAGCGCGCCCGGGACTACCTGACCGGCGACGAGCCGATCAGCCTGCCGATCGAGCGACCCCTTGTGCCGAGCGAGGAGTGGCACAAGGGATACCTCGCGGCTGTTTTCGATGTGGACGGTGAGTTCGGTCGCGGGCACCTGCGCGTCGCGCGCGCAAGCCGGGCCAACGTCAGCCTGATCAGCGATGCCTTGCTACGCCTGAACTTCCGGTTCGTGCTCGACGAGCTCGGCCTTCGCAGCGGCGTGCAGCGGGTCCGTCTCTTCGGCGGCTTACCCGAGTACCTCCGGTTCCTGCACACCGTCGACCCGGCGCGCACCGGGGCCGCCGAGTTGTCCGGCGTGGCGCTGCGGGCAGCTGAGCGCCTGGGCATCGAGACGGTCGAGCCGCTCGGCCTCGAGCTGCCGCTGTTCGACATCACCACCGGCACGGGCGACTTCATCGCGAACGGCGTGGTGAGCCACAACTGCTTCGCGCGCAACTCGCACACCTACCTCGACCTCGATGCCGGCCACGACTTCGACACCCAGGTGATCGTGAAGGTCAACGCGGTCGAGGTACTCACCGCGCAGCTGCGCTCACCACGCTGGACCCACGAACACGTGGCGATGGGCACCAACACCGACCCGTACCAGCGGGCGGAGGGCCGGTACAAGCTGATGCCGGGGATCATCCGCGCACTGGCCGACAGCGGCACGCCGTTCAACATCCTGACCAAGGGCACGGTGTTGTCGCGGGACCTGCCGCTCTTGGCGGAGGTGAGCAAGCAGGTGCCGGTCGGTCTGGGCGTGTCGATCGCACTGGTCGACCGGGAGCTGCAACGCAGCCTCGAGCCGGGCACCGCGAGCCCGCAGGCGCGGCTGGAGCTGGTCCGCAAGATCACCGAGGCGGGCCTGCCGTGCGGCGTCTTCGTCGCGCCGGTGTTGCCGGGCTTGACCGACACGATCGAGCGGCTGGACACCCTGCTGGCGGCGATCGCCGAGACCGGAGCCAGCGGTGCCACTGTCCTGCCGCTGCACCTGCGTCCGGGCGCCCGCGAGTGGTTCGCCGAGTGGCTGGCCCGCGAACACCCGGAGCTGGTGCCGAGCTACCGCCAGATCTACGCCCGCGGCTCGAACGCCGACATCCGCTACCGGCGGTGGCTGGGACGGCGAGTGGGACCGCTGTTACGTCGGCACGGCCTGGCGGCGAAGGAGGCGCGCGAGGCGCGAACGGAGCCCACCTGGCCCGAGGGCAGCTTGGTGTCCATCCCGGAACAGGCGGCGCCGGTGCAGCAGGAGCAGCTGGAGCTGCTCTGACTTCCGAGCGTCCGGAGTGTCCGGGTGTCCGGGCGCGGAGGGGCCGGGGTGGGTGGTTGCTTCGGCTCTGCTGGTCCTGGCGCGAGTGGGCTTGGCCGGTGCGAGGGGCGGCACGCGAGTGGCTTTGGCCGGTGGCAGTGGTGCTGCGCTGATGGCCTTGCCGGCGGTGCGGAGCCCTTAGCGGGCGCGAACCGAGTTACTCGACCGTCTCATTACTGTACTGACTCGCCTTGACGGCTCGTCAGGTGCGGTCGCGAGGCCAGTCCCAGCGCACGCAGAACGTGCCCGGGCCGAAGTCGAGCGCCACCGCGTGTGCCTCGCCGGCCGCGTTGACGTCGACCTTGCGGCGGGTGGTCGTCTGCTCGTCCGGGTCCACCGTGTAGAGCTCGCAGTACGCAGGCAGCGCGCGTGGGTCGAAGCGCAGCTCCAGTACGAACTCACGAACGGGAGTGGTGAACTTGCGGCAATAGCTGTCATCGCCACGGGAGAACGGCGGACCGGGGTGGTTCAGCGCGTAGTCGACGATCGCGGTGTCGCCGCGAGCCAACGGAGCCTCCAGCACGATCTCGGCGGCGATCAGGCCCGCGGCCTCGTCCCGGGCGACCCGGCCGATGCGGCACGACTGCAGTGCGGTGATCTCCGGGAACGGCCGGCCGATGCGCTCGAGGTCGTAGACCATCACGGTCCGGTCGACGCCGTCGCGTTCGGCTCGTACGACCTGGCGTACGGCGATGCGCTTCTCGCCGCGGTCCACGGCGACATCCATCCGGTCGTGCTGGCTCAGTTTGGTCAGGGCGGTCTCGGTCGTGAAGTCGATCCGCTTCAGCAGCTTCGAGACCGGCTCACGCTCGGGCCACAGTGCCTCGATCGGCAGCCGGGAAGACTCGCGCTGCACGCGGCCGCGCGGCCGCGGCGGCCCGAGCAGCGCGATGAGCGAGCCCGGCTGAACGCCGAGCACCGACTCCAGGTGGCCGAGCGCCGCGAGCGACTCGGCGCGCTCCGGCCGGCGCCGGCCGGACTGCCAGTAGCTCAGGGCGGTCACGCTGACCGACACGCCACGCGCGCGCAGCCGGTACTGGATGCGGTCGAGGGATAAGCCACTGGCCTGAATCGCCTGGCGAAGCGCGGTGGGAAAGGCATCAGCCGCGAGGTTGTCGGCAGGGTGGGAGGCGAGGGCACGTCGGACGTCCCCATTGGTTGCCCGGTGCAGTTCCCGAACTGGTTCGCGAGTCGCGCCGCCACCCATCGTGGTCTCCCTGCGTTTCGCCCCCCAGCGTTCCTACCACCTGGTAACCGACACCTTACGGGTTGACGCGATGCCGTGGTAGCCATCCCGTCAAATCCGCGTGTGATCGGGCTACTGCATACGGTGATGGTACGCCCCGTAAACCTGCTGGACCGGACCATGTGACGGTTGGCTAGCCTGCTCTCGTTCCATAGAAGTCCCGACAGGAGAGAGCACGCCGTGATCCGCACGCACGAGGCCGGGACGCTTCGCGCCGACCATGCCGGACAGACCGTCACGCTCAGCGGCTGGGTGGCGCGCCGGCGCGATCACGGTGGGGTCATCTTCATCGATCTGCGCGACGCGTCGGGCGTCGTGCAGATCGTGTTCCGCGAGGGTGAGATGGCCGAGCGCGCCCACCAGCTGCGCGCCGAGTACTGCGTCAAGGTCACCGGCGAGGTGTCGCGACGACCCGAGGGCAACGAGAACCCCGAGATCGCCACCGGGGACGTCGAGGTGCTGGTCAACGAGCTCGACGTACTGAGCGAGGCGGCCCCGCTGCCGTTCCAGCTCGACGAGCACCTGACGGTCGGGGAAGACGTCCGGCTGCGTCACCGCTACCTCGACCTGCGCCGGCCCGGTCCGGCGCGCGCCATGCGCATGCGCAGCGAGGCCAACCGCATCGCACGCGAGGTTCTGCACGACGAGAACTTCGTCGAGGTCGAGACGCCCACACTCACCCGCTCCACGCCCGAGGGTGCCCGCGACTTCCTCGTGCCGGCGCGACTCCAGCCCGGTTCCTGGTACGCGCTGCCGCAGTCGCCGCAGCTGTTCAAGCAGCTGCTCATGGTCGGCGGCCTCGAGCGGTACTACCAGATCGCCCGCTGCTACCGCGACGAGGACTTCCGCGCCGACCGCCAACCCGAGTTCACCCAGCTCGACATCGAGATGAGCTTCGTCGAGCAGGACGACGTGATCGCGCTCGGGGAGCGGGTCGTCGCCGCGCTGTGGCGCGAGCTCGCCGGTCACGAGATCCCGCTGCCGATCCGGCGGATGACCTACGCGGAGGCGATGGCCCGCTTCGGCACCGACAAACCCGACCTGCGCTTCGAGCTCGAGCTGACCGAGCTCACCGACTACTTCTCCGACACGCCGTTCCGCGTGTTCCAGGCGCCCTACGTCGGCTCGGTCGTCATGCCCGGCGGCGCCGACCAGCCGCGCCGCCAGCTCGACGCGTGGCAGGAGTGGGCGAAGCAGCGCGGCTCCAAGGGCCTGGCCTACGTGCTCGTCACCGAGGACGGCACGCTCGGCGGACCGGTCGCGAAGAACCTGTCCGAGGCCGAGCGCGAGGGTCTCGCCAAGGCCACCGGCGCCCAGCCCGGCGACTGTGTCTTCTTCGCCGCCGGCACCCCGTCCGACGCCCGCGCCCTGCTCGGCGCCGCGCGGCTGGAGATCGGCCGCCGGCTCGGCATGATCGACGAGTCGGCCTGGTCGTTCGTCTGGGTGGTCGACGCTCCGCTGTTCGAAGAGGCCGAGGCCGCCCGCAGCGCCGGCGACGTCGCGGTCGGCGGCGGCCGGTGGACCGCCGTGCACCACGCGTTCACCTCGCCCAACCCCGACTGGATCGACCGTTTCGAGGAGGACCCGGCGGCCGCGCTCGCCTACGCCTACGACATCGTCTGCAACGGCAACGAGATCGGCGGCGGGTCCATCCGTATCCACCGAGCCGACGTGCAGAAGCGCGTGTTCGAGGTCATGGGCATCTCCGCTGGGGAGGCCGAGGAGAAGTTCGGCTTCCTGCTCGAGGCGTTCAAGTACGGCCCGCCCCCGCACGGCGGCATCGCGTTCGGCTGGGACCGCATCGTCATGCTGCTCGCCGGCGAGCAGTCGCTGCGCGACGTGATCGCGTTCCCCAAGACCGGTGGCGGCTTCGACCCGCTGACCAACGCGCCCGCGCCGATCACCGCCGCGCAGCGCAAGGAGGCCGGTGTCGATGTGAAACCGGCGAAACCGGCGCCTGCCACGGAGTAGCCGGTGCTGCACCTGCGGGTCATCAGCCCGCCGGCGGTCACCGAGGACGTCGTCGGGCTGCTTACCGGGCACGCCGGCGCGACGCACCTCGTCAGGTTGCCCGGCGCGGCCATCGCCCCTGCCGGCGACGTCGTCGAGGCGGACGTCGCCCGGGAGTCGGCCGACGATGTGATCTCCGCGTTGTGCGAGCTCGGCGTCGACCGTTCCGGCGGCATCACGCTGGAGGAGATCGACACCGCCCTGTCCGACGCGGCGTACCGGGCGGAGAAGGACGCGCCGGGAGACCCGGCTGACGCGGTCGTATGGGAGGAGCTGCTCGCCCGCACCGGCGAGGAGTCGCGGCTCAACGTCACGTTCGTCGCGTTCCTGTCGATCGCGTGCCTGCTGGCGGCGGTCGGCGTGATCACCGACTCGCCGGTCACGATCGTCGGCGCCATGGTCGTCGGTCCGGAGTTCGGACCGCTCGCCGCGATCGCGGTCGGGCTGGTGCGCCGGCGCTGGGACCTGCTGCGGCGGGCGGTGGCCGCGCTCGCCGTGGGCTTCCCGGCCGCGATGCTGATCACCGCGCTGGGCACGTTGGCCGGCAACGCGGCGGGCATGTTCAACACGAGCGCGCTGCTCGGCGAGCACCAGGTGGACTTCGTCTACGACGTCGGGCCGTGGTCGCTGATCGTCGCGCTGCTCGCCGGCGCCGCCGGCATGCTGTCGATGACCTCCGCCAAGTCCGCGGCACTCGTCGGCGTGTTCATCTCGGTCACCACCGTGCCGGCCGCCGGGTACGCGAGCGTTGCCGCGATTCTCGGCGAGTGGGGTCGCTTCGGGCAGTCGGTGGGACAGCTCGCTGTCAACCTGGTGGGGATCGTCGTGGCCGCCGCCGTGGTGCTCATCCTCCGGCGGGACTCGTGGCGGAGCCGCGACGCGGGCCGGCCGCTCTCGGCCGGTTGACTTCCGGTCGCAATGTACTCGACATGAACCTGTTTTCGTTATTTGTCCCCGAATCACTGGCTACTTGATCGATGGACACGACTACGGTCGGTGCTAGGAGCGGGAGTAGGGTCTGAGGAGATGAGTGTGGAAACCGCCGCCGACCCACCGGCTGTAGGTGGCGAAGCGGATCCCGAGGTGTTGGCGACCGTTGTCGCGGCGGAGTCGGTGCTCAGCCGGCGATTCGGCGCGAAGATCAAGCTGTCCGAACCCGTTGATCTCGGCGGCAGCGAGCGGTCAGTGGTGCTGCGGGTGCGGGTGGCGGCAAGCCCCTTCTCGCTGCCGCGCACGCTCGTGCTCAAGCGCTATCTCGAGCCGCCGGAGCGGCATTGCGACAGCTTCGTCCGCGAGGCGGCGAGCTACCAGTTGTTCACCGCGCTCGCGTCCGAGGACCGGATGTGCCCCGAGTTGTTCGCGCACGCGCCGGACAGCCGGCTCGTCGTGCTCGAGGATCTCGGCGGCGCGCCGACGCTCGCCGACAAGCTGCTCGGTCACGACGCGCGGGGTGCGGAGCGCGCGCTGCTGTCGTGGGCGCGTTCGCTGGGCCGCCTGCACGCGACGACCGCGGGCCGGGAGGCCGACTTCGACGCGCTGGAGCGGCGGCTGACCCCGCCCGATCTCAAGGATCCGCTCGCGGTCGACGGCGCGACGGCGCTCGAGGAGCTGCCCGCGCTGCTTGAGTCGGAGCTCGGTTTGCCGACGCCGGCGCAGGCGGTCGAGCACGCGGCGAAGAGCCGCCGGCTCATGGAGACCGGGCGGCACCGCGCGTTCAGCCCGTCGGACTCGTGTCCGGACAACAACCTGATCACCGACAGGGGAGTGCGGTTCCTCGACTTCGAGGGCGGCTGCGTGCGCAACGCGATCCTCGACGCGGCGTACCTGCGCGTGCCGTTCCCGTCCTGCTGGTGCCCGTTCGCGCTGCCCGCCGGGATGACCGACGCGATGCTGGCCGGCTGGCGCGCGGAGGTGCGGGTCGTCTGGCCTGATCTCGACGACGACTCGGTGCTGCTGCCGCGGCTGCTCGACGCCCAGCTGTTCTGGGTGTGGCTCACCACCTGGCAGTTCTTCTCCCGGCCCGAGGCGGCGCAGTCCCACTCCTCGGCGCTGGCCGACACACCACCCGACACGCTGGTGCTCGTCGAGCGGTGGCGCCGCCTCGCCGTGGACGCGGAGGTGGCCCGGCTCGCTGACGTCGCCGAGCACGCGAGCCGGATGTGCGCGGCGCTGCGCGAGCGGTTCGGCACCGACGAACCGCTGCCGCTCTACCCCGCCTTCCGCTGACGCGCGAAATTGTCGGTGCCCGCGGATAGCCTGCGGCACATGGGATTCGACGAACGTCACCTGCGTCCCGGCGGGGTGGTCACCGTATCCGGGTGGCAGGTCAAGCAGTACCGCGTGACCGTGCGCGAGGAGCCGATCGGGGAGCCGGTGCTGACCGCGGCCGAGCAGTTCCTGCCGAAGCTGCTGCCCGCGGCCGCGGCGGTGGACGACACGCCCCAGGTGGCGTTCTCCGTGCTGCACAAGGGAGTGGACGCGCTCTGGCTCAACCTGTACTCCTGGGTCCAGGAGGCGATCCTGCACTGCCGCGCGGCCAACGCGTCACTCGCCGCGCCCACGAGCTTCAGCGAGTTAACCGAGCCGCTGATCGGCTGCGTGTGGGAGCTACCCGCGCTCGCGCACGAGCGCTCCGCGTGGGTGCGCCACCTGTTGCAGCCGCGGCGGCCAGATCTCGACGCCTACCTCGCCGACTGGTTGCCTGAAGGCCCGGTCGGTCGCCCGTGATCAGTTCGCCTTCCGGGCGAGCTGTTCCTTGAAGGACGTCAGCGCCTCGCTGTCGGAAGGAGGATTGCGGACGAAGTCGTTCGTCCACTCGGCGATGCCGGGGCAGGTGCTGCTGTCGGCCTCGATGGTGGCGCACGCGGCCGCACGGTCGAACTCCGTGCGGCGCAAGGTGACCGCGCCGTTCGTGAGCAGTGCCCACTGCGCGCCGGTCGTGCCGTAGGGCATGCCGACGCTCCCCGCGTTGACGATCGTGCGCCGGTCGACGAGGCGGGTGAACGGCATGTGGGTGTGCCCGCACACGATCGTGCGGACGTCGTCGGGGACGCCCGCGAGCACTTCCGCCCACCGCGGCAGGTCGCTGTCGACGAAGACCATCTCCTCGTCGTCGCGCGGGGTGGCGTGGCAGAACAGCACGTCGCCGAACCCGTCGACGTCGAGGGTGAGGGTCGCGGGCAGCCCGTCGAGCAGCTCGACCTGATCCGGGCGCAGCTGCTCGGCCGCCCAGTCGCTGATCGCGAACGGCGACGGCCCGGCGCCGCGGGCCTGCTCGACGAGGACGCGCTCGCAGTTGCCCTTGACCCAGCGGACCCGGTCGCCGAGTCCCACGAGCCGATCGAGGGTCGCCACGGGCTGCGGGCCGGTGGCCATGTCGCCGGTCAGCACGATGACGTCCGCGTCGCGCACGGCGGGCTCGGCGAGCACCGCCTCGAGCGCGGGCAGGACGCCGTGGATGTCGGAAAGGACCGCGACCGTGTCAGGCATGCGGTCAGCATCGGCCCGGTGACCGCCGTGGGCCAGCGAGTTCGCGGCGGGCGGACGGGATTCCGCCACGGCGACTGATCTGCGACGGGTACGGGCCGGCGATAACGTGAGGCCATGGGCGACAAGGAGGTCGAGACACTCAGCGCGATGGCGGACCTGGTGACCCCGATGGCGATCCGGGTGGCGGCGACGCTGCGTCTCGCGGACCGGCTGGACCGTCCGCGCACCGCGGCGGAGCTCGCCGGGGAGACGGGCGCCGACCCGGATGCGCTCGAGCGGCTGATGCGTCACCTCGTCACCGTCGGCGTGCTCCGCCGTGACGAGGTGGGCGGGTTCACCGCGACCGAGCTTGGCGGGGCCTTGTGCGACGGGGATCCGGCCGACCTGCGTACCGATCTGGACATCGACGGCCCGTTCGGGCGCGGCGATCTGTCGCTCGCCGCGCTGTTGCACAGCGTGCGTACCGGGGAGCCGGCCTTCGCCGCGCAGTTCGGGAAGCCGTACTGGATCGACCTCGCGGCCGACCCGGCCCGCGCGCAGGCGTTCGACGACGCGCGCGCCGCGACTGCGACCGTGGCGGCGCCGAGCATCGTGGCGGCCTACGACTGGGGTGCCCTCGGCGACGTGATGGACCTCGGCGGCGGGAACGGGACGCTGCTGATCGCGCTGCTGAACGAGTTCCGCGAGCTGCGTGGCACGGTGCTGGAGCTGCCCGGCCCGGCGGAGACGGCCCGCAAGATGATCGACGCCGCGGGCCTGTCCGATCGGGCCGACGCGATGGCGGGCGACTTCCTCGAGCGGGTGCCGCCCGGTTCGGAGGGCTACCTGCTCTCCGCGGTGATCCACAACTGGGGCGACGACGAAGCGCGCCGGATCCTGGCGAACTGCCGGGAGGCCGCCGGCGAGGACGGCGCGGTGTTCGTGATCGAACGGATCGCGAAGCCGACCCGCACGCAGGCGGACCTGCGCAACCTGGCCTGGTTCGGCGGCAAGATCCGCGACGAGGCGAAGCTGACCGCCCTCGCCGAGGCCGCGGGCCTCGCGGTGGCGGCGGTACACACCGAGGGCGAGATCGCAGTGCTGGAGCTGCGTGCCGACAGCTAGTCGTTCGTGAAGCGGACGCCGTCGGGGGCGAGGAAGCGCAGTCCGCGGAACGCCTCGTCGAGGCTGATCGCCTTGCGCTGGTCCGAGATCGCGAGCGGTGCGCCGAGCGTGCCGCTGACATCGCGTCGCCGCCGACCCGGCAGCCGGGAGAGCGCCGCGAGTGCGTCGCCGGTCAACTGGACCGTGAGGAACCGCGCCCGCGCGCTACGACGGTGGCCCTGCCACTCGCGGATGCCGATGCCGGTGATCTCCGGCCAGTCGAGGCGTACCGACCGCGGCGCGAAGAACCCGCCGAGGCGCACCCACACGTGGTCCGCGTCGGCCGCGAACGCCGGGCCCAGCGCTAGCTCGGAGCGCATCGACAGGAGCTGCAACGCGATCCCGACCACGCACACCGCGCCGACGACGAGCCACGCGACCGCCCCGGTCGCGGCCAGCCCGAACCCGGCGGCCACCACGGTCAGCGTGATCACCGCGAGCGGCGGCAGCTGGTCGCGCAACACGCCCGCCCGGGCCGGTGGCACCACCACCTTGACGTCACCCGGGATCCGGGACGTTCGCTCCACCTGCGCAGCGTATCCCCGCGGATACGCGCTAATCGCGCTCGGTACCGCCCCGGCGGAGCAGCAGCGCCCGGGCATCCTCGTGACCGCCGTGCGCGGCCCAGTTCGCGGGTGTCCCGCCGTACAGCTCGTCGGAGATCGTCGGGTCCGCGCCCGCGTCGAGCAGCGCCTCGATCACCTCCAGATGCCCGCTCTCGGCGGCGTGGTGCAGCGCCGTCGTGCCGACCCCGTGCGTCGGTCCGCCGAACGTGCCCGTCGCCGACGGCGCGGCACCAAGTGAAAGCAGCAGCCGCACCGCACGCGACCGGCCGCGCGCCGCCGCCCACGTCAGCGGCGTGCCCTGGTACACGTTCGCCTCGAGCGACGCGCCCAGCCGGTACAGCGCCGCGATCGCGTCGACCGCGTCCGCGCGCGCCGCCCAGCTCATCGCCTCGTCGCGGATCTCTGTCAGCGACGACGACGGCCGCCAGGCGGGGAAACCGCTGTGCGGCCGGTAGAACCCGCGGTGCGCGCCCGCCGACGGCGACGACCACAGCTCCTCCACCAGTGCCACGTCGTTCAGCCCGGCCGCCGTCCGCAGGTTGCGTGGCACCACTCCGTGCTCGGCCAGCACCGCAGCGACCTCGGTGTTGCCCCAGAACAAGGCGGCCGCGAGCGGCGTGCCACCGTTGCCGCGCCCGGACACGTCCACCGGCGCGCCGTGCGCCAGCAGCAACCGCGCCATGTGCGGCAGGTTCGAGTACCCGGCCTGGTGCAGCGCGGTCCACCCGTGCGCGTTCGCGCGAGCCACGTCCGCACCCGCCTCCAGCAACACCGACACCAGCCGCTCGTCGCAGGTCGCCGACGCGAGTCCCAGCAGGTCGTTGCCGTTCGTGCCGGACGCGGTGGCCAGCTCGGGAAAGCGGTCCAGCAACGCGCGCAGGCCGTCGAGGTCGCGCGCCCGCAACGCCCGGAACGCCCGCGCGAACGGCTCCGCGCGCAGGTCGGCCACGTGCCGGCGCAGCGACGCCCACGACGTGAACCCGTGGTTGCGGGCGACGACCTGCCGTGCCCCGGCGGGTGTCAACGGCGCCGACCAACGCGTGAACGCCGCGACCGCGTCCGGTGTGCCATCCGACGCCGACGCCAGCAGCCCCTCGGCCCGCTCGGCGTAGTACGCCGGATCATCGGAGAACGCGTGCTGCAGCGACGGCCCGGCCGTCGCCACGCGGTCGACATAGGAACGAAGCCTCGGCCAGCTCGGGAACCCGTACCGGCGGGCGATCTCGAGCTGTGCCTCGGAGAGCTTCAGCGAGCGCGCCTTGCGCAGGTCCTTCGCCTGCTTGCGCAGCTGCTCCAGGCTCACGGCAGCGGGTAGCGACACGGCAAACCTCCTTACCCGAATCGCCCGAGGTCCGCTGGCACCGGGCGGGGCAGAAGGTGCGGGCATGCGTCGAACAGACCGGGGTGGGCTCGGCCCTGCCCGCGGACGGGACGCGGCCCCGGGCCGCGCGGGTCGATCGTAACGGCTGTCGGACCCGCCGAGTAGCGTCCACGACGTGGACGACCTGCAGCTGTTCGACAGCCCGCCCGACGTGCACCCGGGTGGCAGCGCGCGGATCGCGGCGAACGCGCCGCTCGCCGTGCGCATGCGGCCGGCCGACCTGAGCGAGGTGCTCGGCCAGGACCACCTGCTCGGCCCCGGCGCCCCGCTGCGCCGGCTCGTCGAGGGCGCCGCCCCGGCCTCGCTGCTGCTGTACGGACCGCCCGGCACCGGGAAGACCACGCTCGCCATGCTGGTGTCGAGCGCGATCGGCCGCCGGTTCGTCGCGCTCTCGGCACTGTCCGCCGGTGTCAAGGAGGTCCGCGGCGTCATCGAGGACGCGCGCCGCCGGCTCACCCACTCCGGCGAGTCGACCGTGCTGTTCATCGACGAGGTCCACCGATTCTCCCGCACCCAGCAGGACGCGCTGCTCGGCGCGGTCGAGGACCGCATCGTGCTGCTCGTCGCGGCCACCACGGAGAACCCGTTCTTCTCGGTCGTCTCCCCGCTGCTGTCCCGCTCGCTCGTGCTGCAGCTGCGCTCGCTCGAAGACGACGACGTGCGCACGCTCGTGCGCCGCGCGCTCGCCGACGAGCGCGGGCTGGGCGACACCGTGACCCTCGAGCAGGACGCCGAGGACCACATCGTCCGCCTCGCCGGCGGCGACGCGCGGCGTGCGCTCACCGCCCTGGAGGCCGCCGCCGACTCCGCGCTCGCCACCAACGACGGCGTCGTCGACCTCGCCACCGTCGAATCCACAGTGGACAAGGCGGCCGTACGGTACGACCGGCAGGGCGACCAGCACTACGACGTCATCAGCGCGTTCATCAAGTCGATGCGCGGTTCGGACGTCGACGCCGCGCTGCACTACCTCGCCCGCATGATCGAGGCGGGGGAGGACCCGCGGTTCATCGCCCGGCGCCTCGTGATCTTCGCGAGCGAGGACGTCGGCATGGCCGACCCGATGGCCCTGCAGACCGCGACGGCCGCGGCCCAGGCCGTCCAGCTGATCGGCCTGCCCGAGTGCACGCTCAATCTCGCCCACGCCACCGTGCACCTGGCCACCGCGCCCAAGTCCAACGCGGTGACCACCGCGATCTCCCAGGCGATGGCCGACGTCCGGCAGGGCGCGGCCGGCACCGTGCCCGCCCACCTGCGCGACGGCCACTACGCCGGCGCGAAGAAGCTCGGCAACGCCACCGGCTACCGCTACCCGCACGACGCCGCCGAGGGCGTGCTCGAACAGCAGTACCCACCCGACGAGCTCGTCGGCCGCGACTACTACGAGCCGACCACCCGCGGCGCCGAGCGCGCGGTCGCGGAGCGCCTGCCCAAGCTCCGCCGAGTGGTCCGGGGCGAGAGCTGAGGGCGCCTCCCGGCGACGCCGGTCACCCGGTCGGGCTCGCCAGTGATCCGGACAGGCCACCGTCGCGGCCGCGCGGTAACCTGACCGGCGATTCCCACGACGTCATGTATGGCACCTAGGAGGACTCGTGTCGGCAGGGCAGCTCGCCGCGCTGATCGCGGCCGGCGCGTTCGTACTGCTCGTGCTACTGCTGGCGATCCCCTTGATCAAGCTCGGGCGCACGCTCGACGAGGCCACGATCGCCATCCGCAAGGCGCACACGAACTCCGATCCGCTGTTCAACGAGGCCAACACCACGCTCACGCACGTCAACACCCAGCTCGAGCGCGTCGACGGCATCACCGCGAACACGCAGGCCGTTACGGGCAACGTCTCGGCGTTGACCTCGGTGTTCACCGCCACGCTCGGCGGCCCGCTGGTCAAGGCGGCCGCGTTCTCCTACGGCGTCAACAAGGCGCTGAGGGCCCGTCGCAAGGCCAGGGAGGCCGGCGACGGCAAGCACGCGCGCCGCGGCAAGCGCAACAAGGGAGCCAAGCGGTGAGCGAAGCCTGCGCAGCGAACGATTCGACACGGGGCGACCGCGAGCGGCGTCACCGAGCCTGCGAGGGGACGTCGTGAAGCGGCTTTTTTGGCTTGGGGTCGGAATCGCCACCGGCGTAGCCTTGACCCGCAAGGCGAAGGAAACCGCACGTCAGGCCACCCCCGCCGGCATCGCCGGCAACCTCGGCGAGGCGATGCGCGAGCTGGCCGGCGCGATCGGCTCGTTCGGCGCGGACGTCCGGGCCGGGATGGTCGAACGCGAAGAGGAGTTGTCCGAAGTGGTGGAGCAGCGGTCGGGCGTCAGTCCGGTGGCCCGCCACGCGCTGGGTGTGCGCGACGAGCAGGCGGCGCGGCGGGTGCCCGCGGCCCGCGACGCGCGAGCTCGCCGGGCGGGTAGCTGAGCCGCGCCCGCAGTGGCGCGCGGCTGCCCGCCGTGACCCGGACTCCGTCGGTTCCACACCTTCCTAGGACTCACCGTGCAGACACACGAGATCAGCAAGCGATTCCTCGACCACTTCAAGGCGTCCGGGCACACGCTCGTGCCCAGCGCCTCGCTCATCCTCGACGACCCGAACCTGCTGTTCGTCAACGCGGGGATGGTGCAGTTCAAGCCGTACTTCCTCGGTGAGGAGCCGCCGCCGTACCCGCGCGCGACCAGCGTGCAGAAGTGCGTGCGCACCGGCGACATCGACGAGGTCGGCAAGACCACCCGGCACAACACGTTCTTCCAGATGGCCGGGAACTTCTCCTTCGGCGACTACTTCAAGGCCGGCGCGATCGAGCACGCGTGGCAGCTCGCCACCGGCAGCCAGTCCGAGGGCGGCTACGGCTTCGACCCCGACCGCATCTGGGTCACCGTCTACAAGACCGACGACGAGGCCATCGAGCTGTGGCGCAAGATCGCGGGCCTGCCCGACGAGCGCATCCAGCGCCGCGGTGGCAAGGACAACTACTGGGACATGGGCGTGCCCGGTCCCGGCGGTCCCTGCTCGGAGATCTACTACGACCGCGGCCCGGACTTCGGCAGGGACGGCGGCCCGGTCGTCGACGAGGACCGCTACCTCGAGATCTGGAACCTCGTCTTCATGCAGGACGAGCGCGGCGAGCTGTCCCCGAAGGAGGACCACCCGCCGATCGGCGAGCTGCCGGCGAAGAACATCGACACCGGTCTCGGGATAGAGCGTGTCGCGTTCCTGCTGCAGGACGTCCACAACGTTTACGAGACCGACCTCGTCCGCCCGGTGATCACCAAGGCGGAGGAGATGTCCGGCCGCCGCTACGGCGTCGACCCGGCGGACGACGTGCGCTTCCGGGTCATCGCCGACCACGCGCGCAGCGGCGTCATGCTGATCGGCGACGGCGTCACCCCGGGCAACGAGGCGCGCGGCTACGTGCTGCGCCGGCTGCTGCGCCGCATCGTCCGCTCGGTGCGCCTGCTCGGCGTCAACGAGCCGGTGCTGCCCGAGTTCGCGGCGGTCGTGCGCGACACGATGGGCCCGGCCTACCCCGAGCTGGTCAGCCAGTTCGACCGCATCGAGTCCGTGGTGCGCAACGAGGAGGACACCTTCCTCACCACGCTCACCAGCGGCTCGCGGATCTTCGATCTCGCGGCGACCGAGACCAAGAAGTCCGGCGGCACGGTGCTGCCCGGTGACAGGGCGTTCCAGCTGCACGACACCTACGGGTTCCCCATCGACCTGACGCTGGAGATGGCGTCCGAGCAGGGCCTCGCGGTCGACGAGGAGGGCTTCCGCCGGCTGATGGCCGAGCAGCGCCAGCGCTCGAAGGACGACGCGGCGTCGCGCAAGGTCGGGCACGCGGACGGCGGCGCGTACCGGTCGGTGCTGGACAAGCACGGCGTGACCGACTTCCTCGGCTACCGCGAGCTGAGCACCGAGGCCACGGTCGTCGGCCTGCTCCTCGACGGCGAGCCGGCGGTCGTGGCGGGCGCGGGTAGCGAGGTCGAGGTCGTGCTGAACCGCACGCCGTTCTACGCGGAGGGCGGCGGCCAGCTCGCGGACACCGGCCGGATCGTCGGCGACGGGTTCGAGGTCGAGGTGCGGGACGTGCAGTCCCCGGTGGCCGGCCTGAACGTGCACCGGGGCAAGGTCGTCTCCGGCGAGATCACGCTCGACGCCACGGTGCACGCGGAGGTCGACAAGACGCGCCGGCGCGCGGTTTCCCGGTCCCACTCGGCCACCCACCTGGTGCACGCGGGCGTGCGTCGCGCGCTCGGCACCCAGGCGGCGCAGGCGGGCTCGCTGAACGCGCCGGGCCGGCTGCGGTTCGACTTCACCTCGCCCGGCGGCGCGGTGCCGGTCAGCGTGCTGGCCGACGTCGAGGACGAGGTCAACGACGTGCTGCTCAACGACTACGACGTGCGGGCGGAGATCACCACGCTCGACGAGGCGCGCAAGCAGGGCGCGATCGCGTTCTTCGGCGAGAAGTACGGCGACAAGGTCCGCGTGATCACGATCGGCGACTACTCGAAGGAGCTGTGCGGCGGCACGCACGTGCACCGTTCCGGCGAGATCGGCGTGGTCAAGCTACTGTCCGAGGCGTCCATCGGGGCGGGCGTGCGGCGCGTGGAGGCGCTGGTCGGGCTGGACGCGTTCCGGTTCCTGGCGCGCGAGCACGTGCTGGTCGGCCAGCTCGCCGAGCAGTTCAAGGTGCCGGCGGAGGAGCTGCCGGAGCGCATCGGGCAGACCGTCGAGCGGCTGCGCGCGGCGGAGAAGGAGCTCGAGAAGCTGCGCGGCGCTCAGCTGCTGTCGTCGGCGGGCACGCTCGCCGACGCGGCGGAGGACGTCGGCGGTGTCGCGCTCGTCGCGGTCGCGGCGCCGGACGGAATCGGCGGCAACGACCTGCGCTCGCTCGCGTCCGAGGTACGCAACCGCCTGGGCGCGCGGCCCGGGGTGGTGGCGCTGTTCTCGGCGGATGGCGCGAAGGTCAGCTTCGTGGTCGCCACGACGTCGGCGGCGCGCGACCGCGGCCTCGCGGCCGGCAAGCTGGTGCCGACGTTCGCGCCGGCGATCGGCGGTCGCGGCGGCGGCAAGCCGGACATGGCGCAGGGTGGCGGCGGCAACCCGGCGGGCGTGCCCGACGCGGTCGGCGCGCTGCGCCGGACACTGGCGGAAGGCGGTTCGTGAGGGAGCCGGGGGATGCCACGTGACCCAGCCTGACAAGCCGGGTCTCGGTGATCCGGGACCCGGCCGCAGGCTCGGCGTCGACGTCGGGTCGGTGCGGGTGGGGGTCGCTCTGAGCGATCCCGGTCCCGTTCTCGCCACTCCACTGGTTACTCTGTCTCGCGACGAACGCTCGGGTAGCGATCTCGACCGGCTGGCCGAGCTCGTTGTCGAGCACGAGGTGGTCGAAGTGGTGGTCGGATTACCGAGAACCCTCGCGGCCCGTCACGGCAAGGCGGCGGCCGGAGCCGCCGCATACGCCAGGCGGCTCGCGAAGCGGATCCGTCCGGTGCCGGTTCGCCTGGCCGACGAGCGGCTCACCACGGTCAGCGCCACGAAGATGCTCAGCGATCGGGGGGTGCGCGGCAAGAAGCAGCGAGCGGTGGTCGACCAGGCCGCGGCCGTCGAAATCTTGCAGGCCTGGCTGGACGGCCGGGCCCGGCACTTGCCTCCGGAGGCGTCACAACCATGACCCACGAAGAGCTCGACCTGTTCACCGATTCCCGCACCGAGCGCCAGCGGCCGGTACGCAAGCCGCGCAAGCGCAAACGCCGGCGGGTCGTGCTGTGGGTGAGCATGGTGGTCGTGCTCGGGCTGATCGCCGTGGCCGGGTACTTCGGCTTACAGCAGCTCCTGGGCATCGGCGACTACGACGACTACGCGGGCAACGGCGAGAACCAGGTCGTGGTGCAGGTCAAGAACGGCGAGTCCACCGGTGACATCGCCGCCACCCTCGCCGACGCGGACGTCGTCGCGAGCTCGCGGGCGTTCGTCACCGCCGCCGAGTCCGACGAGCGGGTCCGGGCCATCCAGCCCGGCTACTACGTGGTGAAGACCAAGTCGTCCGGCAAAGCAGCGGTGACCCAGATCGTCGCCAAGGACGCGAAGGTCGGGAACCTCCAGATCACCGCGGGCACGCAGCTGCACGACATCAAGAACGGCAACAAGGTCACGCCGGGCATCGTCACCGAGCTGTCCCAGGCGTCGTGCGCGAAGCTCAACGGCAAGAGCACCTGCGTCAAGCCCGACCAGCTGTGGGCGAGCGTGAAGAAGGCCGACCTCGCCAAGCTCGGCGTGCCGGACTGGGCGATCCCGTACGCGCAGAAGGCCGACCCGGAGCGGCGGCTCGAGGGCCTGATCATGCCTGGTGTGTACGACGTGAAGCCCGGTTCGGGCGCCGACGAGCTGTGGCAGCAGCTGGTGAGCAACTCGACGACGCAGCTGCAGGCCGTGGGCATGCCGAACATCGCCCAGGACACCGGGTTCACCCCGTACCAGTTGACGATCATGGCGTCGCTGATCGAGCGCGAGGCCATCGAGAAGGACTTCGCGAAGGTGTCCCGGGTGACCTACAACCGGCTCGCCCAGCGGATGGAGCTGCAGTACGACTCCACGATCAACTACGTGCTGGACCGGCCGACGATCCGCACGAACGGGGCGGACCGGGACAAGGCGGGGCCGTACAACACCTACCAGAACACGGGCCTGCCGCCGACCCCGATATCCGCGCCGAGCTCGGAGGCGTTCAAGGCCGCCGCTTCGCCGGCGAAGGGGAAGTGGCTGTACTTCGTGCGCTGCCAGAAGGACGGTTCCTCCTGCTTCGCCTCGACGCAGGCGGAGCACGACAAGAACGTGGCCCTCGCCCAGGACCGCGATGCGTACTAGGCAACGCCGTGCTGCCGTCGTGGGCTCCCCGGTGGCGCACTCGTTGTCACCGGTACTGCATCTCGCGGCTTATCGCGCGCTCGGCCTGACCGGCTGGACCTACGAGCGGGTGGAGGCGGACGCCGCCGCGCTGCCCGGCCTGGTCTCGTCCCTGGACGACTCGTGGGTGGGGCTGTCGGTGACCATGCCCGGCAAGCAGGCCGCGCTCTCGGTCGCCACCGACGCGACCACCCGCGCCGTCGCGGTCGGGGCGGCGAACACGCTGGTACGCCAGGAGTCCGGCTGGCGCGCGGACTGCACGGACGTCGACGGCGTGGTCGGCGCGTTGCGTGCGGCCGGGTTCGCCGGGACCGGCTACGGGGTGGTCCTCGGCGCGGGCGGGACCGCGTGCGCCGCGCTCGCGGGCCTGGCCGACCTCGGCTTCGAGCAGGCGTACGTGGTGGCCCGGGAGCCGGGCCGCGCCGAGCCCGCCAGCCGGTGCGGCTCGAAGCTCGGGTTGGCGGTCGAGGTGCTCCGGTGGGCCGCCGTGCCGTGGGAGGCGCTGGCCCGGGATGCGTCGGTGCTGGTCAACACCGCACCGGCGGACGCGATCGAGCCCCACGTGCCCGCGCTGGCGCTCGCCCCGTGCGTGCTCGACGTGATCTACCACCCGTGGCCGACCAAGCTCGCGGCCGCGGTCGGCGCGCACGGCGGGCGGCTGGCCACCGGCCTGGACATGCTGCTGCACCAGGCGTTCGGCCAGGTCGAGCTGTTCACCGGGCTGTCGGCCCCGCGTTCGACGATGCGGGACGCGCTGCACGAGGCGACCGGCGGAATGGTGCCGCTGCCGATCTAGCGGGGCGGCACGGACGAGGAGAGCATCCGCGCCGCGGACGTGGGGGAGATGGAGCCGTACGCGGTGCCGGTAGTCGACTACGACCCGCTCTCGAGGCCGTGGGTTACCAGCCGCGGGTTCGCGAGCCGGGCTGGTTCGAGCACCGGTTGCCGCACCGCCGCATCGCGGACGGCGATCCGCACGACGCGAACTCGCACGTGTTCTCCCGCAGGCACGCGGCGCGAGCTGGCTGAGCGTGAGTGGAAGTACGTGCAGAACTACGCCGACGCGAAGACCGACGTCATCAAGGACATCCACGCACGGGCGGGCCTGCCGCTCGCGTGAACCCGTGCCAATGGACCATTCGCACGGGTTCGTCCTTGCCGCACAAGGAATCCGGGGCCACCGTGGAGTCATGGCTCTAGTCGTGTTCTGTGGTTTGGCCGGCGCCGCGTCCGGTGCGGCGGGCGCATTCCTGCTCGCCCGCCTCCGCCGTGGCACCCATGTCCACAGTGGATGGTTAGCTGGTGCGGTCGCGGTGCTGTGGGTTGTGGTCGCGTGGCGGGTCGCAAGTGGACAGCTGCCCGTGTGGTGGCTGCCCGTGCCGCTCGTCCTGACGTGGTTCGCGGTCCTGCTCGCGGTGGTCGACGCTCGCCACGCCCGGCTGCCCGACGCGCTGACGCTCCCCGCGTACCCGGCGCTGGCGGCCGCCACCGTGGTCGCGGCGTGCCTTGGCGACGACTGGGCGATAACCGTCCGGGCGGCGTTGGGTGGGGCCGTGTACCTCACGCTCCACCTGCTCGTCCACCTGGCGCGGCCGGCGTCGCTGGGTGCGGGTGACGTGAAGCTGTCCGGCAGCGTCGGCCTCACCCTGGCCGCGGCCGGCTGGCCCGCCCTGGCCCTGGCCGCGGTCGTGGCCGCGGTGGGGACCCTGCTGCTGGGTGCCGCCATGACCGCCGACGGCCGGCGTGAGGGCATCCCGCACGGGCCGGGCCTGCTGACGGCCACGTGCCTGTTCACCATCTTCCCGCCCGGGCTGTTCAGAGGGGTTTGAGAACGGCATGACAGGATCAGCAGGTGTTGCGTTGGATCACCGCTGGGGAGTCCCACGGCCCCGCGCTCGTCGCCGTGCTGGAGGGCATGGTGGCCGGTGTCGAGGTCACCACGACGGACGTCGGCGAGCAGCTCGCCCGCCGCCGGCTCGGGTTCGGGCGCAGCCCGCGCATGGGCTTCGAGACCGACCGGGTCGAGTTCCTCGGCGGGGTCCGCCACGGCGTCACGCAGGGCGGCCCCATCGCGGTCCGCATCGACAACGCCGAGTGGCCCAAGTGGGAGAAGGTGATGGCCGCCGACCCCGTCGACCCCGGCGAGCTGGCCGGCCTCGCCCGCAACGAGCCGCTCACGCGCCCGCGTCCCGGGCACGCCGACCTGGCGGGCATGCAGAAGTACGGCTTCGACGAGGCCCGCCCCGTCCTGGAGCGGGCGAGCGCGCGGGAGACGGCGTCCCGCACCGCGCTCGGCACCGTGGCCCGCGCGTTCCTGCGCCAGCTGCTCGGCGTCGAGGTGCTCAGCCACGTGATCTCGATCGGCACGGCAGACGCGCCCGACGGACCGGCTCCGCAGCCGGAGGACCTCGCGGCGATCGACGAGAGCCCGGTCCGCGCTTTCGACCCGAGGGCCACCGAGGCGATGGTCGCCGAGGTCGAGGCGGTCAAGGAGGCGGGTGACACGGTCGGCGGCGTCATCGAGGTGATCGCCTACGGGTTGCCGCCGGGGCTCGGCTCGCACGTGCACTGGGACCGCCGGCTCGACGCCCGGCTCGCCGGTGCCCTCATGGGCGTCCAGGCGATGAAGGGCGTGGCGATCGGCGACGGGTTCGAGACCGCGCGGCGGTGGGGCAGCAAGGCGCACGACGAGATCGACCCGGCCGGCGGCGTCACGGGTGTGACGCGGCGGTCCAACCGCGCGGGTGGCCTCGAGGGCGGCATCACCAACGGTGAGCCGCTCGTCGCCCGGGTGGCCATGAAGCCGATCTCGACCGTCCCACGTGCACTATCCACAGTAGACGTCGTGACGGGTGAGCCGGCGGTGGCGATCCACCAGCGCTCGGACGTGTGCGCGGTACCGCGGGCGGGCGTGGTTCTCGAGTCGGTGATGGGGCTGGTACTCGCCGAGGCGGCGCTGGAGAAGTTCGGCGGCGACTCCCTCACCGAGTCCAGGCGCAACGCCGAGGGCTACCTCAAGGCACTGCAGGAACGGTGGTGACCGGAACAGTGACACCGACCGGACGCGGTCCCGTACTGATCCTCGTCGGCCCGCCCGGCTCGGGTAAGAGCACGGTCGGCCGGCTCGCCGCCGAGCGGCTGGGCGTCGAGTTCCGCGACTTCGACGACGACCTCGAGCGGGCGCACGGGCTGCCCGCGGGCGAGCTCGTGGTCCAGCTCGGCCGGGAGCGGTTCCAGGAGTCCGAGCGCGAGCTGCTGACCACGCTGCTACCGGGGTTCACCGGCGTCCTCGCGCTCGGGGGCGGGACGCCGACGGCACCCGGCGTGCCGGACTTGCTGGCGCCGTTCCACGTCGTCTTCCTCGACGTCGACCTCGAGCACCTGCTGCGCCGCGAGGGCCTGGTTCCGCTGCACCCGTGGCTGCTGCCGAACCCACGCGCGCACCTCAAGGAGCTGCTGGGCACGCGCCGCCCGGTCTACGCGCAAGTCGCCGCGGCGACCGTGCAGACGAGCGAGCGCACCCCGCAGGAGGTTCTGGCCGACGTGCTCGCGAGCATGCCGGTAACCCAGGACTGAGCGCGACCGGTTCGGACCTGTCGGTGCCCGCTGCTAGGCATGGTGCATGGCAGTCGAACTCGATCGTCGTGCCGTGCTCGCGCATCGTGTGTGGGCGCAGGGCCTGCACGGCGGCGCACCCCTCGACGATCTTGACGTGCTCGCGGTCGGCCTGCAGGACACCCCTGCCGGCTCGGCAGCGCACGCCCTCCACCAGCGCACCGGGGATCCCGGGCTCGACCGGCCGGAGCTGGCGCTCGCGCTGACCGTGCGCGGCTCGCCGCACCTGCACCGGCGGGCCGACCTGCCGCTGATACGCGCCGCGTTGTGGCCGCGGGACAACGACACGCTGCGGGCGTACCTGGGCGGCTACGGCGACGAGCTGATCGCCTCCGGTGCGGACGGGCCGGCGTTACTCGAAGAGGTCGCCGCGCGACTGCGCGAGGTCTTTCCCGGTGAGGTGGCCACGAAGGGCGAGTTGTCCGGCGCGGTCAGCCCCCGGTTACCGGAGATCGCTCGGCCGTGGTGCGTGGGGTGCGGCGTCGCGCACGTGGCCGAGGGGCTGTTCCGGCTCGGCACGCTGTACGCGGGCCTCGAGGTGGTTCCGCGGGACGGCCGGCGCCTGCTGTTCCGGGTGGCGCCCGGCGAGCCGGCGATCGCGCGTGGCCGGAAGACGACCGAGCTGCTGCGTGCCTATCTCCGGCTCGCCGGCCCGGCCACGCTCCGCGACCTGGTGACGTGGCTGGACACCCGGTCGGTCACGACGCCACCGGACTGGTTGAAGCCGAGCTTCGACGAGCTCGCCGGCGAGCTCGAGGACGTGCGGATCGACGGTATGGCATTGCGCGCACACGCCGACGCGCTGGCCGCCGTCGGCGCCGCGCCCGCTGCGCCGCCGGTGTTGTTGCTGCCGCCACGGGACGCCATCGCATTGGGCAACCGAGCGTTCCTGGTGCCGGACCGGGCTGTCGCCAGGACGGTGTGGCGGCCGGTCGGCAGCCCCGGCATCGTGCTCGTCGACGGCGACATCGCCGGCACGTGGCGTGCCCGCAGGTCGGGCCGCGTGCTGCGGCTGGCCGTCACCGTGACCCGCGAGATCACCACCAGGCAGCACACGAAGATCGAGGAGCAGGGCGACCTCGTCGCCGCGGCACGCGGGCACGACGGCACGACGGAGGTGGAACTGGACTGATCCCCAACTGAACATGGACGAGGCCCCGGTGCGATGCTCATCCACACCAATGGACGGCGAGGAGTGAGGCAGTGGAGCCGGCGCGGATCAGGGTGGCCACCGAGCGGCCGTACGAGGTCGTGGTCGGGCGGGACCTCACGGACGAGCTCGTGGCACAGGTCGCCGGAGCGCCGAAGGTCGTGATCATCCACCCGCCGACGCTCGTCGACGGCGCCGAGACGCTACGCGGCCGGCTGCGCGCCGCGGACGTAGACGCGCACCTGATAGCGATCCCCGACGCCGAGGAGGGCAAGAGCCTCGAGGTCGCCGGCCAGTGCTGGGACGCCCTCGCCGCGGTGGGCATGGACCGTGGCGGCACGGTCGTGGCCTACGGCGGGGGAGCGGTGACCGACCTCGGCGGCTTCGTGGCGGCGACGTGGATGCGTGGCGTGCGGCTGGTCAACGTGCCGACCACGTTGCTCGGCATGGTGGACGCCGCGGTCGGCGGCAAGACCGGCATCAACATCGGCGCCGGCAAGAACCTCGTCGGCGCGTTCCACGAGCCGTCCGCCGTGCTCGCCGACCTCGACATCCTGCGCACCCTGCCGGCCGACGACCTCGCCGCGGGCATGGCCGAGGTGATCAAAGGCGGCTTCATCGCGGACCCACGGATCCTCGAGCTCGTCGAAGCGGACCCGAAGGCGGCGCTCGACCCGGACGGCGACGTGCTGGCCGAGCTGGTGCGGCGCAAGATCCAGGTCAAGGCCGACGTCGTGGCCGCCGACCTCCGCGAGTCGAGCCTGCGCGAGATCCTCAACTACGGCCACACCCTCGGCCACGCGATCGAGCGCCGCGAGGGCTACCGGTGGCGGCACGGCGCGGCGGTCAGCGTCGGCCTGGTGTTCGCCGCGGAGCTGGCCCGCCACGCCGGCCGCCTGGACGACGGCACCGCGGACCGGCACCGCGCCGTCCTCGAGTCGATCGGCCTGCCGACCGGCTACGAGCGCGACGCGCTGCCGGACCTGGTCGAGGCCATGCGCGGCGACAAGAAGACCCGCGCCGGCGTGCTCCGCTTCGTGGTGCTCGACGCGCTCGCCCGGCCGGGCCGGCTGGAGGACCCCGAGCCGGGCCTGCTGACCACCGCGTACGCGGCGATCAGCAGGCCATGAGCGGGTGCGTGCGGGCCTGGCTACCCTTGCCCCGTCGCTACTCCTGAAGGGGCCCGCACATGAAGGCGCTGGTGCTCAACGGACCCAACCTGGGCAGGCTGGGCACGCGCGAGCCGGAGATCTACGGCCGCACCACCTACGCCGACCTCGTCGAGCTGTGCGAGAAGACCGGCCGCGAGCTCGACGTCGAGGTCACCGTCCGCCAGACCGACCACGAGGGCGAGATGCTCGGCTGGCTGCACGAGGCCGCGACGCACAAGATCCCCGTCGTGCTCAACGCGGGTGCCTGGACGCACTACTCGATCGCCGTCCGGGACGCCTGCGCGCAGCTGACCGCGCCGCTGGTCGAGGTGCACATCACGAACGTCCACAAGCGCGAGGAGTTCCGGCACCACAGCTACATCTCCGCGGTGGCCAGCGGCGTCATCGTGGGCCTCGGCGTCGACGGCTACCCGCTCGCGCTGCGCTGGCTCGCCGCCAACGCATGACCACGCTCCGGACCGACCGGCTCGTCCTCCGACCGCTGCGGCGCGACGACGCCGACGCCCTCCTCGCCATGTTCGCCGACGACCCGGAGGACGAGCGCGACCCGGAACACGACCTCACCAACACCGAGGTCGTGGCCACGCTCGTCCGGCGCCGGCTGGGCGCGCCCGGCCCGGAGGGCACCGGCGAGTGGGTCATCGAGCTCGACGGCGTGCCGATCGGCATCGGCCAGCTGCGCCTCTCGAAGGACGTCGCGGGCACGTTCGAGTGCGGCTGGTACGTCGGCCGTGCGCACCGCGGCACCGGCCTCGCGCACGAGGCCGCCCGCGCGATCGTCGACCACGCGCACGACACGCTCGGCGCACCGGCCGTGTTCTCCCTGGTACGCGAGGACAACCCGCGCGGCCGCGCGTTCACCGAGCGGCTCGGCTTCGTCCGCGTCGGCTCTCGCGAGCACCGCGGCCGCTTCCATCACGTGTACGTCGACCTCGCCAAGCCCGCCGGCGTGCACCACGTCGAGCTGTGGGTCGCCGACCTGCCGGGCGCGGAGCGCTCGTTCGGCTGGCTGTTCACCGAGCTGGGCTGGCGCGAGTACCAGCGCTGGCCCCGTGGCGTGAGCTGGCGGCGCGGCGCCTCCTACGTCGTCGTCGAGGACTCGCCGGACCGGCGCGGCGACCGCCACGAGCGCGTCCGGCCCGGGTTGAACCATCTGGCCCTGCACGTTCGCGACCGGGCCGAACTGGACCGGATCACGGCCGCCGCGCCCGAGCACGGCTGGCGGCTGATGTTCGCCGACCGGCACCCGCACGCGGGCGGCCCCGACCACGTGGCGGCCTACCTGGAGAACGAGGACGGCTTCGAGGTGGAGCTGGTGGCAAGCGAACCGATCGGGTGATCCTTAGACTCTTTCGTGGATTCAACCGGGCAGACGACGTCGAGAGGCACTTCCGCGATGCGCGCCACGCACCGTCGAAGACGGGCCGCCGTGTCCGCCGCGCTCCTGGCGCTGACGTTCATCGCCGCGTGCACGACCAGTGAGGCGTCCGCGCCCGGGAACGGCCCCGAGATCGAGGTCGTGCCCGGGAAGACCCCGTCCCCGTCCGCGAAGCCCGGCCAGGGCAAGCAGAGCCCGCTCCCGCTGGTCACCTTCCGCGGCCGCAAGAGCGACAAGACGGTCGCCTACGGCGGCGGCGACGCACCGTACGACTACGCCCCGTCCGTACTGCTCGACGGCGGCCGGTACCGGATGTGGTGGTGCAGCCAGCTCGGCGTCGCGAACCCGGCGGGCGACGACATCGTGATGGCCGAGGCCCGCTCGATGGACGGGCCGTTCGCCGGCCCCGACGGCAAGCGCGCCACGCCGATCTTCTCCGGGCGGCCCGGCGGCTTCGACGCCATGCACACCTGTGACCCGTCGGTGGTCCGGGTGGACGGCGTCTACTACATGTACTACACCGGCGCCGCCGGCGACCACGCCCACGGCAACGCGATCGGCCTCGCCGTCAGCCGCGACGGCCGGGTGTGGTCGCGGGTCAACGAGGGCAAGCCGATCGTCAGGTCGGCGCGGCACGTGTCGAACGGCAACACCTACGGCGCCGGCCAGCCATCCGTGCTGTTCCTGGGCGACAAGTTCTACCTGATGTTCACCGACACGACGGGCGAGGGCGCCGGTCGCAACGGCGCCGGCCAGTTCGTCCTGCGCTCCCGCGATCCCAAGTTCTCCGAGGGCGTCGAGGCGCTCGGCCCGGACGGGTTCGAGAAGGTGCCGGACACGAGCGCCCGCGGCCGCACGATCGTCGACGCGTTCAGCGCCGACTGGATGTGGGTGGACTCGCTCGCGGCGTTCGCCGTCGCGCACGAGACCAGCAACGGCACGCTGCTCACCTTCTGGGACATCGACTTCCACACCAACCCGTACGACCCGGTGCTCGTGCCGGGCATCTGGCGCGAGGGCCCGGGCCTGGTCCGCCGGCCGGACGGGCACGCCATCGTGTCTACAGAGGACCCATGCGGCACCTTGCCGCTCGACCTCGTGCGCGCCACCAAGGAAGGCCGCCACGGACCCGCGGACCTGCGCCACTTCGGGCTGGACGTCGGCGGGTTCGACGCCTGCAAGACCACCGGCCGCGCGCTGCTCGCGCTCGACGGGTTCGCCATGCCCTCCCCGCAACGCACGATCGACCTCGTGATCAACGGCGAGCTCGTCCGCGTCGACCGGCGGTCGGTGGCCGAGAAGCTCGCGGTGCGCGTACTCGACGGCCGGGTCCCGTCACTCGACGACGTCAAGGTGGCCGCGCGGCTGAGACCGGGCGCCGAGGCGGTCGCCGCGCCCGGCCGCGGCACGGGGTTCGTCATCGACCACAGGCTCTGGCGGTTCGACTCGGCCGACGTGGCCGCGATGAACTCGTCCTCGCCGCGGCAGGTGTCCGACGAGGACTGGGACGCCTACGACCGCGGGCCCGACCTCGACCCGTCGCGCTGAGGCACGTCCGGCTCCTCGCGGCTCCCGCGGCCCGAAACGTGAATCCACCGCCCCACTACCAAACCGATGCACGCCGGCACCAGGACCAGCAGGGCGGTGAACGCGGCACCGCCGGTCAGCGCGGCGCCGAGGTCGGCCACCCCGCTCTGGTCCACGAAGATCGACTTGCCGACGATGCCCAGGATCGCGGCGCCCCAGCCCGCGACGAGCGACGCGATCAGCCAGACCTTGCCGCGCTCGGGCACGTCGCGCCAGGTGTCCACCGCGCCCCACACCGCGGCCACCGCGACCAGCACGCCGAGCACGATCGCCTCGAAGAGCGTGCGTGAGGTCGGGTGGTGGACGCCGAAGCCGGTCCGTACGGTCTCGGCCGCGGCGTGCACGACGGCCAGCACGCCACCGCGCAACAGCCAGCTCCGCGGGGTCGTTCGCATCGCCACAGCGTATGCGCCCGCCTACTAAGCTCGCACGCATGCCCGAGACCCACGTGCGCCGCCGTGCGGCGCTGCGCGCTCAGCTGCGTGAGCGCGACCTGGACGCCCTGCTCGTGGTCGACCTGCGCAACGTGCGGTACCTGACCGGGTTCACCGGGTCGAACGCCGCGCTGCTGGTGCACGCCGGCGATGAACCGGGCCGCGAGGGGCGCACGGTGTTCTGCACAGACGGGCGCTACCTGACCCAGTCCGGGCAGCAGGTGCCCGACCTCGAGCGCCTGATCGACCGGCCGTGCCCGCCCGCGCTGCTCGCGCGTGCCGCCGCCTCGGCGGCGTACCGGCGTACCGGGTACGAGAGCCACCGGGTCACCGTCGAGGAGCTCGACACGCTGACCGACGCTGCGGGCGGGGCCGAGCTGGTCCGCTCGCCGGGACTCGTCGAGCGGCTGCGGATGGTCAAGGACGACGCGGAGATCGAGGCGCTGCGCATGGCGTGCGCGGCCGCGGACCGCGCGCTCGCCGACCTCATCGAGCACGGGGGGCTGGCGGCCGGGCGCACCGAGCGCGAGGTCGCGCGCGACCTGGAGAGCCGCATGCTCGACCACGGCGCGGGCGGCCCGTCCTTCGAGACGATCGTCGCCACCGGCGCGCACTCCGCGGTCCCGCACCACCGGCCGACCGACGCCGTGCTGGCGCAGGGCGACTTCGTGAAGCTCGACTTCGGCGCGCTCGTCGACGGCTACCACTCGGACATGACGCGGACGTTCGTGCTGGGCAGTCCGGCCGACTGGCAGCGTGAGCTGTACGACCTCGTGGCTACCGCGCAGGCCGCCGGCCGGGCCGCCCTGCGGGTGGACGCCGACGTGAGCGACGTCGACGCGGCGGCCCGCGACGTCGTCGAGCGGGCGGGCCGCGGCGAGGAGTTCCTGCACGGGCTCGGCCACGGCGTGGGGCTGGAGATCCACGAGGCCCCGGCCCTGGCCAAGACCGGCAAAGGTAGACTTGCCGCCGGCATGGCAGTCACCGTGGAGCCGGGCGTGTACCTGTCCGGCAGGGGCGGGGTCCGAATCGAGGACACGCTCGTCGTGCGGGACGGCGAGCCGGAGCTTCTCACGCTGACGACCAAACAGCTCGTCGTCGTGTGACCCCGCCAGCGAGTAACAGGAGAGACCTACCCCGTGGCTTCCACCAACGACCTGAAGAACGGCCTGGTGCTCAACCTCGACGGGCAGCTGTGGTCCGTCGTCGAGTTCCAGCACGTCAAGCCCGGTAAGGGGCCGGCTTTCGTGCGCACCAAGCTCAAGCACGTGCTGAGCGGCAAGGTCGTGGACAAGACGTTCAACGCCGGCGTGAAGGTCGACACCGCGACCGTGGACCGGCGTGAGATGACCTACCTGTACCAGGACGGCGCCCAGTTCGTGTTCATGGACGGCGACACCTACGAGCAGATCCACATCGACGGCGACGTGGTCGGCGACTCGTCGCGGTTCATGCTGGAGAACCAGAACGCGACCGTCGCGTCGCACGAGGGCACGCCGCTGTACGTCGAGCTCCCGGTGACGGTCGAGCTCGTGATCAAGCAGACCGATCCGGGCCTGCAGGGTGACCGCTCCACGGGCGGCACGAAGCCGGCCACGCTCGAGACCGGCGCGGAGATCCAGGTCCCGCTGTTCCTGTCGACAGGGGAGAAGGTCAAGGTCGACACCCGCGACGGCCGTTACCTCGGGCGCGTCAGCTCCTAGATGGGCGCGCGCAGCAAGGCACGCAAGCGCGCGGTCGACGTCCTGTACGCGGCCGCCCTGCGCGACGCGGACCCGCTGACCCTGTACGCCGAGCGCACGGAGGCGTCGAAACAGCCGGCACCGAACGACTACGCCGCGACGCTGCTCGAGGGCGTCGTCGCGCATCGCGAACGGATCGACGAGCTGCTCGCCGAGCACGCGGAGGGCTGGACGCTGGACCGCATGCCGTTCGTGGACGTGGCGATCCTGCGGCTCGGGGTGTACGAGCTGCTGTGGGCACAGGACGTCCCGGACGTGGTCGCCGTGGACGAGGCCGTCCAGCTGGGCAGCATGCTCTCGACGGACGACTCGCCGCGCTTCATCAACGGCGTCCTGGGCCGCCTCGCGACGATCGCCGAACGCCTCCGCGCCACGTTGTAATCCCGCGCGGCGCGGTGTCCCAGAGGGCGGAATCTCGCGAGATTCTGTCGGTTGGCAGCCATATGTTGGCGGCATGAGCGAAGCAGTCGACCGTCGCAGCCTCGTCGCCGCCGGGTTCACCGTCTTGTTCTGGGCCTCGGCGTTCGTGGCGATCCGGGACGCGGGGGAGTCGTACTCGCCGGGCGCGCTCGCCCTCGGGCGGCTGCTGTCCGGGTCCGCGGTGCTCGTGCTCATCCTGCTCGTGCGGCGGGAAGGATGGCCGCCGCGCGCCGCGTGGCCGGGGATCCTCGCCTCCGGGCTGCTCTGGTTCGGCGTCTACATGATCGCGCTCAACTGGGGTGAGCGGGAGGTCGACGCGGGCACGGCCGCGATGGTCGTCAACGTCGGGCCCGTGCTGATCGCCCTGCTCTCCGGCTGGCTGCTCCGGGAGGGCTTCCCGCGCCGGGTCCTGGCCGGCATCGGCGTGTCGTTCGCCGGCGCCGTGGTTGTCGGGTTCTCGACGTCTGGCGGCGGGTCGGCCTCCGTGCTCGGCGTCGTCCTGTGCGTGGTCGCGGCGGCGACCTACGCGATCGGCGTGACCAGCCAGAAGCCGGCCCTGCGGCACGCGTCCGCGGTGCAGGTGACGACGTTCGGCTGCCTCGTCGGCGCGGTCGCCTGCCTGCCGTTCGCCGGCCAGCTCGTCAGCGAGGCCGGCGCGGCGCCGCTGTCGGCGACGCTCGACGTCGTCTACCTCGGCGTGTTCCCGACCGCCCTGGCGTTCATCACCTGGGCATACGCCCTCGCCCGCACCACGGCCGCCAAGATGGGCGCGACGACCTACGCCGTTCCGGCCATCGTGATCGTGATGTCCTGGCTGCTCCTCGACGAGGTCCCGGGCTGGCTGACGCTGGCCGGCGGCGTCCTGTGCCTCGCGGGTGTGGCGATCACCCGGGCCCGCCCTCGCAGGCGGAGCGGGGCGCCGGCCCCGGCGGAGCCCTCCGCCACGGCCGCAACCTGAACGTGGAAGGGGATCGGAGCGGGAGCATCGCTCCGATCCCGGCGTCGTGTGTTCCCGGTCGAACTAGTCCTCTTTGGACGGCCGCGCCTCGGGCGGCAGCACGCCCCAGTCGATGAGCTGCTCGGTGAGCTCGCCCGGGGTCATGTCGTAGATGATCGCGAGCGAGCGCAGGTCCTCCGTGCGGATGGAGAGCACCTTGCCGTTGTAGTCGCCGCGCTGGCTCTGGATCGTGGCCGCGTACCTGGCGAGGGGGCCGACCTTCTCCGCGGGCAGCTGCTGCAGCCGCTCCAGGTTGATCACGATCTTGGTGGCGGGTTCGGCACCCGAAGGGACTCGGCCCTCGGGCAGCAGCTCGACCACCGGCACGCCGTAGAAGTCGGCCAGCTCGGCCAGCTTCTGCACGGTCACGGCCCGGTCGCCCCGCTCGTAGGAGCCGACCACGACGGCCTTCCACCGGCCGCCGGACTTCTGCTCAACGCCGTGCAGGGACAGGCCCTGCTGCTGGCGGATGCCGCGGAGCTTGCTCCCCAGCGCCTTGGCGTAGTCGCCCATATGGCGATTCTCCATTCATTCGCCCCGCTGGCCTATCGATGGGTGCCGCGGGTAGCCGCATATCAACACGCAGAGTAATGGTTACCCACAGTTGTCACCAGGTCAAGCTGATCTGTGAACAGAGTTTGACGAATCGCCGGATTACCACTCGCTTGGTGGATCCATTGCTCCTGGTACGGTGCTACCGCGCCCGACAAAGGCGCAGATCAGACGTCCTTTAAGGACCCGTCCAGCGAGGCGGGGAAGGAGGTCAGCCGTGGCACCGCGCAACCGCGGTGCGGCGGAACCGGCCGGGCGAGAGCTGCTCAGCGCCGGGGACGTCGCACGCACCGTCGCCCGAATGGCCCATCAGGTCATCGAGCGCACCTCGCTCGGCGCAGCCGACGCCGCACCTGTCGTTCTCCTCGGGATCCCCACCCGCGGCGCGCCGCTCGCACACCGGCTAGCCGCCCGGATCGCCGACTTCTCCGGGGCCCGGGTCCCCACCGGTGTGCTCGATATCACGCTCTACCGCGACGACCTCCGCCGCCGCCCGACCCGCCCGCTCGGCACCACCGAGCTTCCGCCGGGCGGCGTCGACGACCAGCTCGTCATCCTCGTCGACGACGTGCTCTTCTCCGGCCGGACGGTCCGCGCCGCCCTCGACGCCCTGCGCGACGCCGGTCGCCCCAGCGCTGTGCAGCTCGCCGTCCTGGTCGACCGCGGCCACCGCGAGCTGCCGATCCGCGCGGACTACGTGGGCAAGAACGTGCCCACCGCGCGAACCGAGGAGGTCCACGTCCAGCTCCACGAGGTCGACGGCCGCGACGCGGTCCTGCTGCGGCGGATGGAGGACCCGGCATGAGGCACCTGCTGGCGACCGAGGGGCTCGACGCGGCGACCGCCACCGCCGTGCTCGACACCGCCGAGGAGCTCAAGCGCACGCTGCTCGGCCGCGAGGTTCGCAAGCTCCCGACCCTGCGCGGCCGCACCGTGATCACGATGTTCTACGAGGCGTCCACCCGGACCAGGGTCTCCTTCGAGATCGCCGGCAAGTGGATGAGTGCCGACGTCGTCAACGTCTCCGCCAGCGGCTCCAGCGTGGGCAAGGGCGAGTCGCTGCGGGACACCGCGCTCACGCTCGCGGCCGCGGGCGCCGACTGCGTGATCGTCCGCCACCCGGCCTCGGGCGCGGCCCACCGCCTGGCCGGCTGGCTGCAGGAGGCGGGCACGTCGGTGGTCAACGCGGGCGACGGCACGCACGAGCACCCCACGCAGGCCCTGCTCGACGCCGCCACGCTGCGGGAACGCCTCGGCGACCTCGCGGGCAAGCGGGTCGCGATCGTCGGCGACGTGCTGCACAGCCGGGTCGCCCGGTCCAACGTCCACCTGCTCACCACGCTCGGCGCGGAGGTCGTCCTGGTCGCCCCGCCGACGCTGCTGCCCGCACACGTCGACCGCTGGCCCGTGACGGTCTCGCACACGTTCGACGCCGAGCTGCCCAGCCTCGACGCCGTGATGATGCTGCGCGTGCAGGCCGAGCGGATGCACGGCGGCTTCTTCCCGTCCGCCCGCGAGTACTCGATCGCCTACGGCATGAGCGAGGCCCGCCTCGCCGCCCTGCCCGAGCACGCGGTCGTCCTGCACCCGGGCCCGATGCTGCGCGGCATGGAGATCGCGTCCTCGGTCGCCGACTCGCCGCGCGCCGCGATCACCCAGCAGGTCGCGAACGGAGTGCACGTGCGGATGGCGGTGCTCTACCACCTGCTGGCCCACGAGGAGGAGGTGCGGTCGTGACCGGCCTGGTGCTGCGCGGGGTCCGGCCCTACGGGGAGGACCCGGTCGACCTGGAGATCCGCGACGGCGTGCTCGCCGCGCTCGGCTCCGATGTGGACACCGACGGCGCGGAGGTCCGCGACTGCGACGGGCTCGTGGCGCTGCCCGGCTTCGTCGACCTGCACACCCACCTGCGCGAGCCCGGCCGCGAGGACACCGAGACGATCGCCACCGGCTCGGCGGCCGCCGCCCTGGGCGGGTACACGGCCGTGTTCGCCATGGCCAACACCGACCCGGTCGCGGACAACGCGGTGATCGTCGAGCACGTGTGGCGCCGCGGCCGCGAGGTCGGCCTCGTCGACGTGTACCCGGTCGGCGCGGTCACCGTCGGGCTGGCGGGCGAGAAGCTCGCCGAGCTCGGCACGATGGCCGGCTCGCGGGCGCGGGTGCGGATGTTCTCCGACGACGGCAGGTGCGTCGCCGACCCGCTCCTCATGCGCCGCGCGCTGGAGTACTCGACCGCGCTGGACGCCGTCATCGCCCAGCATGCCGAGGAGCCCCGGCTGACCGTCGGCGCGCAGGCCCACGAGGGCGATCTCGCCGCGCGGCTCGGGCTCGCCGGCTGGCCCGCGGCCGCCGAGGAGTCGATCATCGCGCGGGACTGCCTGCTCGCCCGCCATACCGGCGCGCGGCTGCACGTCTGCCACGTCTCGACGGCCGGTGCCGCGGACCTGCTGCGCTGGGCGAAGGCGCAGGGCATCCGGGTGTCCGCCGAGGTCACACCGCACCACCTGCTGCTCGACGACGAGCGCCTGGCGACCTACGACCCCGTGAACAAGGTGAACCCGCCGCTGCGCACCGCCGCCGACGCGAAGGTGCTGCGCGAGGCGCTGGCGGAGGGCGTGCTGGACTGCGTGGCCACCGACCACGCGCCGCACGCCCCGCAGGACAAGGACTGCGAGTGGTCCGCGGCACGTCCGGGCATGCTGGGGTTGCAGACCGCCCTGCCGGTCGTGATACGCACGATGGTGGAGCCGGGGCTGCTGGACTGGCGCGGCGTGGCGCGGGTACTCAGCGAGCGCCCCGCCGAGATCGCCGGCCTGCCCGACCAGGGACGGCCGCTCGAGGCGGGCGAGCCGGCCACGCTCACGCTGGTCGACCCGGCCGCGAGCTGGACGGTCCGCGGCGCCGAGCTCGCCAGCATCGCGGCGAACACCCCGTACGAGGGCATGGCGCTGCCCGGCCGGGTGGTCACCACGCTGCTGCGCGGGCGGATCACCGCACACGAAGGGGAGGTACTCGCATGACGCCGGCCGCACTGGTCCTCGAGGACGGCAAGGTCTTCCGCGGCGAGGCGTTCGGCGCGACCGGCGCCACGCTCGGCGAGGTCGTGTTCTGCACCGGCATGACCGGCTACCAGGAGACGCTGACCGACCCGTCCTACCACCGCCAGATCGTCGTCGCGACCGCCCCGCAGATCGGCAACACCGGCTGGAACGACGAGGACGACGAGTCCCGCCGGATCTGGGTGGCGGGCTACGTGGTGCGCGACCCGGCCCGCGTGCCGTCCAACTGGCGTTCCCGCCGCCCGCTCGACGACGCGCTCGCCGAGCAGGGCGTGGTCGGGGTCAGCGGTGTCGACACCCGCTCGCTGACCCGGCACATCCGCGAGCGCGGCGCGATGCGTGGCGGCGTGTTCTCCGGTGACGCGCTCACCGACCAGGACACGCTCGTCGAGCGGGTGCTGGCGAGCCCGCGGATGGCCGGCGCCGATCTCGCCGGCGAGGTCACCACCGACGCGACCTACGTGGTCCCGGCGGACGGCGAGCGCCGCTTCCGGGTCGCCGCGCTGGACCTCGGCATCAAGACCAACACTCCGCGGATGCTGGCCGCGCGTGGCATCGAGACCCACGTGCTGCCGGTCGGCGCCACGATCGACGAGCTGCTCGCGGTCGAGCCGGACGGTGTGTTCCTCGCGAACGGCCCGGGCGACCCGGCCACGGCCGAGGGACCGGTCGCGCTCACCCGTGAGGTGCTGAGCCGGCGGATACCGCTGTTCGGCATCTGCTTCGGCCACCAGATCCTGGGGCGCGCGCTCGGCCGCGGCACCTACAAGATGCGCTACGGGCACCGCGGCATCAACATCCCGGTCATCGACGTGAACTCCGGCCGGGTCGCGATCACCGCGCAGAACCACGGCTTCGCGCTCGAGGGGGAGGCGGGGGAGCGGTTCGACACGCCGTTCGGCGCCGCGCAGATCAGCCACTACTGCCCCAACGACGGCTGCGTGGAGGGCGTGCGCGCGCTCGACGTGCCGGCGTTCTCCGTGCAGTACCACCCGGAGGCGGCGGCCGGCCCGCACGACGCCGCGCCGCTGTTCGACGAGTTCGTCGGCCTGATGGAGGCGAGAGATGCCCAAGCGTGACGACATCTCCCACGTTCTGGTGATCGGGTCGGGCCCGATCGTCATCGGCCAGGCCTGCGAGTTCGACTACTCCGGCACGCAGGCCTGCCGCGTGCTGCGCGAGGAGGGTCTGCGCGTCAGCCTCGTCAACTCGAACCCGGCGACGATCATGACCGACCCGGAGTTCGCGGACGCCACGTACATCGAGCCGATCACCGCCGACTTCGTGGAGAAGGTGATCGCGACGGAGCGCCCGGACGCGCTGCTCGCCACGCTCGGTGGGCAGACCGCGCTCAACACCGCGGTCGCCCTGCACGAGCGGGGCGTGCTGGAGAAGTTCGGCGTCGAGCTCATCGGCGCGGACATCGAGGCGATCCAGCGCGGCGAGGACCGCCAGCGGTTCAAGGACATCGTGGCGCAGGTGGGCGCGCAGACCCCGCGCAGCGCCGTCTGCCACACGATGGACGACGTCCGCTCCACCGTGGACGACCTCGGCCTGCCCGTGGTGATCCGGCCGTCGTTCACGATGGGCGGGCTCGGCTCCGGCATGGCGCACACGAAGGAGGACCTCGAGCGGATGGCCTCGGCCGGGCTCACCGAGAGCCCGGTGCACGAGGTGCTGATCGAGGAGAGCGTGCTCGGCTGGAAGGAGTTCGAGCTCGAACTGATGCGCGACCGGCACGACAACGTCGTGGTCGTCTGCTCGATCGAGAACATCGACCCGATGGGCGTGCACACCGGCGACTCGGTGACCGTCGCGCCCGCGATGACGCTGACCGACCGCGAGTACCAGCACATGCGCAACGTCGGTATCGACGTGCTGCGCGCGGTCGGCGTCGACACCGGGGGCTGCAACATCCAGTTCGCCGTGCACCCGCAGACCGGCCGGCTGGTCGTGATCGAGATGAACCCGCGGGTCTCGCGGTCGTCCGCGCTCGCGTCGAAGGCCACCGGGTTCCCGATCGCCAAGATCGCCGCGAAGCTGGCGATCGGCTACACGCTCGACGAGATCCGCAACGACATCACCGCCGAGACGCCGGCGTCGTTCGAGCCGACGCTGGACTACGTGGTCGTGAAGGTGCCCCGCTTCGCCTTCGAGAAGTTCCCGGGCGCGGATCCGACGCTCACGACGACGATGAAGTCCGTCGGCGAGGCCATGTCCCTCGGCCGCAACTTCGTCGAGGCGCTCGGCAAGGCGCTGCGCTCGATGGAGACCAAGGCGGCCGGTTTCTGGACCACCGCCGACCCCGACCCGCTGACCGTCGAGTCGGTCATGGCGGCGCTGCGCGTGGCGCACGACGGCCGGCTCTACACCGTCGAGCGGGCACTGCGGCTCGGCGTGAGCGTGGCCGAGGTGAGCGAGGTGTCGGGCATCGACCCGTGGTTCGTCGACCAGATCGCCTCGCTCGTCGAGCTGCGGGCGGAGGTGCGGGCGGCGCCGGTGCTCGACGAGCCCCTGCTGCGCCGCGCCAAGCGGTCCGGGTTCTCCGACCGGCAGGTCGCCGCTCTGCGCCCGGAGCTCGCCGGCGAGAACGGCGTGCGGACGCTGCGCCACCGGCTCGGCATCCGGCCGGTGTTCAAGACCGTGGACACGTGCGCGGCCGAGTTCGCCGCGCGGACGCCGTACCACTACTCGGCCTACGAGCTCGACCCCGACGCGGAGTCGGAGGTGAGCGAGCAGCGGGAGCGGCCGAAGGTGGTGATCCTCGGCTCCGGCCCGAACCGGATCGGGCAGGGGATCGAGTTCGACTACTCGTGCGTGCACGCCGCGATGGCGTTGCGGGCGGCGGGGTTCGAGACCGTGATGGTCAACTGCAACCCGGAGACGGTGTCGACCGACTACGACACCTCCGACCGGCTGTTCTTCGAGCCGCTCACCTTCGAGGACGTGCAGAACGTCATCGACGCCGAGTCCCGCGACGGCGACCTGCGCGGCGTCATCGTCAGCCTCGGCGGTCAGACGCCGCTGAAGCTGGCCGACCAGCTGCCGGCCGAGCTGGTGCTGGGCACGCCTCCGGAGTCCATCGACCTGGCCGAGGACCGCGAGCGCTGGGCCGCGCTCTGCGCCCGGCT
>NZ_DATBKY010000160.1:0-70994 GCF_036555685.1 Actinophytocola sp. | reverse complement strand
CAGCAGGTGTTCGGCGCGGTGCAGCGCCTCGACGGCGCGAAGCAGGACGCGTTGCGCACGGGCCAGGTCGTGTCCCGTTCGATCACCGACCTGCAGCTCGTGCAGGGCCTGCTGATGATGGTCCCGCTCTCGGTCGGCACGGTCGTGTTCGCGATCGCCGCGCTCGCCGCGATGCTGTGGCTCTCACCGCTGCTGACCTTGATCGCGTTCGTGGTCACGCCGATCGTGGCCTACGTCGCCGTGCGCAGCAGGCGCGTGCTGTTCCCGGCCTCGTGGTCGGCCCAGCAGCGCGCCGCCGACCTCGCCCAGCACGTCGAGGAGACCGTCACCGGCGTGCGCGTCGTGAAGGGGTTCGGCCAGGAGTCACGCGAGACCGGGCGGCTCGACCGCGCCGCGCGCCGGCTGTTCGGCGAGCGCATGCGCACGGCCCGGCTCACCGCCCGCCCGGCCGCCACGCTCGTCGCCATGCCGGGCGCCGGGCAGGTCGCGGTGCTCGCGCTCGGCGGCTTCATGGCGATGAACGGCCAGGTCACGCTGGGCACGTTCCTCGCGTTCGCCAGCTACGTGGCCAACCTGGTCGGCCCCACCCGGCTGCTGGCCGGCCTGCTGGTCAACGTCCAGCTCGCCAGGGCGGGCGTGGAGCGGGTGTACGAGCTGATCGACTCGAACCCCACGGTCACCGACGCGCCCGACGCGGTCCACGTGCCGGCCGGCCCGGTCGAGGTCCGGCTCGACGACGTCCGGTTCGGGTACACGCGCAGCGAGCCGGTGCTCGACGGGATCTCGCTCGCCGTCCGCCCGGGCGAGACGCTGGCGCTGGTCGGCCCGGCCGGCTCGGGGAAGTCGACGGTGTCGCTGCTCCTACCCCGGTTCTACGACGTGCACGAGGGCGCGATCACGGTGGCCGGGGTGGACATCCGCGAGCTCCGGCTGGCGTCGCTGCGCCGCACGGTCGGGGTGGTGTTCGAGGAAGCGTTCCTGTTCTCCGACACGGTGCGGGCCAACATCGCCTACGGCCGCCCGGACGCGACCGGCGAGGAGGTGCGGGCGGCGGCCCGGGCCGCGCAGGCGGACGGGTTCATCGCGGCGCTGCCGGAGGGCTACGACACGGTCGTCGGCGAGCGCGGGCTGACGTTGTCGGGTGGCCAGCGCCAGCGCGTCGCGCTCGCCCGGGCGCTGCTGTCGGACCCGCGGGTGCTGGTGCTCGACGACGCGACGTCCGCCGTGGACACCGCCACCGAGGCCGCCATCCACGACACGCTGCGAGCCGTCACCCGCGACCGCACGACGCTGCTGATCGCGCACCGGCGGTCGACGCTCGCGCTGGCCGACCGGATCGCGGTGCTGGATCGCGGGCACGTGGTCGACATCGGCACGCACGAGGAGCTGACCGAGCGCTGCGAGCTGTACCGGGCGCTGCTGGCCGGCCCGGGCGAGGCGATCGAGGACCCGACCGCGCACGCGGCCGCGGACCTGGCGCCGGGGGCCGAGGGCTGGACGCCCGCGCTGTGGCCGGACGAGGCGCCGGAGGCCCAGACCGTGGGGAAGCCGACGGTCACGATCGGCGCCCCGCGTGGCGGCGGCAGCGGTCCCGGTGGCGGTATCGGCGGGCGGGCGGCCGGTGGCATGGCCGGCGCGCTGACCGGGGTGCCGCCGACGCCGGAGCTGCTCGACCGGGTGGCGGCGCTGCCACCGGCCACGGAGCGGCCGCAGCTCGACGGCGAGGACCCGACCGCGCCCGACCCGGGCTTCCGGCTGCGCCGGCTGCTGCGGCCGGTGCGGTGGATGCTCGTGCTGGTCGCGTCGCTGGTGATCCTGGACGCGGTGCTGGCGATGGCACAGCCCTCGCTGGTCCGCGCGGGCGTGGACAAGGGCGTGCTCACGGGCAACGCCACCGCGTTGTGGGTGGTCACGGGGATCGCGGCGGTGCTGGTCGTGCTCCTGTTCGCGGAGACCGCGCTCACGACGGTGCTGACCACGCGGGTCGGCGAGCGGCTGCTGTACCTGCTGCGGGTGCGTAGCTATGCCCACCTGCAGCGGCTCGGGCTGGACTACTTCGAGCGCGAGATGGCCGGACGGATCATGACCCGGATGACCACGGACGTCGACGCGCTGTCCACGTTCCTGCAGACGGGCCTGGTGAGCGCGCTGGCAAGCCTGCTGACCATCGTCACGATCACCGTGGCGCTGCTGGTCACCGACCTCGGCCTGGCCATGGTCGCGCTCGCGGTGCTGCCTGCCCTGCTCGTCGCGACGATCATCTTCCAGCGACTGTCCACCGTGGCGTACACGCAGGCGCGCGAGCAGGTCAGCGCGGTCAACGCGGACATGCAGGAGAACGTGTCCGGGCTGCGGATCGCGCAGGCGTTCACCCGCGAGGAGTACTCGGCCCGGGAGTTCGCCGAGCGCAGCGACACCTACCGGCGCACGCGGCTGCGCGCCCAGCGGTACGTGGCGACGTACTTCCCGTTCGTGGCGCTGCTGGCGGGCATCGCGCAGGCGGCGGTACTGGCGGTCGGCGCGGTCCGGGTGGCGGACGGCTCGCTGACGCCGGGCGTGCTGCTCGCGTTCATGCTCTACCTGAACCTGTTCTTCGCGCCGGTGCAGCAGCTGTCCGGCGTGTTCGACGGCTACCAGCAGGCACGGGTGGGCCTGCACCGGATCGCGGACCTCCTCCGCACGCCGACGTCGATCGAGCCGCCGGCCGACCCGCGGCCGGTCCCCCCGAAGCTGTCCGGTTCGGTGGAGCTGGTCGACGTGACGTTCCGGTACCCCGGCACCGACCGACCCGCGCTGGATGACATCACGCTGCGGGTGTCGCCGGGCGAGACGGTGGCCCTGGTGGGCCCGACCGGCGCCGGCAAGTCGACCGTGGTCAAGCTGATCGCCCGCTTCTACGACCCCACCTCGGGCGCGGTCCGGGTGGACGGCGTGGACCTCCGTGAGTACGACCCGTCCGCGTACCGCCAGCGGCTCGGTGTCGTGCCACAGGAGGCCCACCTGTTCACGGGGGACGTGGCGAGCAACGTGGCATACGGCCACCACAACGGCCGCGCGAACGGCGCCACACCGGACGGCGACGCGAGCCGCGCGGAGGTGGAGTCGGCCGTCCGGTCGGTGGGGGCCATCCCGATGGTGGCCGACCTGCAGGACGGCTTCCGCCACCAGGTGGGCGAGCGCGGCCAGGGCCTGTCGGCCGGCCAGCGGCAGCTGGTCGCCCTGGCGAGGGCCGAGCTTGTGCATCCGGACGTCCTGCTGCTGGACGAGGCCACCGCGGCCCTGGACCCCGCGACGGAGGCCGTGGTCCTCGCCGCAAGCGAACGCCTGTCCCGCCCGCGCACCACCTTCGTCGTGGCACACCGCCTGGCCACCGCCGCCCGGGCCGACCGCATCGTGGTCCTCGACGGCGGCCGCATCGTGGAGGAGGGCACCCACGAGGAGCTCCTGGCAGCGAACGGCCACTACGCGGCCTTATGGCAGCACGGCACCACCGAGATCCCGGTGTCGGAAGCGGGCTCGGTCCCGGCAGCCAACTGACAGCGGGCCGCGGCGGCGGTCGCCCCACACAGCGGCAACCGGCGCCGCTCGGGCGAGCGTGGCCCGCGGTGAGCCGGAGCGAGCCGTCGAGCCCTCGCACCACGCCGGCCACGCGCGAGTGGACAGACAACGGCATCCGTCTCCACACCGCGGCACGCCGTCGGGAACGGATGCTTCCACCTTGTAAACCATTACTCGTCCGCCCGCGTGGTCTGGACCGGGGGCGGGTACGGTCTATGGCGGTGCGTGGTCCTGGCCAATGGTCATCGGGGGCGGTTCTCAGGATGGTGTCGATCAGCCCTGTGACCTGGCACGCCACCAGGTTGAGTCGGACACACCCGGCTCGACCGGAGGACTAGCCTGAACATGCAGCTTTCAGAAACAGATCGAGATAGATAGAGGCGAGTGCCTGCCGTGTCCAGCAGCAGCCCTGCGTCCCAGTTCGGCCCGAATGAGTGGCTCGTCGAGGAGATGTACGAGCAGTTCCTCGCCGACCCGTCGTCCGTCGACTCCGCGTGGCACGACTTCTTCGCGGACTACAAGCCCACACAGCGAGTCGCGACGCAGGCCCAGAGCAAGGCGAAGACGGACACCGTGGCGAAGCCCACAGCCAAGCCGCAGGGCACCACCAGCAAGGACACCTCCAACAACGGCCAGCCGTCCGCCAAGCAGGCCCCGGCGAAGCCGGCCACCCCGAAGCAGGAGGCCAACGCCGCACCGAGGACCCAGCCGGCCCAGCCGAGGACACCGGCGAAGTCCGAGACCGCGAAGACCGACGCGAGGCCGGCGGCCAAGCCGGAACCGAAGGCCGAGCCCGGGAAGAAGACCGACGAAGAGGTCAAGCCGCTGCGCGGCGCCGCGGCCGTGATCGCCAAGAACATGGACGCCTCGCTGACCATCCCGACGGCGACCAGCGTGCGGGCCGTGCCGGCGAAGCTGCTCTTCGACAACCGCATCGTGATCAACAACCACCTGCGCCGCACGCGCGGCGGCAAGGTGTCGTTCACTCACCTGATCGGGTACGCGATCATCCGGGCGCTCGCGGACTACCCGAACATGAACCGCTTCTACAACGAGGTCAACGGCAAGCCCGGAATCGGCACCCCGGAGCACGTCAACCTCGGCCTCGCGATCGACCTGCCCGGCAAGGACGGTCAGCGGAACCTCGTGGTCGCATCGATCAAGCACTGCGAGGGCATGTCGTTCACGCGCTTCTGGCAGGCCTACGAGGAGATGATCCGCAAGGCCCGCAACAACGCGCTGACCACCGACGACTTCGCCGGCACCACGATCTCGCTGACCAACCCCGGCACGATCGGCACCAACCACTCGATGCCGCGGTTCCCACCCGGCCAGGGCGCGATCATCGGCGTCGGCGCGATGGAGTACCCGGCCCAGTACCAGGGCACGAGCGAGAAGACCCTCACCGAGCTGGCCGTCAGCAAGATCATCACGCTGACCTCGACCTACGACCACCGCATCATCCAGGGTGCGGAGTCCGGCGAGTTCCTCCGCCGCGTGCACCAGCTGCTGCTCGGCGAGGACAACTTCTACGACGACATCTTCACCTCGCTCCGGCTGCCCTACGAGCCGGTCCGGTGGGTCGAGGACATCCCCGAGGGCGCGATCGACAAGACGACCCGCGTCATCGGCCTGATCGACACCTACCGCACCCGCGGTCACCTGATGGCCGACGTCGACCCGCTGAACTACCGCCAGCGCAAGCACGAGGACCTCGACATCCTGTCCCACGGCCTGACGCTGTGGGACCTGGACCGCGAGTTCCCGGTCGGCGGCTTCGCCGGCAAGGAGCGGATGAAGCTGCGCGACGTGCTCGGCGTGCTGCGCGACTCCTACTGCCGCACGGTCGGCGTCGAGTACACCTACATCCTCGACCCCTCCGAGCGCCGCTGGATCCAGGAGCGCGTCGAGGTCCGGCACGAGAAGCCGCCGCAGGCCGTGCAGAAGTACATCCTGTCCAAGCTCAACGCGGCCGAGGCGTTCGAGACGTTCCTGCAGACCAAGTACGTCGGCCAGAAGCGCTTCTCGCTCGAGGGCGGCGAGTCGGTGATCGCGCTGCTCGACACGGTCCTCGACAAGGCCGCGGAGTACGAGCTGGACGAGGTCGTCATCGGCATGCCGCACCGCGGCCGGCTGAACGTGCTGGCCAACATCGTCGGCAAGCCGATCTCGCAGATCTTCCAGGAGTTCGAGGGAAACCTCGACCCGGGCCAGGCGCACGGCTCCGGCGACGTGAAGTACCACCTCGGCGCCGAGGGCAAGTACTTCCGGATGTTCGGTGACGGCGAGACCAAGGTGACGCTGACCGCCAACCCGTCGCACCTGGAGACCGTCGACCCGGTGCTGGAGGGCATCGTCCGCGCCAAGCAGGACCTGCTCGACAAGGGCGGCACGGGCTTCTCCGTGCTGCCGGTGGCGATGCACGGCGACGCCGCGTTCGCCGGCCAGGGCGTGGTCGCCGAGACGCTGAACCTGGCGCTGCTGCGCGGGTACCGCACCGGCGGCACCGTGCACGTGATCGTCAACAACCAGGTCGGCTTCACGACCGCGCCGGAGCACTCGCGGTCGAGCCAGTACGCCACCGACGTGGCGAAGATGATCCAGGCGCCGGTGTTCCACGTGAACGGCGACGACCCGGAGGCGTGCTACTGGGTCGCCCAGCTGGCCATGGACTACCGCCAGGCGTTCAACAAGGACGTCGTGATCGACATGGTCTGCTACCGGCGGCGCGGGCACAACGAGGGCGACGACCCGTCGATGACCCAGCCCGCGATGTACGACATCATCGACGCCAAGCGCAGCGTCCGGAAGACCTACACCGAGGCTCTGATCGGCCGTGGCGACATCTCGGTCGACGAGGCCGAGAAGGCGCTGCGGGACTTCTCCAGCCAGCTCGAGCACGTCTTCAACGAGGTGCGCGAGCTGGAGAAGCACCCGGCCGCGCCGAGCCCGTCGGTCGAGTCCGAGCAGCAGGTCCCGGCGAAGCTGCCGACCTCCATCACCAACGAGGTCCTCCAGCGGATCGCCGACGTGCACATCGACCTGCCCAACGGGTTCTCCCCGCACCCGCGGGTCAAGCCGGTGCTCGAGCGCCGCGCGAAGATGGCCCGCGAGGGCAGCATCGACTGGGCGTTCGCGGAGCTGCTCGCGTTCGGCTCGCTGACTCTGGAGGGCCACCTCGTGCGGCTCTCCGGCCAGGACTCGCGGCGCGGCACGTTCGTCCAGCGCCACGCGGTGCTGATCGACCGCAAGACCGGCCGGGAGTACCTGCCGCTGCAGAACCTCGCGTCGGCACAGGGCCGCTTCATGGTCTACGACTCGGCGCTGTCCGAGTACGCGGCGGTGGGCTTCGAGTACGGCTACTCGGTGGCGAACCCGGACGCGCTGGTGCTGTGGGAGGCGCAGTTCGGCGACTTCGTGAACGGCGCGCAGTCGGTGATCGACGAGTACATCTCCTCCAGCGAGGCCAAGTGGGGCCAGCGCTCGGACGTCGTGATGCTGCTGCCGCACGGGCACGAGGGCCAGGGCCCCGACCACACGTCGGGCCGCATCGAGCGCTGGCTGCAGCTGTGCGCCGAGGGCTCGATGACCGTGGCGGTGCCGTCGACACCGGCGAACTACTTCCACCTGCTGCGCCGCCACGCGCTGGACGGCGTGGCCCGGCCGCTGGTCGTGTTCACGCCGAAGTCCATGCTGCGCAACAAGGCCGCGGTCAGCTCGGTCGCCGACTTCACCGAGGAGTCGCGCTTCAACTCGATCTTCGACGACCCGTCGATCACCGACCCGGCCGCGGTGCGCAAGGTGCTGCTCGTGTACGGCAAGCTCTACTACGAGCTGGCCGCCGAGCGGGAGAAACGGGGCCTGACGGACGTGGCGCTGGTGCGCGTCGAGCAGCTGTACCCCGTGCCCGTGAAGCGGCTGGGCGCGATCTTCGAGCGGTACTCGCACGTCACCGACATCCGCTGGGTCCAGGAGGAGCCGGCGAACCAGGGGGGGTGGCCGTTCTACGGCCTGCACCTCCCGGAACTGTTCGGTGAGCTCCCGCGCCTGACGCGCGTGTCGCGCCGGGTCATGTCGGCCCCGTCGGCCGGGTCGGGCAAGGTGCACGAGGTCGAGCAGCGGGAGATCATCGAGAAGGCGTTCGCCTGACCAGAAAGCGCACCCGATGTACTTCACCGACCGAGGCCTGGAGGAGCTCGCGGACCGGCGCGGCGACGAGGAAGTCACGCTGTCCTGGCTGGCCGCCAAGATGCGTGACTTCGTCGACGACAACCCGGAGTTCGAGACGGCCGTGGAGCGCCTGGCCACGTACCTGGCCCGCGACGACGAGGACGACTGACCCCGCGAGTCCAACGCCCAGCACGCCCGAGTCCAACGTTCGGAATGTTGGACTCGGACGACGGGAACGTTGGACTCGCGGGTCCGGAACGTTGGACTCGCGGGGTTACCAGGCGTAGGCCTCCGGGGCGGGCTTGGCGCCGTTGGGGCCGGGCGGCGGGAAGATCTCGTCGAGCTTGGTCAGGGTGTCCGCGTCGAGCCTGATCTCCAGTGCGCGCAGCGATCCTTCCAGCTGGGCGAGCGTGCGAGGGCCGACGATCGGCGCGGTGACGCCGTCCTGGTGCAGCAGCCACGCGATGCCGAGGTCGGCCGGGTCGACGCCGAGCTCCGCGGCGAACTTCTCGTACGACTCGATCGCGTCGCGGTGGCGCTCCATGCGCTTCGCCGAGCGCTCGTCGACGCCGCGCGACGCGCCGCCCTCGCGCTGCTTGCGCAGCACGCCGGCGAGCAGCCCGCTGTGCAGCGGCGACCACGGGATCACGCCGATGCCGTACTCCCGCGCGGCCGGCAGCACCTCCAGCTCGATCCAGCGCGTCAGCAGGTTGTAGATCGACTGCTCGCTGACCAGCCCGAGGAAGTGCCGCGCCCGCGCGGCCTCCTGCGCCTGCGCGAGGTGCCAGCCGGCGAAGTTCGACGAGCCGAAGTAGAGCACCTTGCCCTGCTGGCGCAGCACGGAGAACGCCTCCCAGATCTCGTCCCACGGCGTGCGCCGGTCGACATGGTGCATCTGGTAGAGGTCGATGTAGTCGGTCCGCAGGCGCTTGAGCGAGGCGTCCGCGGCGCGGCGGATGTTCAGCGCGGACAGGAACGTCTCGTTGGGCCAGTCGCCCATCGAGCCGTAGAGCTTGGTGGCCAACACGGTTCGTTCGCGTCGCCCGCCGCCCTGCGCGAACCACCGGCCGACGATGTTCTCGGTGACGCCTTCGCCCTTGCGCCAGCCGTATACGTTCGCGGTGTCGAAGAAGTTGATGCCGTGCTCGTGCGCCGCGTCCATGATCCCGAAACTGTCCTCTTCGGACGTCTCGGGCCCGAAGTTCATAGTGCCGAGCACCAGGCGGGACACGGACAGGCCGCTGCGGCCAAGATGCGTGTACTCCATGACTGCCAACCTACGCCCGGAGTAACTCCAGGATGGGATCGAGGAGAATGAACCGGATGTTCACCCACGAGCTCGTGACCGCCGTGTGCGCCCCGGCCGCGGTGCTGTCGGACCGCGACGGCCAGCTGCGCCCGCACGGCGCGCAGGGCTGGCTGGTGGCCGACGTGCGGCACCTGTCGGAGCTGACCGTGCTGGTCGACGGCGAGCCGGCCGACCCGGTCGGCCACTGGCCGTCCTCGGCCGACGAGCTGCGCTTCGTGGGTGCGGTCATCGGGCTCGGCGACACGACCGGTGACCCGACAGTCCGCCTGGAGCGCGACCGCCGGCTCTCGGCCGGCACGCTGACCGAGGCGACGGCGCTGGTCAACGACTCGCGCGTCGAGGTCACCGCGACCGTCGGCGTCCGGCTGGCGGCAGACCTCGCTCCGATCCTCGCGTTCCGCTACGGCGACGAGACCACGCTCGTCGCGCCTCGACCCGCCGCGGACGCCCTGGCCAGGTGGACCGCGGGCTCGTGCACGACGTCCGTGGCGGCCGACCGTACCCCGGACCGCACCGAGATCGCCGGTGACCACGTGCGGCTGGAGTGGGACCTGCGGGTGCCGCCACGCTCCCGCTCGAGCGTCATTCTGACCCTGACCGCGACGTCCGCCGCCGAGGACGCGGTCGTGCAGGCGCCGCGGACCCGCTCGCTGGGCACGCTGGTCGTGTCCAGCCGCGAGCCGGAGCTGGACCGCCTGGTGGCGACCGGCCTGTCCGACCTGGGCGCGCTGCTGCTCGCGGACCCGGCGGCGCCGGCCGACCGGTTCGCTGGCGCGGGCACGCCGTGGTACTTCACGCTGTTCGGCCGCGACTCGCTCTGGGCGGCGCGGTTCGCGTTGCCGCTGGGCACGGACCTGGCGCTGGGCACGCTGCGCACCCTCGCCCGCCGGCAGGGCACCCGCCACGACCCGGCCACGGCCGAGGCACCCGGCAAGATCCTGCACGAGATCCGCCAGCTGCCGGCGGGCATCGAGCGCGCGCCGGGCCTGCCGCCGTGCTACTACGGCACGATCGACGCGACGCCGCTGTGGATCAGCCTGCTGCACGACGCATGGCGCTGGGGCGCACCGAGTTCGGAGATCGAGGCGTTACTGCCGGCGATGCGCCGCGCGCTGGACTGGCTCCTGTCCCACAACGGCTTCCTGTCCTACGTGGACGAGTCGGGCACCGGTCTGGCCAACCAGGGCTGGAAGGACTCGGCGGACTCCATTCAGGACGGCACCGGCCGGATCGCCGCGCCCCCGATCGTGCTCAGCGAGGCCCAGGCCTACGCCCACCGCGCGGCGGTCGACGCGGCCGCCCTGTTGACGGCGTTCGACCATCCGGGCGCGGACGATGTCCGGTCGTGGGCCGAAGCACTGGCCGACCGGTTCCGGAAGTCGTTCTGGGTCAACAACTTCCCGGCCCTGGCGTTGGACGGTGCGGGTCGGCCGGTGGACACCGTCGCGTCCAACCTCGGCCACCTGCTGGGCACGGGCCTCCTGACACCGGCGGAGGAGTCGGCGGTGGCCGCCCGCCTGGCCGACCTCGACAGCGGCTACGGCCTGCGCACGATGGACGCCGGACATCCGTACTTCAACCCGATCGGCTACCACACGGGCTCGGTCTGGCCCCACGACACGGCGATCGCGGTGGACGGCCTGGTCCGCGCCGGCCACCCGTCGGTGGCCGCGTCCCTGTCGGCGGGCCTGGTCCGGGCCGGCACCCGCTTCGCGCACCGCCTTCCGGAGCTGTACGGCGGCTGGGCGGACGCCCTGCTCGACTACCCGGCGGCGTGCCGCCCGCAGGCGTGGTCGGCCGCGTCCGCGTTGGTGCTGGTGAGCGCGGCACTGGGGCTTTCGGCGGACGTCCCGGCGGGTCGCCTCGCGGTCGCCCCGTCGACGTCGTTCGCGGCGTGGTTCCCGATGCGGGTCAGCGGCCTGTCGGTGGCGGGCCACGAGCTCGCCGTGGACGTCGCCGCCGACGGCCGGCCGACCGTGCACACGAGCGCGCCACTGCGCGTCGACATACCCTGAAGACGGATCGAATGGAGGGCCGATGACCGAACCGACCGAGCCGGAGAAGGACGCGGAGGCGCAGACACAGCGGGACCCGGTGTTGTTCGGCGCGGATCCGTTCGCGCGGCAGCCCGGCGAGCCGCAGCCCGACGAGCGGCGCGACACCGAGCTGCCGCGGCCGCGCTGGCCGGTCGTCGTGGGGATCCTCGTCGTCGTGGTGGTCCTGGTCGGCGCGCTCGGGATCTGGGTGCTGTAGCGCCTTTTTGTTGAGCGGTAACGAAAAGCGCACCTTGCCGCGGGACTTCACCACTGGACGGGCAGCGTCGCCTGTGCGCATGATGGCAAGGATCGTTGAGCGAGGTGATGCGCATGGCCGGCAACCAGGACGCCAGGAACTCGAGGGAGTGGCCGGACAACGCCCAGCCGATCGTCGAGCCGGTGGACGAATACACCGCGACCAGCACCGGAGCCGCCATCGGGGGCAGCACCGGCGGCAGCCTCACAGGCGGGACGCCCGACGGCCTCGAGGACGAACGTCAGGTGCCCAAATGGCCGTACGTCGCGGGCGCCCTTCTCCTCCTCGCGATCCCGATCGTCGTGATCATCCTCCTGATAACGGTGTTCTAGCGCACCCGCTCGCCCGCGCGCCACACCGCCCACGTCAGCGGCACGCCCGGGCGGTACGCCAGGTGCGTCGCCGACGGCGCGTCCAGCACGTGCACGTCCGCCCGCGCGCCCGGCGCCAGCACGCCCACGTCCGTGCGCCGCAACGCCCGCGCCCCACCCAGCGTCGCGGCCCGGACGGCCTCCTCGACCGACAGACGCATCTGCAGCACCGCCGTCGTCACGCAGAACGCCATCGACGACGTGTACGACGAGCCGGGGTTGCAGTTCGACGCGAGCGCCACGGTCGCGCCCGCGTCGAGCAGCGCCCGGGCGTCCGGCAGCGGCTGGCGGGTCGACAGGTCACACGCGGGCAGCAGCGTGGCGACCGTGTCCGACGCGGCCAGAGCGTCCACATCGGACGGCGTGAGGTACGTGCAGTGGTCGACGCTCGCCGCGCCCAGCGAGACCGCGAGCCGCACGCCCGGACCGGGCCCGAGCTGGTTGCCGTGCACCCGCAGACCCAGGCCACGCGAAGCGGCCGCCGTCAGCACGTCACGCGACGCCGACTCGTCGAACGCGCCCTTCTCGCAGAACACGTCCGCCCACCGCACGTACGGTGCGACCGCGTCCAGCATCTCCCCGCGTACCAGGTCCACGTAGTCCGAAGTGGACACGCCAGCCGGCACGAGATGCGCGCCCAGGAACGTCACCTCGTCGGCGACGCCGGCGGCCAGGCGTGCGGAGCGCAGCTCGTCGGCGACCGTCAGCCCGTAGCCGGTCTTCGTCTCCAGGCAGGTGGTCCCCTGCGCGACCGCCTCGGCGACGTGCCGGCGCAGGCCCGCGGCCAGCTCGTCGTCGGACGCCGCCCGCGTCGCGTCGACCGTCACCTGGATGCCGCCCGCGCGGTACGGCTTGCCCGCCATCCGCGCGTTGAACTCCGCCGTGCGGTCCCCCGCGAACACGAGGTGCGTGTGGCTGTCGACCCAGCCCGGCAGCACCGCCCGGCCCTCGACGTCCACGCGCGTGTCGGCCGCGGGCGCGTCGGCGGCCGGCCCCGTCCAGGCGACTTCCGCACCGTCGAGGACGAGCGCCGCATCGGACAGCGGAGCGTCCACATTGGTCGTCAGCTCGCCGATGCCCGTGATGAGAACGCTCACGACGTCCCCTCGCGGGCTCGGTGACGCCGCTCGCGGTCGCCCTGTGTCGATGGTTCGCTCGCAAGCTCGCCCTGTGTTTGATGGTTCGCTCCGCAAGCTCCGCTCACAACCACAGCTCCTCGATCGCCGGTCGCGGGTCGTCCAGCAGCTCGTGCCGCCCGCTCGAGGCGACGATCCGTCCACTCGCGACGACCGTGCGCACGTCGGCGGCGGTCGCCGCGAGCACGGCCTGCGCCGGCAGGCTACCCGCCGTGCGCGGGCTGGCGAGGTCGATCGCCACGAGGTCCGCCGGCGCGCCCACCGCGATCCGGCCCGCCTCGGGCCAGCCCAGGCTGGCGTGGTTCGTCAGCGCCGCCACGAGCTCCGACGGCGCGAACCGCCCGCGCTCGCCGGTACGCAGCCGCTCCCCGTGCTCGAGTGCGCGTGCCTCCAGCAGCGGATCGATCACCGCGTGCTGGTCGCTGCCGAGCGACAGCGGCGAGCCGGCGTCGGCCAGCTCGCGCGCCGGCCCGATGCCGTCGGCCAGGTCGGCCTCGGTCGTCGGGCAGAAGCACGCGCCGGTGCCCGCGCCGCCGAGCAGCTCGATGTCCTTCGTGGACAGGTGGGTGGCGTGCACGGCCGTGGTGCGGACGGTCAGCGCGCCCGCCTCGTGCAGCAGCTCCGCCGGGCTGGCGCCGTACGCGGCCTGGCACGCCTCGTTCTCCGCGGGCTGCTCGGACAGGTGGACGTGCAGCGGCCGGTCCCCCGCGGCCGCCACGACGGCCGGCAGGTCGGTTCGGGGCACGGCGCGGACCGAGTGGATGGCCGCGCCCACGCGGGCGTGGGCCGCATCGCGCTGGGCGGAAATCCGGTCCGCCCACGCGTCGACCGTGCCGTCGGAGAAGCGCTCCTGCCCGGGAGCGAGCGGGGTGGAGATGCCGCCCGCCAGGTAGCACGTGTCGAGCAGCGTGATCCGGATGCCGGCGTCCGCGGCGGCCTGGCGCAGCGCCTCCCCCATCGCGTTCGGGTCGGCGTAGCGGCCGCCGCCCGCGGGATGGTGCACGTAGTGGAACTCGCCGACGCAGGTCACCCCCGCCGCGGCCATCTCCGCGTACACCACGCGGGCCAGCCGCAGGTAGCTGTCCGGGTCGAGGCGCGCGGCCAGCCGGTACATGGCCGTCCGCCACGTCCAGAAGGTGCCGCCGTCCGCGTGGGTCCGACCGCGCAGCGCGCGGTGGAACGCGTGCGAGTGGGCGTTGGCGAAGCCCGGCACGACGAGCCCGGCGAGCAACCGCACGCCGGGGGGTGGACTGTCGAGCACGGACACTTCGGTGAACACGTCGGACATCGCGACATACACGCCGCGCCGCACGCCGGCGGGCAGCCACGCGTACTCGCACCAGAACTCGGTCATCCCGCCAGCCGTTCCAGCACGGTGGCCAGCGCGACCACCCCGGCCGCGCAGTCGGCCGCCTCGGCGAACTCCGCCGGTGCGTGGCTGACCCCGGTCGGGTTGCGCACGAACAGCATCGCGGTCGGCACGTGCGCGGCGAGGATGCCCGCGTCGTGTCCGGCGCCGGTCGGCAGCGCCGGCGCACCGCCCAGCGCGTCCGCCGTGAAGTCGCGCAGCCCGGCGTCGAAGTGCACGGTGTCGCCGTACGACTCCTCGGTGACGGTCACCGAACAGCCCTCCTCGGCGGCCGCCGCCCGGGCCGCCGCCGTGATCTCGTCGACCACCGCGCGCGTGCCCGCAGCGTCCGCCGCCCGCGCGTCCAGCCAGACGTCCACGGTCGACGCGATGACGTTCGTGCCACCGGGGTTCGGCACCAGCCGGCCCACCGTGGCCCGCGAACCGTCCACCTGCGACGCGGCGCGTCGCGCGGCGAGCACCAGCGCGGACGCCGGCAGCATCGGGTCGCGCCGGTCGCCGAGCAGCGTGGCGCCGGCGTGGTTGCCCTCGCCGGTGAACGTGAACCGCCACCGGCCGTGCGCGAGGATCGAGCCGGCCACGCCGACCGGCGCGCCGAGGTCGACCAGCCCGCGCCCCTGCTCGACGTGCAGCTCGACGAAACGGCCGACCGTGGCCAGCGCGTCGTCGTCGCGGCCGAGGCGAGCCGGGTCGAGCCCGGCGGCGGACACCGCCTCGGCGAGCGTGACGCCGTCCGGGTCGGTGAGCCGGCGGGCGGCGTCCGGGTCGATGGCGCCGGTCAGCAGCCGCGAGCCGAGGCACGGCACGCCGAACCGGCCGCCCTCCTCCTCGGCGAACACGACCACGGCGACCGGCCGCACGGGCCGGAAACCCTTGGCGCGCAAAGCGTCCACGGCGGCCAGCGCGGCCGTCACGCCGAGCGGGCCGTCGAACGCGCCGCCGCCGGGCACCGAGTCGAGGTGGCTGCCGGTGACCACCGCGTCCGGCCCCGGCTCGCCCCACCACGCCCACATGTTGCCGTTGCGGTCCGTGCGCACCGCGAGGTCGCGGCTCAGCGCCTCGGCCGCGAACCACTCGCGCAGTTCCAGTTCGGCGCGGTCGAAGCCGTGCCGGGAGAAGCCGCCGCGCCGACGGTCCGCGCCGACGTCCGCGATGGCGGCGAGGAGGTCCGTCGCCGTGTCAGGCATGCGGCATCGGCACCCGGACGCCTCGCTCGGCGGCAACCTCGTCGGCGCGGTCGTAGCCGGCGTCGACGTGCCGGATGACGCCCATGCCCGGGTCGTTCGTCAGCACCCGCTCGATCTTCTGGGCGGCGAGCGGCGAGCCGTCGGCGACCGTGACCTGGCCGGCGTGGATGGAGCGGCCCATGCCGACGCCGCCGCCGTGGTGGATCGAGACCCAGCTGGCGCCGGACGCGGTGTTCACCATCGCGTTGAGCAGCGGCCAGTCGGCGATCGCGTCGGAGCCGTCGGCCATCGACTCGGTCTCCCGGTACGGCGAGGCGACCGACCCGCAGTCGAGGTGGTCCCGGCCGATCACGACCGGCGCGGACAGGTCGCCGGACGCGACCATCTCGTTGAAGCACTCGCCGGCCAGGTGCCGCTCGCCGTAGCCGAGCCAGCAGATGCGCGCCGGCAGGCCCTGGAAGGCGACGCGCTCGCCGGCCAGGCGGATCCAGCGTTCGAGGGACTCGTTCTCCGGGAACAGCTCGAGGATCGCCCGGTCGGTCGCGGCGATGTCGGCCGGGTCGCCGGAGAGCGCCGCCCACCGGAACGGGCCCTTGCCCTCGCAGAACATCGGCCGGATGTAGGCGGGCACGAAGCCCGGGAAGTCGAACGCCCGGTCGAAGCCGCCGAGCTTGGCCTCGCCGCGGATCGAGTTGCCGTAGTCGAACACCTCGGCGCCGCGGTCGAGGAAGCCGACCATCGCGCCGACGTGCTCGGCCATCGAGTCGCGGGCGCGGTCGGTGAACTCGTCGGGCTTCTTCGCGGCGTAGTCGTGCCAGTCGTCGAGGTCGACGCCCTTCGGCAGGTACGCGAGCGGGTCGTGCGCGGAGGTCTGGTCGGTGACGATGTCGATCTCCACGCCGCGGCGCAGCAGTTCGGGCACGACCTCGGCCGCGTTGCCGATGACCGCGACCGACAGCGGCCGGCCCTCCTTCCTGGCCGTCTCGACGCGGCGGATCGCGTCGTCCAGGTCGTCGGCGACCTCGTCGAGGTAGCGGGTCTCGACGCGGCGGTGTGCGCGGGCCGGATCGACCTCGACGCACAGGGCGACGCCCTCGTTCATCGTGATCGCAAGCGGTTGCGCGCCGCCCATGCCGCCGAGCCCGGCGGTCAGCGTCAGCGTCCCCTTGAGACTCCCGCCGAACCGTTTCCGGGCGACCGCGGCGAACGTCTCGTAGGTGCCCTGCAGGATGCCCTGGGTGCCGATGTAGATCCACGAGCCGGCGGTCATCTGGCCGTACATCGTGAGCCCCATGGCCTCCAGCCGGCGGAACTCGGGCCAGGTCGCCCAGTCGCCGACGAGGTTCGAGTTGGCGATCAGCACGCGGGGCGCCCACTCGTGCGTGCGCATGACGCCGACCGGCTTGCCGGACTGGACGAGCAGCGTCTCGTCCTCGCGCAGCGTGGTCAGCTCCCGGGTGATCGCCTCGAAGCTCGCCCAGTCGCGGGCGGCCTTGCCGGTGCCGCCGTAGACGACGAGGTCGTCGGGACGCTCGGCGACCTCGGGGTCGAGGTTGTTGTGGAACATGCGCAGCGCGGCCTCGGTCTGCCACGTACGCGCGGTCAGCTTGGCACCACGAGCAGCGCGAACGCGACGGGGCTTTCCCGCCTCCCCGGAATTAACCCTTGTGGTCACTGTGGCTCGTCCCTTCAGATCGGCACGTGCTTGTGGCTGGGTTGCTTCCCGTTCCCCTAAGGTGCGGTTGACGGCCACTTGCTTCGCGCAAGGTCATGGAAGTTCTCCTGAGCGGATCAGGGTTTCGGCGGCGTGGATCTCGGGGGCGAGGTGGCGGTCCGGGCCGGGCCCGGGCACCCGCTCGCGCAGTGTGGCGACGACGCGGCCGGTGGCCGGGGCCGGGGTGAGCGGCGCCCGCAGGTCCAGCGCGCGGGCGGCGGTGAGCAGCTCAATGGCGAGCACGGTGGTGAGCCCGTCGATGGCCGTGCGCAGCTTGCGGGCGGCGGACCAGCCCATGGAGACGTGGTCCTCCTGCATGGCCGAGCTCGGGATCGAGTCGACGCTCGCGGGCACGGCGAGGCGCTTGAGCTCGGAGACGATCGCGGCCTGCGTGTACTGGGCGATCATGTGGCCCGAGTCGACGCCGGGGTCGTCGGCGAGGAACGGGGGCAGGCCGTGGCTGCGGGTGGCGTCGAGCATCCGGTCGGTCCGGCGCTCGGCCATGCTGGCGACGTCCGCGACCGGGATGGCGAGGAAGTCGAGCGGGTAGGCGATCGGCGCGCCGTGGAAGTTGCCGTTGGACTCGACCCGGCCGTCCGGCAGCACGACAGGGTTGTCGATGGCCGCGGCGAGCTCGCGGTCGGCGACGGTCTCCACATAGGACACCGTGTCGCGGGCGGCGCCGTGCACCTGCGGCGCGCAGCGCAGCGAGTAGGCGTCCTGGACGCGGTTGCAGTCCGGCCCGCGGTGGCTCTCGACGACGGCCGAGCCCCTGAGCAGCTCGGTCATCCGCCTCGCGCTCGTCGCCTGGCCGGGGTGCGGGCGCAGGCGCTGCAGGTCGTCGCTGAAGACGCGGTCGGTGCCGAGCAGCGCCTCGACGCTCATGGCGGCGGTGAGGTCGGCGACGTCGAGCAGCTTGGTGAGGTCGGCGAGGGCCATGACGAGCATGCCGAGCATGCCGTCGGTGCCGTTGATGAGCGCGAGGCCCTCCTTCTCGGCCAGCTGGAGCGGCTCGATCCCGCTGTCGCGCAAGGCTTCCCGCGCTCGTGCGGGCGCGCCGTGCACGGTGACCTCGCCCTCGCCCATGAGCGCGAGCGCCACGGCGGACAGCGGCGCGAGGTCGCCGGAGCAGCCGAGCGAGCCGTACTCGTGCACGACCGGGACGATGCCGGCGTTGAGCAGCTTCGCCATCGTCTCCACTGTGGACTGACGGACGCCGGTGCGGCCGGTGGCGAGCGTGCGCAGCCGCAGCAGCATGAGCGCGCGCACCACCTCGGGTTCCACGGGCCGTCCCGCACCCGCGGCGTGCGAGCGGATCAGCGAGCGCTGCAGGGCTGCGCGCCGGCCGGGCGGGATGTGGCGGGTGGCGAGCGCGCCGAAGCCGGTGGAGACGCCGTAGGTGGGGGTCTCGGCGCCGGCCAGCTGCTCGATGTGGGCGCGGGACTTGGCGACCGCGTCGAGCGCCGCCGCGCCGACCGTGACGGTAGCCCCGCCCCGGGCGACCGCGACCACGTCCGCACGGGTCAGCGGCCCGCCGTCGATCTCGACCTGGTGCATGCGTTCATCCCAGCCTCTTTGCCGCGCGCGCACGACCCGGGATGGCGGTTCTTGGTCTGGTATTCCAGACTGATACACGTGGGAGCCAGTTCCGACGTGCCGGCACTGCGCCGCGGCCTGGCGGTGCTGCGCCTGCTGGCGACGAAGGCCGGCCCGGTCACGGCGGGCGCGGTCGCCCGCGAGCTGTCGCTGCCGCGGTCGACGACGTACCACCTGCTGGCGGAGCTCGCGGCGGCCGGTTTCGTCACGCACCTGCCGGAGGAGCGGCGGTACGGGCTGGGGCTGGCGTCCTTCGAGCTGGGTTCGGCGTACCTGCGGCACGACCCGCTGGAGCGGCTGGCCCGGCCGGTGCTGCGCGCGCTGATCACGCGGACCGGGCACACCGCGCACCTGGGCATCCTGCACGGCAGTGAGACGCTGTACCTGCTGCGCGAGCAGCCGCCACACCCGCACGCGACGGTCGTCACCGACGTCGGCGTCCGGTTGCCGGCGCAGCTACCGGCCTCGGGCCGGGCGATGCTGGCGCTGCTGCCGGCGGCGCAGGTGCGGGCCCTGTTCCCCGGGCGTTTCGTCAACCGCACGGGCCGGGGCCCCCGGCACCTGCCCGACCTGCGCCGGCTGCTCGCCTCCGGACGGCGCCGAGGCTGGTCGGTCGAGGACGGCTACGTGACGGCGGGATTCGCCTCGGTGGCGGTTGCCGTGCTCGATCACGGAGGCCGGCCGGTGGCGGCGATCAGCACGACGTTCCGGCACTCCTGCGCGGACGAGTGCGGGGAGACCTGGCCGTCGCTGGCGGCGCAGACCCGGCGGGCGGCCGAGGAGCTGACGTCCCGCATCGGCGGCAGCCCCGGGTGATCGCGCGGCCCGGCATCTCGCTTCGAAATGACCGCACGGGGTGGACGGGTCGAACTCGTCGGACCCCGGGCCAGGGGAGCCAGTTCGGCTCGGCCGGCCGCCAACAACGTGCACCGGAGTCCGCGCGGCGCCGTTCGGGTCGACGATCCGTGCGGTGGCCGGGCGTGGATGTCCGGCCGGCAGTCGCCGCAGCGCGGCCGGATCGCCGGTCCGAATGGCATGCACGGCCACGCGCTCGTTTACCCCGTCTTCTTGCCCACACCAACCCAGATGGCCGCGTGACTCGGTGAGTCGAACGTGATGGGCCGTGCGTTCGGACCTGTCTCCTCGGGATGCCATTCCGGCGTCCAGACGGTGCCCGGCGGCAGGATCTCAAAGCCGCCGAACAGGGCATCGATCTCGGCACGAGGTCGCCAGATCACGTTGCTGCTGCTCGACGTGTCATACATACGTTTCAGCTCGACGAGCTTGGGCCCGAGTTCGTCAGGAACGCCCTCGTCCGTGATATGAGAAATGGCGAGGAAAGAGCCGGGCGGCAGGAGCTCGCGGTATCGCCCGACGGCCTGCGCGCCCATGTCCTGCCCGTCGGGCCCCGGCTGGTGGACATGAAGCACGGCGATGAGCAGGAGCGCGACGGGTTCCCCGGGATCCAGGACTCCGGTCGCGATCGCCTTTTGCCATAGCTCGTCCGGAGCTCGGAGATCACCCTCGATCACCGCATGGAGACGCGGATCGCCTTGTTCGTCCAGCAGCATCTTCCCGTGCGCGACCGCCATCGGATCGTTGTCGACGTAGACGACTCGGGTATCGGCGGCTGTTTCGGCGGCCACCTGATGGGTGTTCCCGGCGGTCGGCACGCCCGCGCCGATGTCGAGGAACTGGCGGACGCCGAGCTTTGTCAGGTGGCGGACGACCCGGTTGAGGAAAAGCCGGTTGGCGAGCGCAATGCTTTTCAGCAGCGGAAACTGCTCGAGGACGCGATTCCCGAACTCACGATCGATCGGCCAGTTGGCCGTGCCGTCGAGATAGTAGTCATAGACCCGTGCGACGCTCGGGCGCGTGGTGTCGACACCCGCGGGCGGAGTTCGTTCAGGCTTGGACTCGGACACGGGAATGAATCCCCCATTTCATGTCGCCGGGCGCGTGGTTTCGCATGCTATCCAACTGAACACGGGTAGCCGCCGAGCCTGCCGGCGCGCGCGGCGCCGTGTGCGAGCGCGGGCTCGGCCGCGCGTCCAGTGGGTCGCCGACGTGGCGAAAAGACAGCGGTCCCCCGCCCGCCGAGCGGCGCGCGGGGGACCGATCGAGCGGAACTACTTGGCCAGGCCGGCCTCGTCCAGCCACTCCTTCGCCACGTCCGCGTAGTCCGGCTTGTCCGGGGCGTTCAGGCGCGCGTTCAACTCCAGCAGGGACTTCGTGTCAAGCTTGGCCGAGATCGCGTTCAGGGCCTCCTTCACCGTGTCGCTCGCCTTGTCCTTCGCCACCAGTGGAACGACGTTCTGCGCGGCGAAGTTGTTCTTCGGGTCCTCGAGCACCACCAGGTCGTTCGCCTCGATGGCGGCGTCCGTGGTGAAGATGTCGGCCGCCTGCACGGTGCCGTCGAGCAGGGCCTTCGTCGTGATTGCGCCCGGCTCGAGCGAGCTGAAGCCCTTGAACGTGCAGTCGTACTTCTCCTTCAGGCCCGGAATGCCGTCCGGCCGCGTCTTGAACTCAGGCGCACCACCGAAGGTCGACTCCGCGCAGTGCGGCACCAGGTCGTCGATCGACTTGAGGCTCCACTTGTCCGCGGTCTCCTTGGTGACGACGACCGCGTCCTTGTCCTCGGCCTCGGCCTTGTCCAGCACGATGAGGTTGTCCGGCAGCGCCTTCTGCAGTGCCGAGTAGACCTCGTCCGGCGCGGTTTCCTTCGCCTCCTTGTCGATGAACTGCAGCAGCACGCCGGTGTACTCCGGGATCAGGTCGATCGACCCGTCCTTGAGGCCGTCGAAGTACTTCTCGCGGCTACCCAGGTCGAACTGCCGGTCGACCTTCACGCCCTTGGCCTCCAGGGCCTGGGAGTAGATCTCCGCGAGCAGCTGGCTCTCCGGGAAGTTCGCCGAGCCGACGGTGAGCGTCTCGTTCGAGCCGCCACCGCTGTCACCACTGTCCTCCGACAGGGGGTCGGAGTTGCCACAAGCCGTGAGTGCCAGCGCCGCCGCCACGGCGGTCGCCACACCGGCGAGTACGCGCTTCATGCCAAAGTCTCCTCGGTTGATGTTCCTAACTGACCAAATCCGGTGTCGGCCGCCGCCAGATGCGTGCGGTGCGCTTGCGGGTCGCCGCGTTGCGCAGGCCCGGCGACACGGCCATCCGCTGGACCAGCTCCAGCACGCCCTCCACGACCAGCGCCAGCACCGCGATCATGATGGCGCCCGCGGCCATCTGCGGGTAGCCGTCCGGCGAGCCGGCGCCCGAGTTGTTGCCGTCGATCACGAACCGGCCGAGCCCGCCCAGCGACACGTACGCGGCGATCGTCGCGGTCGCGATCACCTGCAGGGTCGCCCCGCGGATGCCGCCCAGGATAAGCGGAAGCGCGTTGGGCAGCTCGACCCTCCAGAGCACATGGGACTCCCGCATCCCCATCCCACGCGCGGCGTCCACAACGGACGGATCGACGTTGCGTACGCCGGCGTACGTGCCGGCGAGCACCGGCGGGATCGCGAGGATCACGAGCGAGATGACCACCGGCAGCAGGCCCACATACGTGAGCAGCACGAGCAGGGTCAAAAGGCCCAGCTCGGGCAGCGCACGCAGCCAGTTGGTCATGCCGGCCACCAGGAACGTGCCCTTCCCGGTGTGCCCGACGAACGCGCCGATGGGGATCGCGATGATCGCGGCGATCACCACGGTCAGCAGCGTGTACCAGAGGTGCTCGACTATCCGCGTCGGAAAGCCCTCCGGGCCGCTCCAGTGCGCCGGGTCGAACAACCACGACAAAGCGGAGTTCACGACTGTCCCGCCTCCCCGCGCTTCGTACGTTTGGTCGCGTCCTTATGCACCACGCCGTTGATCACGTACCTGTGGCCGGCTGCCGTCACGTTCCCCCGAGGTGCGGTCACGTAGCCCGCAACCTGATTCGACCTCGCGGTGGTCCCGAGAATTCTCATGGCTTCACCACCGCACGCCGGGCCCGCGTCCACGGGGTGATCGCCTTGCCGGCGAGCAGCAGCAGCGCGTCGATGACCAACGCGATGAGCACGATGAGCAGGATCGCCACGACCATCTCCACCGCGTTGTTGCGCTTGAAGCCCTCGGTGATCAGCCCGCCGAGCCCGCCGATGCCGATCAGGGCGCCGACCGACGCGAGGCTCATCGCCGACACGGTCGCCACGCGCAACCCGGCGACGATCACCGGGATCGCGAGCGGCAGCTCGACGGTGAGGAAGCGGCGGAACGGCCGGTACCCGACCGCGGTCGCCGCCGCCGTGACATCACCGGGCACCGCGATCAGTGCGTCGGAGATCGAGCGGACCAGGAGCGCGACCGTGTAGATCGCGAGCGGCACCTGCACGTTGAGCGGGTCGATGATCTTCGTGCCGAGAACCAGCGGCACCAGCGTGATCAGCGCCAGCGACGGGATCGTGTAGAGCACGCCGGCGAGCGGCACGAGGATGAGGCGGGCCCAGCCCCACCGGCTCGCCGCCCAGCCGAGCGGGATCGACACCAGCAGGCCGACGAGCACCGGGAGCAGCGCCAGGTAGAGATGCTCGCCGGTGGCCTCGACGATGTCGTCGATGTTGCGTGGCAGCCATGGCCACGGCCAGTCGACGTTCACGTGGGCACCTCACCGGACCGGCGCGCCTCGGCGAGCGCGGCCAGGACCTTGTCCGCGGTGACGCCGCCGACCACCGCCCCCTCCTTGTCGACCGCGATGCCCACCGCGGCCGGCGAGCTCAGGGCCGAGTCGAGCGCGTTGCGCAGCGAGCCCGCCGTACCGCTGGTCGTGGAGTCCACTTCGAACAGCGAACCGCCGGATACCAGCCCGTCGGCCGACACCGTGCCCTCCTCCGCGGCGTCCGGGGAGACCCAGCCGAGCGGCTTGTTGTCCGCGTCGACCGCGACCGTCCAGCCTTCCGTCGTGCCGCGCGGCTCGCCCACCTTGACCGTCGCAAGAGGACCGACCGGAACCCCGCTCGCGGTGAGGAAGCCGAGCGCGCGGTAGCCGCGGTCGCGCCCCACGAACGAGGACACGAACTCGTCGGCCGGCTTGGCCAGCAGCGCCGACGGCGTGTCGTACTGCGCGAGCCGGCCGCCCACCCGGAAGACCGCGACCTTGTCGCCGAGCTTGATGGCCTCGTCGATGTCGTGCGTGACGAACACGATCGTCTTGTCCAGTTCGGACTGCAGACGCAGCAGCTGCTGCTGCAGGTCATCGCGGACGATCGGGTCGACCGCGCTGAACGGCTCGTCCATCAGCAGCACCGGCGGGTCGGCCGCGAGCGCCCGCGCGACGCCGACGCGCTGCTGCTGGCCGCCGGAGAGCTGCGCCGGGTAACGCTTGGCGAACCCGGCGTCCAGGCCGACCAGCTCGAGCAGCTCGGCCGCCTTCTTGCGGGCGTCGCGCTTGCTCGTGCCGGTGAGCAGCGGGACCGTGGCCACGTTGTCGAGGACCGTGCGGTGCGGGAAGAGCCCGGCGTGCTGGATGACGTAGCCGATGCCACGCCGCAACAACGGCGGGTCGGACTCGCGAATGTCCTTGCCGTCCAACAGGATCGAGCCACCGGTCGGGTCGATCATCCGGTTGATCATCCGAAGGGACGTCGTCTTGCCGCATCCGGAGGGCCCGACGAACACGGTGATCTGTCCGTCCTCCACCGTGATGTCGAGACTGTCGACCGCGACGGTGCCATCGGGGTACTGCTTGGTCACGGCCTGGAACTCGATCACCCTCGAGGCTCCTCAGGTCGGAACGGCCACCTTCCGGCCGCAGGTCGCATGACCTTAGCCGGTAGCTCCGACAACGGCAGGCCGTTCCAGAATCTGACACGCACGCTCGGCCTAGTCAGACTAGCCCGGATGGCCCAGTCGTTGCCAAGTCGAAACGCTCGAACAATCTGGCCGGAACCGGCAGCCGTCCGGCGACCGGCGTGCACCGCTCGCCGATGCGCGCGGCGGTCGCCGGGAGGAACGGCGCGAGCTCGTCCGCGAGCGCGCGGCAGGCCCGGACCAGCGTGGCGAGGACGCCGTCGCGCGCCTGTTCGTCGTCGAGCGCCCACGGCCGGGCCTGGCTCACGTACCGGTTGGCCCGCGTGACGAACGCCCACACCACGCCGGACGCCTGACGGAAGTCGTACGCGGCCAAGGCATCGTCGACCCCGTCGTGGTCGAACGGCAGGTCCTCGCCGCCCTCGGGCACGACACCGTCGCGGTAGCGGTGGACCATCGAGGTGACCCGGTGCACGAGGTTGCCGATGCCGTTGACCAGCTCGTCGTTCGCGCGCCCGACCAGCCGCTCGACCGTGAAGTCGGTGTCGCCCACCCGTGGCACGTCGCGCAGCAGCCACCAGCGCACGGCGTCCGCGCCGAACCGCGTGGCGAGCTCGCCGGGGTCGGCGGTGGCGGGCCCGGACTTGCTGATCTTGCGGCCGTCGACGGTCAGGTAGTCGTGCACGGCGATGTCGGTCGGCAGCGGCAGGCCTGCGGAGAGCAGCGCCGCGGGCCAGTAGACGGCGTGGAAGCGCAGCACGCCCTTGCCGAGCAGGTGGATCCGCTTGTCCGCGGCGCGCCAGGCCGCCTCGCCCGGCGCGGTCACGTAGTTGCCGAGGGCGTCCCACCACACGTAGATCACCTGGTCCGGGTCGCCCGGCACCGGAATGCCCCAGCCACGGGCCCGGGCGGTGTCCCGCGAGACGGAGATGTCCTCGAGCCCGCCGGCGAGGAAGGCCAGGACCTCGTTGCGCCGCTGGGCGGGGTGGATACGCAGCCGGCCCTCCTCGATCGCCGCGCGCAGCGGGTCGGCGTAGCGCGAGAGGCGGAAGAACCAGTTCTCCTCGGCGACCCGCTCGGGTGGCACGCCGTGCTCCGGGCAGCGGCCGCCGACGAGCTCGGCGGCGGGGTAGAACTGCTCGCAGCCCACGCAGTAGCTGCCCTCGTAGTGCTTGCGGTAGAGGTCGTGCGCGCAGGCGTGCCACAGCCGCTCGACGCCGGCTCGATGCCGCGGGTCGCTGCTGGTGCGCAGCACGTCGTCGAAGCTCAGCGAGTACGGCTCGTGCAGCGCGACGAACGCGGCGGCGTTGCGGTCGACGAACTCACGCACCTCGACGCCCGCGGCCTGCGCCGCCAGGACGTTCTTGAGCGAGTTGTCGTCGGTGCCGGTCTGCAGCCGCACCGGCTCGCCACGCCGCCGGTGGTGCCGGGCGAGTACGTCGGCCTGCACGAGCTCGAGCAGGAAACCGATGTGCGGGCGGGCGTTGACGTACGGGATGGTGGTGGTCAGCAACATCGAAACCTCCCACGGGGCTCCGATGCCGTGCCGAGGCCCCGATTCGCGGGCCTGGCAAGGAAATGACGACGACTCAGCAGCCCCGGAAGCGGGGCATCATGGTCCGGAAGGTCGTCATGTTTCCAGACTAACCGCGCGCACCAGCGGTTTTCAGGCGCCGGTGGGGATGTCGAGCGGGCCGCGGCCCAGCAGCTCGCGGAAGTCGGCGGCCGCGATCGGCCTGGACAGCAGCCAGCCCTGGTAGGCCTCGATGCCGAAGCTGCGCAGGACGTGGAACTGGGAGTCGTTCTCCACGCCTTCGGCCACGCACGAGCGGCCCATCGCGCGGGCCATGTCGACCAGTGCGCGGACGACGGCGAAGTCGGCCGCCTGCGTGGCCACGCCGTTCACGAACGCGCGGTCGATCTTGATGATCTGCGCCGGCAGCTCCTTGAGCCGGGCGAGCGAGGAGTAGCCGGTGCCGAAGTCGTCGACGGCGAACCGCACCCCGCGGTCGGCCAGCTCGGCCATCGTCTCGCGGGTACGCGACGGCAGGTCGATCAGGCTGGTCTCCACCAGCTCCAGCACGACCCGGTCCCACTCGATGCCGGACTCCGCGACCGCGGCGGACACGATCTCCACGAACTCCGGGTCGCCCGGCACCAGCCCGGCGAGGTTGACCGCGACACCGGGCCCGCCACCCAGCACGCCGCCGGCCAGCACCGGCCACTTCGCGGCTTCGCACAACGCGGTCCGCAGCACCCAGCGATCCAGCTCGCGCAGCATGTCGCCCTGCTCGGCGACCGGCAGGAACTCGCCCGGGCCCAGCATCCCGCGCTCCGGGTGCGGCCAGCGCACCAGCGCCTCGGCCGACAGCACCGTGCCGTCCGGGCTGACCACCGGCTGGTAGTGCAGCACGAGGCCGTCGTTGGCGATCGCGTCGCGCAGCTGGCCCTCGAGCAGCATCTGGCTGTTCGCGTTCTTGATCAGCTCGGCGTTGGCGATCGACACCCGGCCGGCACCCTGCCGCTTCGCGCTGAACATGGCCGCGTCGGCGAAGCGCAGCAGGTCCGCGGCGGACGTGTCGTGCGCGCTCGGCACGGCCGCGCCGATCGTCGCGGACACCCGGAGCAGCTGGCCGCGGACGGGCACCGCGGTCCGCAGCAGCCGCGCCACCCGGTTGGCCAGCGCCTCCACCCCGCCGGCCTCCTGCACGTCCGAGCAGATGACGACGTACTCGTCGCCGGACATGCGGGCCGGCGTGCACGACGGCGGGAGCCCGCGCTCGAGTCTTCGGGCCAGCGCGATGATCAGCTCGTCGCCGACCTCGTGGCCCAGCGAGTCGTTGACCCGCTTGAAGTTGTCGACGTCGCACCACAGCAGCGCGACGCGGTCCGCGTCCGCCCCGCCCAGCAGCCGGCCGAGCAGCTCGTTGACCGCGGCGCGGCCGGGCAGCCCGGTCAGCTCGTCGTGCGTGGCCTGGTAGCGCAGCCGCTCGGCGGCCCGCCTGCGGTCGGTGACGTCGGAGAACACCACGAGCCAGAACCGCCGGCCGTCGTCGGCCACGGACTCGGTGACCCCGAGCTCGCAGTACAGCGTCTTGCCCGACGAGGTGATCAGCACCCGCTGGCCGGCCCGCAGGTCCGCGGTGACCGCGCCGTACCGGGCGGTGTCGTGCCTGGTCAGCAGCGGCTTGCCGCGGTCGGACGGGTGGGTCAGCTGGGTGGCGGTCGTGCCCCGCAGCCGCTCGAGGTCGAGCTCCAGCAGCCGGCAGAGCGCGTCGTTGGCGTCGACCAGCCGCTCGGACTCGTCGAACAGGCCGATGCCGACCGGCGCGATCGCGACCAGGTCGCTGAACCGCTGGCTCGAGCGCATCATCCGGGTCTCGGTGGACCGCTGCTCGGTGACGTCCTGCGCGGTGCCGATCATGACGGTGCCGCCGCGGTCCAGGGCGGCGCCACGGCAGCGGAACACGCGGGTCGCGCCGTCCGGCAGGATCACCCGGTGCTCGGCCTCGACGGGCCGGCCGCCGGTGGCGAGCTCACGCCACCGCTCGTCGACCCAGCCGCGGTCCTCGGGGTGTACGAACGTGAGGTACTCGGTGTACGAGATGGGCGTGCCGGGCTCGACGCCGAAGAGCTCGTACAGCATCGACGACCAGATACATTCGCCGGTTGCCGTATTCCACTCCCAAGTGCCCAAACGGGCCACCTGTTGCGCGTCGCCGAACAGCCGGCGATCCTGGCTCGCCCGGCGCTCGAACTCCCGGTACGGGCTGACGTCGTGGACGATGCCGAGGATGCGCACGACCTCGCCGGCGTTGTCGATCTCGGGCCGGCCACGGACCTCGAACGTGCGCTCGCCGTCCTTGCTGCGCACCTCGAGCTCGAGGGGCGACCCGTCGGGTTCGCAGAGGCGCGCGCGGAACGCGTCGAGGGCCTCCTGGTCGTCGGCGTGGACGCTCTCCAGGACCTGGTCGACCGTGCAGTCCGGGGGTAGCCCGCACAGCTCGCGCAGCCCCTCGGAGAGGTACATCGTGCCGGCCCGCAGGTCGACGCTCCAGACCCCGAGGCGGGCGAGATCCTCGACGTCGGCGAGCGGAAAGCTGCCGGTCGCGTCGGTGATGACGCGGTCGATCAGCGGGGCGGGTTGCGACTGGGTGGCGAGCGCGGGCACGGCTAACTCCCCGGCCTGTACCCCGCTGCGGGGCATGCCGGCACGCAAGACATGCTCGGCCACCACGCCATCCTCTCGCCCGCATGCCGGCGGGTCGGGCGAAGTCGCCGATCTTCCCGCCGGTGCTTAGGCTACCCCGTCCTCCCTGGCCGCCTGAGCCACAGCCGCGGCGACCTCGGGCGCGACCCTCGGGTCGACCCCGCTCGGCACGATGTGGTCGGGCGCCAGATCCTCGGCCGCGACCGCGGCGATGGCCTCGGCCGCGGCCATCTTCATGCGCTCGGTGATGCGCCGCGCACCCGCGTCCAGGGCACCGCGGAAGACGCCGGGGAAGGCCAGGGAGTTGTTGATCTGGTTGGGGAAGTCGCTGCGTCCGGTGGCCACGATCGCGGCATGCCGGCGGGCCACGTCGGGGTGGATCTCCGGGTCGGGGTTCGACAGCGCGAACACGATCGACTCCGGCGCCATCGTCGCGATCAGCTCCTCCGGCACGGTCGAGCCGGAGAGCCCGACGAACACGTCCGCGCCGTTCAGGGCCTCGGCGACGCCGCCACGCAGGCCGGTCTTGTTGGTCCGGGTGGCGAGCTCGGCCTTGACCGGGTTCAGCCCCTCGCGGCCGGAGTGGATGATGCCGCGCGAGTCGAGCACGATCACGTCGCCGGCACCCGCGGAGAGCAGGAAGTTCGCGCACGCGATGCCGGACGCGCCGGCGCCCGCGATGACGATCCGCTCGTCGCCGATCGGCCGGTCGAGCACGGCGTTCGCGCCGCGCAGGGCGGCCAGCAGGATGATCGCCGTACCGTGCTGGTCGTCGTGCATGACCGGGCAGTCCAGGGCCTCGATCAAGCGGCGCTCGAGCTCGAAGCAGCGCGGCGCGGCCACGTCCTCGAGGTTCACCGCGCCGAACGACGGGCGCAGCCGGACCAGCGTCTCGACGATCTCGTCGACGTCCGTCGTGTCCAGCACCAGCGGGATCGAGTTGAGCCCGCCGAACGTCTTGAACAGGGCGGACTTGCCCTCCATGACCGGCAGGGCACCGCGCGGGCCGATGTCGCCGAGGCCGAGCACCGCCGTGCCGTCGCTGACCACGGCGACGAGGCGGTTGGTCCAGGTGTACTTCTGCGCGAGCGAGGCGTCCTCGGCGATCGCGCGGCTGACCTTGGCGACACCCGGCGTGTACACGATCGACAGCGTCCGCGGGTCCGCGATCGGCCGGGTGACCGCGACGTCGAGCTTCCCGCCTTCGTGAGCGCGGAAGATCTCGTCGTCGGTGACCGGCACGCCCAGCTCGGACTGCACGAACGGATCATTCACGGTGGTCATTGCGTCCCTCCAACGGGCCGAAGCGGGGATAGCAGAAGGTAGCCCCGCGGGATCTCGGCGTGATCGAGCGCCGATCGGGTGCTGTCGGCGGTCGGAAACGTTGCCGGCCGGTCGGCCACCCGCCGATGGTTGGCGGGCAACCGCGGACGCTGCGGTGTCTCACATTGTGACAGGTGCGCCGGGCGAGGCCCGTGGGCGGGGCCAGTACTGTGCGTCACATGGAGGTGCGCGAGCTGGCGGTACCGGGCGCGTTCGAGTTCACGCCACGGGTGTTCCCCGACGACCGCGGGGTGTTCGCCTGCCCGTTCGAGGAGGAGCCGTTCCTCAAGGCCGTCGGCCACCCGCTGCGGCTCGCGCAGACGAACCACAGCAGGTCACGTCGCGGGGTCATCCGCGGGCTGCACTTCGCGGACGTGCCGCCGGGACAGGCGAAGTACGTGTACTGCCCGCAGGGCGCGCTGCTCGACGTCGTCGTCGACGTCCGGGTCGGCTCGCCCACGTTCGGCGCCTGGGACGCGGTGCGGCTCGATCCGGTCGAGTTCCGCGCGGTGTACGTGCCCGAGGGCCTGGCGCACGGCATGATGGCGCTCGAGGACGACTCGGTCATCTCCTACCTGTGCTCCACCGGGTACAACCCCGGCCGCGAGCACGGCGTGGACCCGCTGGATCCGGCGCTGGGCCTGCCCTGGCCGTCGGACATCGAGGTCGTCCTGTCGGCGAAGGACCGCGCGGCCCCGTCGCTCGCGGCGGCCGAGTCGGCCGGCCTGCTGCCCGGCTACGCCGACTGCCAGGCGTACTACCAGCGGCTACGCACGGCGTAGCGGCCAGATCCGCCGGCGCACCACGCCGTGCACGGTGGCCGGCCCCAGCTCTCGCGAGTCGGTCGAGGCGATCTCGTTGTCGCCCACGACGAACCACCCGTCCCCGTCCGGCCGCACCGCGCGCTTGATCGACAGCTGCCCCGGCCGGCCGGCCCACGTGACCACGACGACGTCGCCCGCTCGCGCTCTTTCACCGCGCCGCGCAAGCACGACGTCGCCGTCCCGGAGGGTCGGCGCCATGGACGGTCCGCGCACGCGGATCCGCCGGTAGGGCAGCCGTCCCAGCGGGTTCAGATCGATCACCTCCGTCGTGTCCGGACCGCATGCCGGGAGTAGTGTCCGGGCTGTCGAAGCGTCAACCCGTTCAGGAGGAAAGATGCGACTCCTGTCGCGCATTCTCGGCCCACGCCTGGAGGCCACCGCGCACTGCGACCTCCCCTGCGGCGTGTACGACCCGGCGCAGGCCCGCATCGAGGCCGAGTCCGTGAAGGCCATCCAGCAGAAGTACCAGGACAACGAGGACCCGGAGTACCGCACGCGCGCGATCCTCATCGCCGAGCAGCGCAGCGAGCTCGTGAAGCATCACCTGTGGGTCCTGTGGACCGACTACTTCAAGCCGCCGCACTTCGAGAAGTACCCGCAGCTGCACGAGCTGTTCAACAAGGCCACGAAGGCCGCGGGTGCGACCGGCACCAAGGGCTCCATGGACCCGTCCACCGGCCAGCAGCTCCTCGACTACATCGCCGAGATCGACAAGATCTTCTGGGAGACCAAGCAGGGCTGAGTTCGAGACCCCGAAAACGGCGCTCACCAGCGGCAACATGTTCCGCTGGGGGCGTCGTTTCTCGTTGTCCGGCGGTGTCCAGCGGCCCACGGGCGGCGCGGGCCGGTCCTCATTGGACGACGTCGCCAAGGCAACGAACGCCGATGCTTCCCCGCGCGCCAGCCGTCACTTCACGTCCGGGCTCCCCGGCGAGCCGCGGCACCGAGCCGATCGAGGTCGGCGGTCAGCCGCGCGTTCCGGTTCCGGTGGGCCGGGACCACCAGGGCGTAGAGCCGGTCGACCAACCAGGGCGCGTGGAGCACGGTGAACGACTGGGTGATCGCCGTCCCCTGCGCGGTGGCCGCGAGCTGGATCCGCCATTCCGTGCTGTCGGGGAAGAGCCATGTGGGGATCGTCCGCCAGACCAGCTCGCGGGGCTCCTCGACGGCAACGACCTCGGCCGTCCGGTTCCAGCGCAGCCATCCCGCCCGGTTGCGGCCACGGAATCGTGCACCCGGGACGGGTGCGCGGGCCCCGCCCAACCATCGCGCCGAGCGGCACTCGTGGCTCCACTCACCGATCCTCGTGACGTCCGTGACCACGCGCCAGACGTCCTGCAGGTCCGCGTCCACGACCACCTGGAGACGGCCACTCTTCTGGACCTGGCTCACCATCGGCCTCCTTCCCGCTACATGTCGGTCTCCTCGCACCGGTACATCTCTTCCTCCAACAAACCTTGTCGTGGATCAAGTGTCAGCGGTCAAACGGGTAAAAGCTGGATGCGTTGTGACTACCCAGAGTGCACATGCAGCTGCCACCGCACATGCACACTCACCACCTGCGCGAGGTGGCAGTGGCGGTCGATCGTCACGGGCGCCCACCTCGGCGTACCTGCTTCAACCCGGTGCGGCGTTGGCGCATCGAGATACCCGTCTCAGACGAATTCCAGTTCGCTCGGGGGTCCGGCGGCCCCGCCGTTCAGAGTTCGTAGTCGAACGAGATCCGGTGCGTGCCGTCCTCCTCGACGGTCATGGCGCCGGTGCCCGTGATGCCCGCGAGCTCGCCCGTGCCCGAGGACGGGACGATCGTGAAGAACTCGCTCTCCCGCGTCGTGCCCGTGGTCGTCGCCGAGTGGACGAAGTTGAACGCGCCCGCGCGGCCCGCGACCGAGCCCTCGAACGACTCCATCGCCACGTACGTGCCCACGCCGGCGGCCTGGTCGAACGCCGACGTGAACAGCGTCGCCGACCGGCCCGCCACCTCGCCCGCGTACCGCTTCTCGATCGTGGCCACGCCGACGGGCAGCGCGGTCGCCACGTCGGGCTCCACCGAGGTCGGCGTGAACGCCGTGACCTCGAACGTTCCGGAAGCTCTCATGCCGCGAACCGTAGCCGCTCGGTCCGACACGTCCTTGCATCCGGTACCCGGGTACGGGCTTACCGTGGCTCCATGACCTGGGTACCACCCGCCTGCACGCTCCCCACCGCCGAGCAGCCGCTCCGAGTCGCCGAGTTCGACGCGCTCTTCGCGCGGTCGGTCCGCGGCCACGCGCGGCCCGCCCGCCGGCGGCTGACGCTCACGCTCGAGCCCACCCCCGAGGTGGCCGCCACCGCGGCCGGGCTCGTCATGAGGGAGACCGGCTGCTGCTCGTTCTTCACGTTCACGCTGACCGCCGCGAACGGGCGGCTCGAGCTCGATGTCGAGGCCGACCACGAGGACGTCCTCGACGCGATCGAGCGGCGGGCGTCCTGATGCGCAGCGGGCAGGTGGCCGCCGCGGCCGGGGTCCACCCGCAGACGCTGCGCTACTACGAGCGCCGCGGCCTGCTCCCCGAGCCCGACCGCACGCTCGGCGGGCACCGCGACTACCCGGTGGCCACGGTCAGCGCGCTGCGGACGATCAAGGCGGCCCAGCGGCTCGGCTTCACGCTCGACGAGGTGGCCGAGCTGCTCGACGTCGGCCGGCTCGGCACGCGAGCCGAGGCGAAGCTGGCGGAGGTCGAGGCGAAGATCGCCGACCTCATGGTCATCCGCGACACGCTGCGGGCCGCCGTCGCCGCCGGGTGCGACGACCTCGAGACCTGCGCCGCCACCCCGGGCTGCCCGCTGCCGCTGCCCGCGACATGAGCGTCGTCCGCTCGCTCGTTCTCTTCGTCCTGGCCGCGCTCGCGGAGATCGGCGGCGCTTGGCTCGTCTGGCAGGGCTGGCGCGAGGACCGCGGCCTCTGGTGGATCGCCGCCGGCGTGCTCGCGCTCGGTGCCTACGGGTTCGTCGCCACCTTTCAGCCGGACCCGCACTTCGGCCGCATCCTCGCGGCGTACGGCGGCGTCTTCGTCGCCGGCTCGCTCGCGTGGGGCGTCGTCGTGGACAGGTTCCGGCCGGACCGGTGGGACTACGTCGGAGCCGCGATCTGCCTCGCCGGCGTCGCCGTGATCATGTACGCGCCGCGTTCTTCCTAGTCACCCAGATAGTGATGGCCGCGTGCACGACCTCCTTGTCGGCGGCGTCGCGCACGGACACCGGCACGGTCACCTCGACCGGCTCGTCGCCGAACTCGGGCAGCGCGTCGAGGGCGGCCGTGGCCCGCAGGCTCGTCGTCGCCTTGGCCAGGTACTCGACCGTCATCGCCTTGGGAATCCAGCGGTGGCTCGACGGCACGGTCGCCTCCGCGAGCATGCCCATCGTGATCTCCGCGAGGTTGCACGCGGCGATCGCGTGGAACGTCCCGATGTGGTTGTGCACGCCCCACCATTTCGGCGCGCGTACCTCGCACCGGCCGGGCACCATCGTCTCGACGGTCGGCAGGATCGTGCCGAAGTACGGTGCGCGGGCCACCACGGCCGCCGAGAACAGCCGCTTGCCGAGCGGCCGGCCGGCCAGCCGTCGCCACATGGCCAGAGTGTTCGTCACCCCACTAAGCTACCAGTCAGTAACAACCGGCGGGAGGCCCGATGACCGCGGTGTACCTGTTGCGGCACGGCGAGACCGAGTGGTCCCGCGACGGCCGGCACACGAGCACGACCGACCTGCCGCTGACCCCGACCGGCGAGCACCGCGCCGGGGACGCCGGGCGCCTGCTGGGTGCGATGCGCGGTGGCGAGCCGCCCGCGCTGGTCGCGAGCAGCCCGCGCACGCGCGCCCTGCGCACGGCCGAGCTGGCCGGCCTGACCGTCGGGCTGGTCACCGAGGACCTCGCGGAGTGGGACTACGGCGACTACGAGGGCATGTCCACGCCGCAGATCCGGGAGACCGTGCCGGGCTGGACCATCTGGACGCACCCGTCGCCCGGCGGCGAGACGGCCGAGCAGGTCGGCGCCCGGGCCGCCCGGGTGATCGAGCGGGTGCGCGCGGCGCTTTCCGACGGCGACGTGATCCTGGTGGGGCACGGGCATTTCAGCCGCGTCCTGGTGGCGACCTGGCTCGCCCTCGACCCGCACGCCGGCGTCCACTTCGGACTCGAGGCGGCGGCCATCACGGTTCTCGGCGACGAGCGCGGCACCCCTCAGGTCAAGCGGCTGAACGTGCCGCCGGCGCTGGACTGAAGACGGCACCCAAGGCGCAGAGGAGGTCTGCATGCCGGATCCACGGGTACGCCGCGTCCGCGAGTCCGACGTGGACGCGGTGGTCGGGTTGGTGTACGAGCTGGCCGAGTACGAGCGCGCACCCGCCGAGTGCCACCTGACCGCCGCGCAGCTGCACGAGGCGCTGTTCGGCCCCTCGCCCGCGCTGTTCGGTCACGTCGCCGAAGTGGACGGTGAGGTCGTCGGCTGTGCGTTGTGGTTCCTGAACTTCTCGACGTGGCGCGGTGTGCACGGGATCTACCTGGAGGACCTGTACGTGCGCCCGACCGCCCGCGGCGGCGGGCTCGGCAAGGCGCTGCTGACCGCGCTCGCGGAGGAGTGCGTGGCGCGCGGCTACTCGCGGCTGGAGTGGTGGGTCCTGGACTGGAACGAGCCGGCGATCGGCTTCTACAAGGCCCTGGGCGCGGTCGCCATGGACGAGTGGACCGTGTACCGCGTCACCGACGAGGCGCTGAGCCGGCTCGGCGGGGCCCGCGGCGAATCCCTTTAGCGCGACGCTTTCGATAATTCAAATCGGTAGACCTCCCCGGACTCAGTCGTCGGATCCTCGGAATTCGTTACTACCCGTGCGGGTGATACCGCCCTGCGCCGGCGCATATACAGTCTCCGTCGGCCTGGGCGGGAATTGGTTCCACCACCGTGTGATCATTTCCGTCCCGGTCGCCGCTGCAGCGCGCGTCATAGACAAAAACCTTGACACGGGAGAAAATACATGCGGAAAATCCGCGAGATCCTGGTGGTCGCCGCCGCCGTCACCGCGGCCGGGCTGGCGAGCACCGCCGTCGCGTCGGCGGACGACGGGCACGTCTACGCCAAGGCGACGAGCGTGGCGGGCACCGAGAGCGGCGGCAGCGCGCACGCCGACCTGCACTTCACCGGCAGGCAGACGTTGACCTACAACAACTTCGTGGTCAACGACACGTGCCCCGGGGACAACTACGACGTGCACGGCAGAGCGATCGCGATCTACATGGACGGCACGAGCGGGTACGGCACCTGGCACCGCGACGACGAGCCCACCTGCGACGGCGCCGGCTGGGGACCGGTCAGCGGGCTCGGCTTCAACGGCAGCAAGAACATCAAGAAGGCCGGCGTCGAGGTGTGCGTTATGCGTCCGAACGCCACCGACATCTGCAAGACGGATTTCCGGCTCAATCCCTACACCAGCTGATGCAGCCGTCGGTGATGGAAATCACTGAAACAGGTTAATTGCCGGCGGCGGAGTCCTGCCGAACTGGCGGGACTTCGCCGTTCCGGCCCGTGATTTCGAATTCGCCGCGATCGGCAACGGCCCCCGCAGGGCGAACGCCGCGCCCGGGATACCGGACGCGGCGTTCGGGCTCTGCGACAGGCGATCAGACGCCGGCGACGCTGGCGATCCAGTCGCGGTACTGCGTGACGTTGCCGTACGCGGTGAAGGTCTGGCGGTCGCTCGTCGAGGCCACGCCGACCTGGACGTACGAGCCGTCCGGCGCGGTCGCGAACATCGGGCCGCCGGAGTCGCCGCCGGCGGTGATGCCGTCGATCCGGTTCGCGCACACCGCGGTGCCGCCGATGTAGTCCGAGCACGCCGTGTCGGTCACGCCGACGTCGGCGACCTTCAGCATCTGCGACTGGCATTCGATCTCGGGCCGGTCGGTGCACGTGGCGCCCCAGCCGTAGACCTGCACGGTCTGGCCGACAGACACCGCGTCCGGGTTGCCGAGCGGCGAGTATGTCGCGTTCACCGCGTGGTCGAGCTCGACGAGCGCGAGGTCGGCCGACGGGTGGGTCTGGATGTTCACACCGGTCGCGCTCTCGCCCTGGGTCTGGTCCAGGCTGCCGATGTGGAAGGTGTAGGTGCCCTGGCTCGCCACGCAGTGCTGCGCGGTCAGGATCCATGTCGGCGCGATGATCGTCGCCGAGCAGTTCTCCTGGCCGTTCACGAACAGGCGAGCCGCCCACGGAGCGTTGTCCGCGAGCCGTCCGTCGATGATTTTCGGCTCGATCTTGCCACCACCCGACTGGTCGGCGGACGCACCGCCAGTCGCCATCGTGATGCCCAGCACGACAGCCGCCGCGCCCACCAGAGCCGCCCCGACACGAACAAGACGCATTCGAAACCACCTCGTACCCACGGCCGCTCACCGTGGGAGCAGGGAAAAGGAACCCCACCAGGGTCACCCGTTCGAGGTTGATCCACTACCCGCCGTTAGTTGGGAATGCGGTTTCCGGCTCAGTGTCCGGTTTGATCGGCGTCCTTCTCGTCCAGACCCATCGACCATTCCCGGGACTTCGAGGCGAACAGCAGGTACAGCACGACCGCGCACAGCACGCCGACCGGTACCCCGATCTCGGGGCGCCCGGATGGGCCAGCCGCATACCAAGCGACACCGAGCAGCAGCAGTTCCACGACCACTGCCGGGCTGCGTGCCCAGTGCTTGCCGAGGAAAAGCGCCACCCCGACGCCGACCACGGCGCCGCCGAGCACCGCGAAGTAGCCCGCCTCGCCGTAGATGTTGTTGCCGGCCGTGGACGCGCCGCCGATCGCCCGCACGAGCAGCGCCACGGCGAACGCGACGCCCGCGAGTCCCTGCAGGCCCACGAGAATCGCGGCGCCGCGGATGGTCGGCGGGGCGGCGGAGGCGATGCGCACGCGGCGGTCCTTCACGGCTCGTCGGCAGGGTTCGGCATGGATCGTAGTCCGCCATCCGGGGTGAACTCGCCTACGCTGCGGTTATGCGCGCAGTCCTCGTGGTGAACCCGAAGGCGACGGCGACCACGGCGGCCGGCCGCGACGTGCTGGCCCACGCGCTGGCCAGCGAGGTCAAGCTCGAGGTCCTGGAGACCGACTACCGCGGGCACGCGATGGCGGCGGCGACGCAGGCGGTGATCGACGGGGCAGACCTCGTCGTCGCGCACGGCGGCGACGGCACGGTGAACGAGGTGGTCAACGGGCTGCTGGCCAGCGGGCGGCGGGGCGCGCTGCCGATGCTCGGGATCGTGCCGGGCGGCTCGGCCAACGTGTTCGCCCGCGCGCTCGGCCTGCCGCGCGACCCGGTCGACGCGACGCACCAGCTGCTGCACGCGCTGCTGGACGGCCGGCAGCGGCGGGTCAACCTCGGCCGGGTCGACTCGGACGGCCCGGAACCCGCGCGCTGGTTCACGTTCAGCGCCGGCGTCGGCTGGGACGCGGACGTCGTCGCCGAGGTCGACCGCAAGCGCGGCAAGAAGGCAAGCCCGGCGCTGTACACGCGGGTCGCGGTCACGCAGTACCTCAAGCCGGCCCACGGCAGGCCACAGTTGACGGTCCAGATTCCCGGCGAGGAGCCGGTTTCGGGGCTGCGCCTGGTCTTCGTGTCCAACACCGACCCGTGGACCTACCTCGGCACGCGCGCGATCCACCTCAACCGCGGCTGCGGTTTCGACACCGATCTCGGCATCTTCGCGTTGCACAGCCTGCGTCTACCCACGGTGCTCCGGCACCTCCGTCAGGCGATCAGCCGCACGGGTGAACAGAAGGGCGGCAAGCTCTACCGCCGTGACGACGTCCCGATGCTGACGATCACAAGCCCCGACCCGGTCCGCGTGCAGTGCGACGGCGACCTCATCGGCGACCGGACCTGCGTGAAAATCTCGTCGGTCAGGCATGCCCTCGTCGTCGTCGGGTAGCCCCTCGGGTAGTCGAAACCAGCTCGATCCCCAGTGGTGAACCACGAGACGTAGCTGTGACCCGATTGTTACGCAACGCATTGACAACGCTCTGACGTCGATCTTTCGGGTGAGTTCACGCACTGGCTGATGAAGGACTCTTGACATATGGCTGGTTCGTGAAAGCATTCACAAGCACCCCAACGACCGGTTGACGACAGAGGCGCATCGGAACGCGCCCAAGCGAGGAGCAAGTAGAAATGGACTGGCGCCACCGCGCGGCCTGCCGTGACGAGGACCCTGAGCTGTTCTTCCCCGTGGGGACCAGCGGTCCTGCCATATTGCAGGTTGCCCAGGCGAAGGCCGTTTGCCACCGCTGCACCGTCGCTTCCAACTGCCTGACCTGGGCGCTGCAGAGCGGCCAGGACGCAGGCGTGTGGGGCGGGATGAGCGAGGACGAGCGACGTGCGCTCAAGCGGCGCAGCGCTCGCACGGCGACGCGCAGCAACGCCTGATCTCTGAAGACGCCACAAGGCCCGGTTCCCGGATGGGAGACCGGGCCTTCGTGTTTCCGCGAGCAGGTCAGCGGCGGTGCGACAACGGCACCCGAAGCACGGCCTCGGTCCCTCCGCGATCGCGCCGCTTCATGGAAAGCGACCCGCGCAGCTCCGACTCCACCAGGGTCCGCACGATCTGCAGCCCCAGGCCGTTCGACCGTTCCAGCGAGAAACCCTTCGGCAGCCCGCGCCCGTCGTCGGTGACGACGACGTCGAGCCACCGGGCCGTGCGCTCGGCGGAAACCGTTACGTCGCCGGAGACTCCGGGCGGGTACGCGTGCTCGACCGCGTTCTGCACGAGCTCGGTCAGCACCATCACCAGCGGGGTCGCCACCTCGGCCGCGACCACGCCGAACTGACCGGTCCGCCGCACCCGCACGTGGTTCTCCGCCACCGCCACGTCGCCGACGACCGGGATCACCTTGTCCACCAGCGAGTTCAGGTCCACCCGCTCGTCGACCGAAGTCGACAGTGCCTCGTGGACCATCGCGATCGCGGCCACGCGGCGGACCGACTCGCCCAGCGCCGCGCGGGCCTCCTCGCTCGCCGTACGCCGGGATTGCAGGCGCAGCAACGCCGCCACGGTCTGCAGGTTGTTCTTGACCCGGTGGTGGATCTCGCGGATCGTCGCGTCCTTCGACATCAGCGCGCGGTCGCGCCGGCGGACCTCGGTGACGTCGCGGACCAGGACCAGCGCGCCCGCCGCCTTGCCATCAGGACGAAGCGGCAACGCACGGAACAGCACGGCCGCGCCGCGGTGGGACTCGGCCTCCGCGCGCATGCTCGGCTGACCGTCCAGTGCGGCCAGAATCCGCTGCGCGATCTCCGTGGCGTCGAACGGATCCGCGATCAGCCCGCGCGTCAACGGCGCCAGCCGCACGCCGACCAGCTCCGCGGGGTGGCCCATGCGGTGGTACGCCGACTGCGCGTTCGGCGACGCGAACACGACCGTGCCGGTGTTGTCGAGCCGCACGAGGCCGTCACCGACGCGCGGGCTCGTGTGCACGTCCGCGGCCGGCTCCGAGGTGGGGAAGCTGCCGTCCGCGACCATCTGGCACAGGTCCGCCGCGATGCCCAGGTAGGCGATCTCCAGCGAGCTCGGCACCCGCGGGACCGCGATGTCGGTCTCCCGGGAGAGCACCGCGATCACGCGGTCGTCGTAGGTCACGGGGATCGTCTCGCGGCGCACCGGTACGCCCTGGTGCCAGCGCGGATCCTCCTCGCGGCAGATCCGCTGCTCGGTCATCGCGCGGCGCAGCTGCGGGTGGTCGGCGGCCGTCGTCGTGCTGCCGACGACGTCCTCGGGGTGCGCGGTCGGCGCGGTCGTGGCGCGGGCCTGCGCGACGCAGAGGTACTCGACGTCGGTCGAGCCGGGCGTGGGCGGCTCGCCGATCGGCACCCACATGAGCAGGTCGGCGAAGGACAGGTCCGAGAGCAGCTGCCACTCGGCGACCACCATCTGCAGGTGGTCCACCTCGCCACCGGAGAGCTTCGTGTGCTCGGCGAGCAGGTCGGAAAGCGTGGACAAGCCGGTAGGCCTACCTTCCGTGCAGGCGCCCGCCGCGGTTACGGCGCGTCGGTTCCATCCTGCACGGTCACGATGGTCTGCTCGACCACCACCGTCTTCCGGATCTTCTCGCGGAGCCGCTGCTTCAGCGCCTCCGGCGCGTGCTCACCGCCGCACTTGCGGGCCAGCAGCACCTTCAGATGCTCCTCGATGCCGAACTGCTCGAGGCACGGGCTGCACTCTTCCAGGTGCTTCTGCAGCAGCTCGCGGCGCTGGCCGTCGCACTCGTGATCGAGGAAGAGCCAGACCTCCGCCAGCACTTCGGAGCAGTCGGTCTCATGTGGTTTGCCGCAGCTCACGATCCGGTCACCTCTTGCTCGGTCGTACGCAGGAACCCGCGTTCCCGCGCGACCCCGGCCAGCAGGTCACGAAGCTGCCGGCGGCCACGGTGCAGTCGGGACATCACCGTGCCGATCGGCGTGTGCATTATCTCCGCGATCTCCTTGTATGCGAACCCCTCGACGTCGGCGAGGTACACGGCGAGCCGGAAGTCCTCCGGCAGCTGCTGCAGGGCTTCCTTGACGTCGCTGTCCGGCAGCCGGTCCAGGGCCTCGATCTCGGCCGAGCGCAGCCCGGACGAGGTATGGCTCTCCGCCTGGGCGAGCTGCCAGTCGGTGATCTCCTCGGTCGGCGACTGCTGCGGCTGGCGCTGCCGCTTGCGGTAGCCGTTGATGTAGGTGTTGGTCAGGATCCGGTACAGCCAGGCCTTGAGGTTCGTGCCCTTGGAGAAGGACTCGAACGCGGCGTAGGCCTTCAGGTAGGTCTCCTGAACGAGGTCCTCGGCGTCGGCGGGGTTGCGGGTCATCCGCAGGGCGGCCGAGTACAGCTGGTCCAGCAACGGCATGGCGTCCCGCTCGAACCGCTCTGCCCGCTGCTCCTCGGTCTCGACCGACGCGTCGGCGTGGGTCTCGGTGCTCGGCACCGTGCTCCCTTCGAGTTGGAACCATCCCGTGCCAGGAAGTTCACGGGACAGGGACGAGGGTACCCGGCGGCTTGAGGTCAACACGTGAGACGGAACGCCCCCGGTCGGCGCCGCATTCCCGCCGGCCTGCTCAGTCGAGCGGGCGCAGGATCCGGTCCAGCCACTCCTCGACGGTCCGCGACAGCGTCGTGGCTTCGCGCCGCAGCGAGTGGTCACCGGGTAGCACCATGATCTCGCGGTGCGGCGCCGGGCCCGGCATGCCGAACGGGTCGGACTCCCCCTGGACCACCAGCGTGGGCACGGTCACGCCGTCCAGCTCGGGCATCCGGCTCTTGTCCGGCTTGCCCGGCGGGTGGACGGGGAACGCGAGGCAGAGCACGCCGACGGCCTCCCCGTCGGCCGACGTCCGGCAGGCCACCCGCGCACCTGACGACCGCCCGCCGAACACGAGCGGCAGGTCGTGGAACCACTCCCCGGCGAGCCGGTCGGCGACCGCGAGCCAGGCCGTGTCGAGCTGGTGGGCCGGCGCCGGCGCGCGGCGGCCGGCCACCCGGTAGGGCTGCTCGACCAGCGCGACGTCCACGCCCGCGGCCCGCGCCCCCCGGCTGGCCGCGACCAGATCGGGGGCGCCGACACCCCCGCCCGCGCCGTGCCCGAGCAGCAGGCCGGCCCTCGCCTCGGGCGCGCAGTGCAGCTCGGCACGGGCCGTGCCGTGCGGGGTGTCGATCTCCATGATCATGCCGCCGAGCCCACCTCCCAGCCCGCCGCCGAGCCCGCCTCCCCGGAATTAGCCCTCACCATGGGTTGACGCCGTCCAGCTCGGCACGTACCTGTGGCTGGGTTGCGTCCCGTTCCCCTTGGGTGCGGTTGGCGGCCACGCGGTTCGGGCGATGTCATGCGCGTCCTTCGTCTCTAGAACAGCTTCGGGTCGTCCAGTTCCGCGGCCGGTTCCTCGCGGGCGACGAGCTCGGGCCCGTTGTTGCGGACGTTGTTGACCTTGCTCGACACCGGGCGCAGCTCGAGCTCCTCGATCAGCTCCAGGGACGGCTCGAGCAGGCCGTCGACCTCCTCCGCGTCCGGGTCGAGCCACGCCGCCCAGCGCTGCGGGGTCATGATCAGCGGCATCCGCTCGTGGATGTCGGCCAGCTGGCCCTGGGCCGCCGTCGTCAGGACGGCCGTGCTGACCACTGGCGGACCGTCCTTTTCCTTCGGGTCGCGCCACACGGTCCACAGGCCGGCGAGCGCGAGGCTCCGGCCGTCCGGGCGGGTCATGAAGAACGGCTGCTTGTGGCCGCCTTCCTTCTTCCACTCGAACCAGCCGTCCGCGGGCAGCAGGCAGCGCCGCTTGGCGAGCGAGGTCTTGAACGCGTTCGACGTCGCCGCCGACTCCGACCGCGCGTTGATCATCCGCGCCCCGATCGAGCGGTCCTTCGCCCAAGCCGGGATGAGCCCCCAGCGCATGACCCGCAGGCTGCGCTCGGTGCGGCTGTCATCGGCCTTGCCGTCGTCGTCGCGCGGGTGCCGCTGCACCACCGCGACCACGTCCTTCGTGGGTGCCACGTTGTGATCGGCCGGCGGCGCATGGTCCTCGGTCGCGTCGTACGCGTCGAACTCCGCGGCCAGCGTGGCCGGATCCTTCGCCGCGGCGTACCTCCCGCACACGTCAACCACCTCCGTTCGCGCCGACGTGCCGAATCGTGGCACGTCGCACCGACAGTGTGCACCGCAAGGGGCGGCATGCGGGATCATCGACGCATGAACCAGTGGCAGGCGCCCGTCGCGACCCAGCCCGTGCGGGCCACCGTGGCCGTTCCGGGCTCGAAGTCGATCACGAACCGGGCGCTGCTGCTGGCCGCGCTGAGCGAGGGCGGCGGGACGCTGACCGGTGCCCTGCGCAGCCGGGACACCGACCTGATGATCGCCGCGCTGCGGGCGCTGGGCGTGCCGATGACCGTCAGCGACGACGGAGCCGGTGACGGCGTGACGGTCGAGCCGCACGCCGGGCTGACCGGGCCCGCGGCGGTGGACTGCGGGCTCGCCGGCACCGTGATGCGGTTCGTGCCGCCCGCCGCCGCGCTCGCCGACGGCGAGATCCGCTTCGACGGCGACCCACGAGCCCGCGAGCGGCCCATGTCGACCGTGCTGGACGCGCTGCGCGCGCTCGGTGCGTCGATCGAGGGCGACGCGCTGCCGTTCACCCTGCACGGCAAGGGCAGCCTGCCAGGCGGCGCGGTGACGATCGACGCGTCGGCGTCGTCCCAGTTCGTCTCGGGCCTGCTGCTCGCCGGCGCCCGCTACGAGGCCGGCCTGACCGTCCACCACGACGGCAAGCCGGTCCCCTCGCTGCCGCACATCGACATGACCGTGCGGATGCTGCGCGAGACCGGTGTCACGGTCGACGACGCGACGCCGAACACCTGGCGCGTCGAGCACGGTCCGCTCGCCGCGCGCGACTGGCGGGTCGAGCCGGACCTGTCCAACGCCACCCCGTTCCTGGCCGCGGCCGCGGTCACGGGCGGCACGGTCACGGTGCCCGGCTGGCCGGCCGAGACCACCCAGCCGGGCGACGCGATCGGCGACATCCTCGAGCGCATGGGCTGCGTGGTGACCCGGTCCGCCGCGGGCCTGACCGCGACCGGCCCCGCTCGTCTGTCCGGAGTGGACATCGACCTGCACGACGTGGGAGAGCTGACGCCGACCGTGGCCGCGCTGGCGGCACTCGCGGACGGCCCGTCGGTGCTGCGGGGCATCGCGCACCTGCGCGGCCACGAGACCGACCGGCTGGCGGCGCTGGTCACGGAGATCAACGGGCTGGGCGGCGCCGCGCACGAGACCGAGGACGGCCTGGCGATCGACCCGTCGCCGCTGCGGAGCGGCACCTGGCACGCCTACGCCGACCACCGGATGGCCACCGCGGGCGCGATCGTCGGCCTGGTCGTGGACGGTGTCGAGGTGGACGACATCGCCACCACGGCCAAGACGCTGCCCGACTTTGCGGCCATGTGGCAGTCGATGCTGGACGGCGCCAGCTCGTGACCGGCCGGCGGCGGTCGGACTGGAACCGGCTCGACGAGTCCGACGTCCGCGTGCGGCCGGGGAAGGGCAGCCGGCCACGCACGAAGCGCCGCCCCGAGCACGCGGACGCCCGCGCGGCGATGGTCGTCGGCGTGGACCGCGGCCGCTGGACCTGCGCGCTGGACGGCAAGCCGGACCAGCTGATCGTCGCCATGCGGGCCCGCGAGCTGGGCCGGACCCCGATCGTCGTCGGCGACCTCGTCGACCTCGTCGGCGACACGTCCGGCCGGCCGGACACGCTCGCGCGGGTCGTGCGGGTGGCCGACCGCTCGTCGGTGCTGCGCCGCACGGCCGACGACAACGACCCGTACGAGCGGGTCGTGGTGGCGAACGCGCAGCAGCTGCTGATCGTGTGCTCGCTCGCGGATCCGCCGCCCCGCACGGGATTCATCGACCGCTGCATCGTCGCCGCGTACGCCGGCGGGCTGCATCCGGTGCTGTGCCTGACGAAGTCGGACCTGGCGAGCCCGGACGACGTGATCGCCGCGTACGCGGACCTGGCTCTGCCGACCCTGGTGACCCGCAGCGACCGCGAGCCGGACGAGGTGCGCGCACGGCTGACCGGCCAGGTTTCCGCGCTGGTGGGGCATTCCGGCGTCGGAAAGTCCACTTTGGTCAACAAGCTGGTGCCGGATGCCATGCGTGCCACCGGGGACGTGAGCGCGGTCGGCAAGGGCCGGCACACGTCGACGACCGCGGTCGCGCTGCCGCTGCCCGGCGGCGGCTGGGTGGTCGACACCCCGGGCATCCGGTCCTTCGGCCTGGCGCACGTGGAGCCGGACGACATCGTGGCGGCGTTCGAGGAGTTCGTGGAGCCGGCGGAGGAGTGCCCGTCCGGGTGCGGTCACCTCGGACCGCCGGAGGACCCGGACTGCATGCTGGACGTCGTGGTCGGGGAGGGCCTTGCCTCTTCGGGCAGACTCGCTTCCCTTCGCCGGCTTCTGGCCTCACGGGCCCGCCTCGACGAGTACGGTGACTGACCGACACGACTGACCGACATGAACGTGTGAACGTTAGGCTCGTCGGCGGAACGAGCCAATCCGAGGGGAGCAGGCATGCGCAGGATCGCGGCGTTGGGATCGGCGCTCGCGCTGACCGTGTCGCTGGCCGCGTGCGGCGGCACGACCGAGGGTAGCGCGACGGGCGCCGACGCGAACGAGGCGGCCACCAACCTCGTGGCGCTCGCCAAGCAGGTGGGTGACCGGACCGCGGAGTCCAGCACCGCGCACATGGTGTTCACCGGTGGCGCCGGCGAGATGCAGGTCAAGGGCGAGGGCGACATGAAGCTCGACGGCTCGGACCCGGCCATCTCGATGGACATGGACGCCGGGGGCATGGGCAAGATGGCGGTGGTCCTGCTCGACGGCGTCTTCTACATGAAGCTGCCACAGGGCCTGTCCCCCGGCGACAAGCCGTGGATCAAGATCGACTCCAAGGACAAGAGCAACCCGATGGCGCAGGCGCTCGGCAGCCTGACCGACCAGATGCGCCAGAACGCGGACCCGCGCCTGGCGCTGGAACAGTTCAAGGAGTCCGGCACGATCGAGTCGTCGGCCAAGGAAGACCTGAACGGCGAGCAGACGACGCACTACAAGATCAACGTGGACGTCCAGAAGCTGGCCGACACCCAGGACGACCCGACGCTGAAGCAGGCGATGCAGCAAGCGATCAAGTCGGGCCTGAAGGACTTCCCGGTAGACCTGTGGACCAACGCCGACGGCCTCCCGGTGCGGATGATCATCGACATGCCGACGGCGGACCCGACGAGCGGCAAGGCGGTCCCGGTGAAGGTCCAGGTGGACTACACGAAGTGGGGCGAGCCGGTCGACATCCAGGCGCCTCCGGCGGACCAGGTGGGCGAGTTCCCCGGCACCCGCTGACGGACGAGACAACGCCCCCGCCGAGGCGGGGGCGTTGTCCTGTGCGGACGATCACCGCGGCCGAGGCGGCCTCCGACCCCCGAGATCCAGCCTGGCGACGACCACCGACAAGCTCGGCGCGAACGCCTGAGACCTGTGGTCGAACGCCGCCGGCTCAGCCGTCGGGACGAGCCGCCGACCCCAGCCGTGGGACCGAGCCGTGGGGCCAGACCGACCGGCGGCCCGCCCCACGGCGTCCCCCTACTTCACCGCATACGCACGGATCACCGTCTGCGTCACCGAGTTCCCGTCCCGATCCGCTACCGAACCCCGCAACGAGACGAACGACGTGCCCGCCGGGTGGTCGACCGAGGCCAGCCACCCACCGTCGTGGCGGGTCAGCCGGACCGCGGACCACGTCTTCCCGTCGTCGTACGAGACCTCCACCCGTGGCTCATGGAGCCGCCCCGGCCTCGCGGAACCGTTGCGCTGCACGTACACCGGGAAGCGGAACCGGCCCGCCGGGGCCGCGTTCGACGAGTCCAGCTTCGGCGCGAACCGGACCGCCAGCAGCGGCAGCGGTGCCGGCGCCGCGCCGTCGACGTGTGCGGACCGGAACGTCCACTCCGCACTGACCGAAGTAGACAGCCCGCTGCCGGGTGCCGTGCCCGACGTGCGCAGGGTGTACGTGGCCGGCTCCGGCGGCAGGGTGAACTCGCCGAGGCCCGGGTAGTCGCTCGAGCCCACCGGCTGCCCGTCACGCAGCAGTTCGGTCGTGCCCTGCGCGGTCACGTCCCAGCCGTCGTGTGCCGGCGACTGGTCCGCGCGCAGCGGCAGGTCGACCTGGACCTCGTCGCCGAGGCGGGCGGCGTAGCGGTCCGGGTAGCCGTCGAACACCGGGAACGCCGGGCCGAGCACCGCGTGGTTCCACTGCTGATGGGCGACCTTCCCCTTCCGGTACGTCTGCCCGGTGGCCGTCGTCAGCACGGTGGCCGGGAAGTCGTTCGGATCCGCGGCCTCCATGAAGTCGTCGTACCACTTCTCGCCCGGCGTGTAGAACTCCGTGAGCCGGAAGGGCAGCTTGTTCGTCAGGAACTGGTCCCGGACGCCGAGCACCCCGGGCACGGCCGCCGCGTGGTCGGTGATCGCCTTCCCGAGCTGCCGGTCGTGCACGGTCCGCGTGAGTCCGGCCGGCACGGAACCGTCCTGGTGCCAGCGCAGGTGGTACAGGTACGGGCTGCCGTAGAAGCTGTACTGCCCCGCCGAACCGTCGGGCTCGGCGAGCTCACCCTCCACCTGGAACGTGAACGCGTCCGACGACGTCTTCGAGGGCGTCACGTACAGCCCGTCGAAGTTCGACATGACCATCGTCACGCCGGTCCCGCCCCACGGCGTCGACAGGCCGAACGAGAGCACCGCCCTGCCCAGCGCGGCGTCCGGCTCGTCCACGGTGAACCCGGGCCGCTTGCCGTCCCGCGCGTCGACCACGATCTCCGCGTCGCGGTCGACGACGTAGTCCGGCTCGACGTACTGCGTCAGCAGCCAGTCGTCGTCCCCCCGCGCCGTCTGCACGAACTCCTCGAAGTAGAACCGTCCCTTGGGCAGTCGCGCGACGACCGTGCCGGACTCGTCGTAGGGGAAGTACGCCTTCGGGTGGTCGATGTCGACGAACCGGAACGAGTACTCCGGCGTCGGCTTGCCGTCGTGGTCCAGCGACCTGACCGTCACGTCGTAGCTCTCCACCTCGCGGGTCACCGCGACCGGCGTGTGCACCGGGACCGCACCGCCGGTCGCGGTCAGCGAGCCGGTGTAGACACCGTCCGGCGCGGCGACGCGGGTGTCGATGGTGAGCGTGACCTCCGCGCGCCCGCCGGCCGGCACGGTGACCCGGCTCGGCGACACGGTGAACATGCCGGCCGGTGCGGCGCCGCCCGGTCCGGTCATCTCGCTCGCGACGTCCAGCGTCACCGGCTCGGCGCCCGCGTTGGTGTAGGCGAGCGTCTTCGCGATCGGCTGGTCGTCGTCGTGCGGCCACTGCGCGACCCCGGCGGAGACGCTCGCCGGCACGGTGGCGACCGTGCCGCGCACCGCCGCGGCGACGTCCACCCGGCCGGCTCCCTGCTGGAACACCGTGCCGTCGGTCGGCTTCGCGGTCGCCATCAGCGTTGACTTGAGCTGCGCCGCGGTCCAGTCCGGGTGCTCGCCGGCGACGATCGCGGCCGCGCCGGCCACGTGCGGCGTGGCCATCGAGGTGCCCGAGAGCGACATGTAGCCGTCCTCGGCGGGCTCGCCGATCGGCTGTGCGTGCGCGGCCCGCGCCGCCACGATGTCCACGCCCGGGGCGGTGAGGTCCGGCTTGATCGCGCCGTCGCCGAGGCGCGGGCCCGCGCTGGAGAAGTCGGCGAGCCTGTCCTCGTCGTCGACCGCGCCGACGGTCAGCGCGGCGTCGGCGGCCGCGGGGCTGCCGATCGTCTCCTCGCCGCCCGAGTTGCCGGCCGCGATCACGAACAGGGCGCCGGTCTGCTGGGTCAGCCGGTTCACGGCCTGCGACATGGGGTCGGTGCCGTCGCTGGGGAACGGGCTGCCGAGGCTCATGTTGATCACGTCGGCGCCGCTGTTCGCGGCCCACTCCATGCCCGCGATGATCCCCGACTCCTGGCCGCCGCCGAAGTCGTCGAGCACCTTTCCGTTGAGCAGCTTGGCATCCGGCGCGACGCCCTTGTACCTGCCGCCGGACTTCGCGCCGCTGCCGGTGATGATCGACGCGACGTGCGTGCCGTGGCCGAAGTAGTCGTCGGTGCCGGTCTCGCTGCCGGTGAAGTCCTTCGCGCCGGCGACCGCGTCGGCCAGGTCCGGGTGGCTCGCGTCGATGCCGGTGTCGAGCACCGCGACCGTCGCGCCCTTGCCGGTGTACCCGGCCGCCCACGCCTCGGGCGCGCCGATCTGCGGCACGCTGTGGTCCAGGCTCGCGCGGACCGGGCCGTCGAGCCAGATCTTGCGGGCCGAGGCGCCGGCACCCGCCCAGAACAGGGTGCTCTTGTCCGCGCGGACCGCGACCGCGGAGACGGCCGGCAGGTTCCGCGTCACCTCCGCGCCTGCCGCGCGCGGGGTCGCGCCCGCGTAGTCGACGATCAGCGGCAGGTCCCTGCGCCTGGCGTCGTCATAGCCGTCCCGGACGAGCTCGGTGACGTCGAACAGCCGCGGGTCGAGCTTGCCGGCCGCCAGTCGCGGGGCGACGTCCTGCGGCACGACGTGCACGTCGCCGTGCTCGTCGGTGCTGTTGAGGAACCTGACGTGCTCGCGTCCCTTCGCCCCCCGCACTACGACGCGCGAGCCGGCCAGCGTCACGCGGTCCCCGGTCAGCAGCGTGACCGTCCTGCTCGCGGCCGCCGGTCTGCTCGATGCCCCCGGTGCCCCCGCCCCCGACGCCGCGGCCGATCCGCCGAGCACCAGCGTGCCCGCGGCGGCGGTCGCCACGGCGAGTAAGCCCGCGACACGTGCGCGGGCTCGGTCGTGGATCATCCACCCTCCCAGAAGAGCGCGGCAGCACCTCACCGGCTGCCGCTGCGTCCAGTGATAAAGACACCAAATCCGCCGGCGAGGTTGTCGCACTCAACAAATCGCCTGGTTCGCGACGTTCTACGGTCACCTGTCCCCGACGAAGGGAGCTCCGGTGCGGGACCGCTTCGAGGCGTTCGTGACCGATCGGCTCGATCGTCTGCTGCGCTATGCCACCGCGCTGACCTGCGACGCCCATCTCGCGCAGGATGTCGTGCAGGACGTCCTGCTGCGCGCGCAGCACCGCTGGGCGCGCATCGAGTCGATGCAGGCGCCCGAGGCATACGTCAAGCGGATGATCACCAACGAGTACCTGTCGTGGCGCAGACGCCGCGCGGCTCGCACGGTCGCCTCGACGCACGGCACCCTCGACGCCCTCGGCACCCCCGTCGCCGACCCGGCCAACGCGCACGCCGAGCGCGACGCGATGCGCCACCGGATCGCGCGGCTGCCACGCAAGCAACGGGCCGCGATCCTGCTGCGCTACTACGAGGACTGCACCGACGCGGAGATCGCCGACCTGCTCGGCTGCAAGGCCGCCACGGTGCGCAGCCACATCTCCCGCGCGCTCGCGACCCTGCGCACCGACGAGTCCCCCTCGCTCAAGGAGGCCATGACATGACCGGCGACACGACCGGCGACACGACCGGCCGAACAGGACAGCTGATCCGGGAGGCGTTCGCCGCCGAGGCCGACCAGGCCCCGGACTCCCGGGCGATCCTGGCCGAGCTCTCGCGCGCCCGTCCGCCACGGCGCCGCACGGCCCTGGTCGCGGCGACCGTCGCGGTCGTCGCCGTCGCGCTCGCCGCGGTCGCGGTGCCGACGTTGCTGCACCGCAACACCCCCGCGGCCGGTCCGCAGGACCAGGACGTGCTGCTGCTGGGGCTGGACAGGTCGAAGAAGACCGAGCTGCTCATGCTCGCCCACCTCGACGGCGACGGCACCGCCTCGGTGGTCTCGCTGCCGGACATCATGCCGAGAGGGGACGGTTCCACGTACGCGCTGAACGAGGTGTACCGCGCCTTCGGCCCCGACCGCCTGCTCCAGGACGTCGCCAAGCTCACCGGCGTCCGTGTCGAGCACTACGCGGCACTGGACCTGGACGCGTTCGGCGACCTGGCCGCCGCGGTCGGCGGCGTGCCGGTGTGCCTGCGGAAGGCGACGAAGGACCCCGACTCCGGGGTGTCGTTCCCGGCCGGCACGCACACCATCACGGGTGCGAAGGTCCTCCCGTTCATCCGGCAGAAGGACGACGTCCGGCCGTACCGCGACGACGACACGGTCCCGTATCCCTACTTCGTCCAACGGCAGGAGGCGTTCCTGACCGGCCTCGCGAGCAAGGCCGGCGACGCCGACCCCGAAGCGGTGCTCGACGTGCTCGGCAAGCACCTGCGCACGGACGGGGAGCTGGACGTCCTCGGCCTCGCCGAACGAATCGCGACCGCCAAGGGCGTCCGGTTCATCGAGGTCGACGCCGGCCTGGACATGCCGATGGACACCGGAAGAGGCGGAACCGTGATCCCGCTCGTACCCGTACGGGCGTTCGTGCAGGACATGTTCGCCGGCAAGGCCCACCCGGGCGGGCCCCGCACGCCCGAGCTGAAGTTCAGCAAGCAGCGGTGCGTGTACTGAACACGGCGACGGGCCCGGCCGCCACGGCCGGGCCCGTCTGCGCGCGTCAGCCCATGTGCGGGTAGCCGTGGTCGGTCGGCGGGACGAACGTCTCCTTGACCGACCGCGGGCTCACCCAGCGCTGCAGGTTGTAGATCGAGCCGGCCTTGTCGTTGGTGCCCGAGCCGCGGCTGCCGCCGAACGGCTGCTGGCTCACGACGGCGCCGGTCGGCTTGTCGTTGACGTAGAAGTTGCCGGCCGCGAAGCGCAGCGCGCGGTGTGCCTCCTCGATCGCGGCGCGGTCCGTGGCGAACACGGCGCCGGTCAGCGCGTACGGCGTGGAGCTGTCGACCAGCTCCAGGACCTTCGCGTACTCGGCGTCGTCGAACACGTGGACCGCGAGGATCGGGCCGAACCATTCGGTGGTGAACACGTCGTTCATCGGGTCGCTGCCGAGCAGGATCGTCGGCTGGACGAAGTAGCCGACCGAGTCGTCGCAGCTCCCGCCGGCCAGCACCTCGAGCGTCGAGGTGCTCGCGGCCATCTCCAGCACGCCCTTGTGCTTGGCGAACGCCCGGTTGTCGATCACCGCGCCGCCGAAGTGGGAGAAGTCGGTGACGTCGCCGAACGACAGCGACTTCGTGACGTCGACCAGCTGCTCGCGCAGGCCCGACTCCCACAGCGAGCGGGAGATGTAGGCACGCGAGGCGGCCGAGCACTTCTGGCCCTGGTACTCGAAGGCGCCCCGGACGAGGCCGGTCGCGACCGCGGCGGGGTCGGCCGAGCGGTGCGCGACGACGAAGTCCTTGCCGCCGGTCTCGCCGACGATCCGCGGGTAGGACCGGTAGGTGTCCAGCCGCTCGGCCATCGAGCGCCACAGGTACCTGAAGGTCTTGGTGGAGCCGGTGAAATGCAGCCCGGCGAAATCCTGGTCGGCCAGTGCGACCTCGCTGACCGCGGCGCCGTCGCCCGTCACCATGTTGATCACGCCCGGCGGCAGGCCGGCGGCCTCGAGCAGGCGCATCGTGTAGTACGCGGCCAGCTGCTGGGTCGGCGAGGGCTTCCAGACGACCGTGTTGCCCATCAGCGCGGGCGCGGTCGGCAGGTTGCCGGCGATCGCGGTGAAGTTGAACGGCGTGATCGCGGTGACGAACCCGTCCAGCGGCCGGTGGTCGAAGCGGTTCCACCCGCCGGCCGCCGAGAACGGCTGCTCCTCGAGGATCCGGCGCGCGTAGCTGACGTTGTAGCGCCAGAAGTCGATCAGCTCGCAGGCACTGTCGATCTCCGCCTGCTGCACCGACTTCGACTGGCCGAGGATCGTCGCCGCGTTCAGCGTGTCCCGCCACGGGCCCGACAGCAGCTCGGCGGCACGCAGCAGGACCGCGGCCCGCTCGTCGAAGGGCAGGTCGCGCCACGCCGGCGCGGCGAGCTTGGCGGCGCTGACCGCGTCGGCCACGTCCTTGGCGGTGGCCTGCGCGGAGACGCCGAGGACGTGCGCGTGGTCGTGCGGCTGGACCACGTCGATCGGGTCGCCGCCGGCCATCCGCCGCTCGCCGCCGATCGTCATGGTCAACTCGTGCCGCTCGCCCTCCAGCTCGGCGATCCGGCGTTGCAGCGACTCGCGCTCGGGGCTGCCCGGCGCGTAGGCGTGGATCGGCTCGTTGACCGGCACGGGCACGGACGAAATGGCGTCCATGTTGTGGCTCGCCTCCCTGGTTTGGTCTCGGGCCGGCTCGTGACCGGCGGCTTCCGCCATCCTGTCACGACTCCGGTGTCCACCAGCCTGCCAGTGCGTCGACCTCGGCCTTGAACAGCAGCTCGGGGTCGACCCCGCTCAAGGCGAACTGGTTGGTGATCTCGAGGCTGATGACGCCGTGCAGCCGGCTCCAGACCGTCAGCCCCCAGTGCAGCTGCCGCGGGCTCAGCTCGCCGTAGCCCATGCGCTCGCCCCAGGCGGTGACCTGCCGGTAGAGCGCCGAGCGGCGGGGCTTCGCCGTGTCCGGGCCGGCGGCGGAGAGCAGCGCGGCCATCGTCCGGCTGGCGGCGGCGAGCGTGTGCTCGGGCGCCTCGTAGCCGGGCACGGGCGTGCCGAACAGCAGCAGGTAGCGGTGCGGCTCCGCCCTGGCCCAGTCGCGGATCGCGGTGGCCGCGGCGCGCAGCCTGCCGTTCCTGGCCCTGGCGAGCGCGGCCTCGACGGTGTCTGCCAGGTCGTGGTAGCCGTCCGAGATCAGCTCGGTCAGCAGGGCGTCGCGGTTCGCGAAGTACCGGTACAGCGCGGGGCCGGTGATGCCCATCCGCTTGCCGATCGCGTTGACCGAGATGCCGGCGAGGCCGTGCGCGGCCAGCTGCTCGAGCGCGATCCGCTTGGCCTCCTGGCGGGTCTGCTCGCGGTACTGCTCCCTGCGGTCCATGTCACCCTCCTTGACACGGCGACTCTAACAGCTTCTAATCGTTGTTAGAAGTTATAACTCCAGTGAGAGGGAGTCACATCATGGAGATCGTGCTGACGGGCGAGGGTGGCCCGGAGATGCTGCGGGTGACGTCCGGCGACGGGCCGGAACCCGGCAAGGGCGAGGTCCGGGTGCGGGTCGAGGCCAGCGGGGTGAGCTTCGCCGAGGTGCAGATGCTGCGCCGGCGCTACCCGCGCCAGCCCCGGTTCCCGTTCGTGCCGGGCTACGACCTGGTCGGCGTCGTGTCGGCGGTGGGCCCGGGCGTACGTGGCGTGCGGGTCGGTTCGCGAGTGGCGGCGATGACCCGTACAGGGGCGTGGCGGACCCACGTCGTCGTGCCGGCGTCCCACGTGGTGCCGGTGCCCGAGTCGCTCGATCCGGGCGTGGCGGCGGCCGTGGTGATGAACGGCGTGACCGCGTGGCAGATGGTGCACGACGTGGTGCGGGTGCGGCCGGGCCAGACCGTCCTGGTCCACGGCGCCGCGGGCGGGGTGGGGTCGCTGCTCGTCCGGCTGGCCGTGCTGGCCGGCGCCCGGGTGCTCGGCACGGCCTCGGCGGCGAAGCACGACGTCGTGCGCGCGCTGGGCGCCGAGCCGATCGACTACCGGGCGGGGCCGGTGCCGGCCGCGGTGCGCGCCCTGGCACCGGCCGGGGTCGACGCGGTGTTCGACCACGTGGGCGGGCGGAGCCTGGCCGACTCGTACTCGTTGCTCGCGGACGGCGGCATCCTGGTCAACTACGGCTCGGCGGCGAGCCTGCGCGACCCGGGCCACTGGCTGCGGCCGTACCTGGGCACGATCCGCCGCTTCACGGGCTGGTGGCTCGCGCGCGTGCTCGGCGGTGGCCGGGGCCGGCGGGCGACGTTCTACTACGTACGGTCCGGCCCCCGGTTCGCCGCCGCGCTGGCGGAGGTGTACGCCCTGGTCGCGCGCGGTTCGCTGGAGCCGACCATCGGGTCGCGGCTGCCGATGTCGGAGGCGGCGGAGGGGCTGCGGCTGCTCGTCGAGGGGCGGGCGAGCGGCAAGGTCGTGCTGGAGGCTTAGAGCAGTTCCAGCAGGAAGGGCAGCTCCTCGGTGGCGTACCAGGCGAGCTCGTGGTCCTCGGCGTCGCCGAGGGTGAACTCCGCGTCCGGATCGCCCAGGTCGGCGGCGTCGATCACCTCGGCGGCCGCGCGGACGGCGGGCTCGGCGTCCTCGGTGTCCAGGTGCACGGCGGCGACCTGCGACACCTGCACGGAGCCGGCGAGGCGGACGACGGCGAAGTCGAGGTCGGGGCGCAGCGTCGCGTCCTCGACGTCGGCGGAGATCACGGCGCGGCGGGGCAGCGTCAGCTCGGGGTCCTCGGCGAGCTCGCCGGCGAGCAGCCGCAGCGAGGCGCGGGCGGCCTCGGTCATGGCGGCGTACTCCAGCTCCTCGGCGGTGCCGGAGGCGTAGGACTCGCGCAGCGCGGGGGTGAGGGCGAACGCGGTGTCGCCGACTGCGGCCAACTCACCCTTGGCGTTGAGCGCGCGGAGCATGGTCACGGTGGCCGGTATGTACACCCTCACGGGTGGATCCTGGCACATCGCGGCCCGGATGACGTGGAATGCTCCATCTCGTGAACGCCTCTTCGCCCGCTTCTTCGCCCGCCTCTTCGCCCAAGGACCGGTTCGTGACGGTGTTCGGGCGCAAGCCGGTGCTGGAGGCGCTCGCGGACGTGGAGCTGCGGGTGGACAAGGTGATCCTGGCCGACAACGCCCGCGGCGCGGCCGCCCGGGAGATCCTGGACGCGGCGTCGTCGCGGTCCGTGCCGGTCGAGCGGGCGAGCGCGCACCGGGTGAAGGTGTTGGCGGGCAACGGAAAGCAGGACCAGGGCGTGCTCGCGGACGTGGTGGCCCCGCGGATGCGCCGGTTGTCGGACGCGCTGGCCGCCGGCTCGCTGTCGTCGGTCCTGTTGCTGGACGGCGTCACGACGCCCGCGAACGTGGGGATGATCCTGCGCACCGCGACGGCGGCGGGGATCTCCGGGATCGTGGTGCCGAGGCGCGGGGTGGCGTCGCTGGACCCGCTGGTGGTGAAGGCGTCGGCGGGGGTCGCGTTCCACGCGCCGGTCCTGCGCTGTTACACGGCCGGGGAGGCGGCGTCGGCGCTGCGCTCGGCCGGCTTCCCGTTGTTCGCACTCGACGGCGCGGCCCGCACGTCCCTGTTCACCGCGGAGCTGCCGGCCCGGGCGGCGTTCGTGCTGGGTGGCGAGACGGCCGGTATCAGCCCGGAGGTCCGGTCGTCGGTGACCGGTTCGCTGTCGATACCCCTGACCGGCGGCGTGGAGTCGCTGAACGTCGCCTCGGCAGCCGCGGTCCTGTGTTTTGAGCTGGTCCGCCGCCGCTGACTCTTCGTGTCCAGCCGGACACGTTCGGGTGGTCATTGTCCGGGTTGCACGGCGAGCCGGATCTGTAGGGCATGACCGCACCACTTCGGTACCCGTACGAGCCAGGCCCCGTGCTGCGCGCGCTGCCCGAGTACGAGCCGTCGCACGCCCCGGACGAGCTGCCCCCGCGCCGGTGGTCGAGCCTCCGCCCGGCCGCCGGCCCGCAGCTGCGCCTGGTCGCCCAGCCGCAGGAGACCACGATCACGCCGGAGGCGTTGTGGCGCCTGCTGGTCCGGGTGCTGGAGGTGCTGGAGGGCCGGCGCAACGTGGGCCAGCTGCGCCGCCTGCTGTCGGACGCCGCGTACGAGGCCCTGCTGACCAGGCTGCGCATCACCACGCCGGGCCGCACGCACCGCCTGCGCCGCCTGCGTGCCTGCTACCCGACCGCGACAGCGGCAGAGGTAGCCGCGGTGATCGACATAGCCGCGGCCACCACCGAGCAGCGGCGGGTATGTGCCCTGGCAGCGCGCCTCGAGCGGGTCGAAGACGTCTGGCACTGTGCCGTGCTCCGCCTCCTGTGACACACGGAAGCAGCGCAGGCCGCAACCGCCCCGCGCACTGGTCTCGCGCCCCCCGAGATTCGGGCGGGTGCGGGCGCGTCTGTGGACAGGTCGCCTCGGGGTGGGCGGTTGCGGTGCGTGGCCGTTGTGTCGATCGGGGGTCTGGGACGGGTCTATACGGGACGGAGCCCGGTTCCCACGAGTGGGGACCGGGCTCCGTTCCGGACTTGTCTAGCGGCGGGGGCCCTTCTTGCCCTTGCGCTGCGCGTCGCGCGCGGCGGCTCGGCGTTCGCGGCGGGTGCCGCCCGCGCCGGGCTTCTGGGCGCCGTTGCCGTTCTGGTTGCCTCGGGACTGCACGCCGCCGCCCTCGGCAGGACCCGAGTACGTGAACTGCTGCTCGTTCGGTGGGTGGACACCGCCACGCAGGGCCGGCGGGATCTCGCTCTGCGGCGGCATCTGGCGCGGCTGCTGCTGTGCCTGCGCCGCACGCGCCGCGGCCTGCTGGACCCGCGCGGCCCCGGTCTGGGCGGGCACCGGCTGCTGCGGCTCCGGCTCGGCGACCGACACGCGGAACAGCTGCGTGACGCACTCCTCCTTCAGCGCATCGAGCATCGCGTTGAACATGTCGAAGCCCTCGCGCTGGTACTCGATCAGCGGGTCGCGCTGCGCCATCGCCCGCAGGCCGATGCCGTCCTTGAGGTAGTCCATCTCGTACAGGTGCTCGCGCCACTTGCGGTCGAGCACATCGAGCATCACGAACCGCTCGACGCGGCGCATGCCGTCGCCGGTCGGGCGGCCGTCGGGGCCGAGGATCTTGGAGTTGACGTCGGCCTCGCGCTGGTCGTAGGCGTGCCGCGCGTCGGCGAGGACCTCCTCCAGCAGCGTCTCCGCGGTGAGGTCCTCGCCGCGTGCCTCGACGTCGTCGACGACCTGCTCCCACGCCAGCGAGATCGGGTACAGCTCCTTGAGCGCACTCCACAGCTTGTGGTGGTCCCAGTCCTCCGCGTACCCGCCCGCGGTCTCCTTCTCGATGTAGTCGCCGATGACGTCCGCGATCATGCGGTCGATCTGGTCGCGCAGGTTCTCGCCCTGCAGCACGCGCATGCGGTTGGCGTAGATCTCCTTGCGCTGCTGGTTCATCACCTCGTCGTACTTGAGGAGGTTCTTGCGGGTCTCGAAGTTCTGCTGCTCGACCTGGGTCTGCGCACTCTTGATCGCGCGGGTGACCATCTTCGCCTCGATCGGCTGGTCGTCGGGCACCCGCATCGTCACCATCACGCGCTCGACGAACTGCGCGTTGAACCGCCGCATCAGCTCGTCGCCCAGCGACAGGTAGAAGCGCGACTCGCCCGGGTCGCCCTGGCGGCCGGAACGACCACGCAGCTGGTTGTCGATGCGCCGTGACTCGTGCCGCTCGGTGCCGAGCACGTACAGGCCGCCGGCCGAGCGGACGTCCTCGGCCTCCGCGCGCACCTCCTCCTTGGCCCGGGCGAGCGCGTCGGGCAGCGCGACCGTCCACTCGTGCGGGGTCTCGACCGGGTCCAAACCCTTGGCGCGCAACGATTCCTCGGCGAGGTGGTCGGGGTTGCCGCCGAGCATGATGTCGGTACCGCGACCGGCCATGTTGGTCGCGACGGTGACGGCGCCGCGGTGCCCGGCCTCGGCGACGATCGCCGACTCCTTCTCGTGGTGCTTCGCGTTCAGCACGTTGTGCGGGATGCGCCGCTTCACCAGCAGCTTCGACAGGTACTCCGACCGCTCCACGCTCGTCGTGCCGACGAGCACCGGCTGGCCGGCCTCGTGCCGCTCGGCGATGTCGTCGGCGACCGCCTCGAACTTCGCCTCCTCGGTCTTGTAGATCAGGTCCGTGCGGTCGTCGCGGATCATCGGCCGGTTGGTCGGGATCGGCACGACGTGCAGCTTGTAGGTGTTCCAGAACTCGGCCGCCTCGGTCTCGGCGGTACCGGTCATGCCCGACAGGCGGGTGTAGAGGCGGAAGTAGTTCTGCAGGGTGATCGTGGCGAGCGTCTGGTTCTCCGCCTTGATCTCCACGCCTTCCTTGGCCTCGATGGCCTGGTGCATGCCCTCGCTGTAGCGGCGGCCGGCCAGCACGCGGCCGGTGAACTCGTCGACGATCAGGACCTCGCCGTTGCGGATCAGGTAGTCCTTGTCGTTCTGGAAGAGCTCCTTGGCCTTGATCGCGTTGTTGAGGTAGCCGACGAGCGGGGTGTTCGCGGCGTCGTAGAGGTTGTCGATGCCGAGCTGGTCCTCGACGAACTGGACGCCCCGCTCGCTGACGCCGATCGTGCGGCGCTTGCGGTCGACCTCGTAGTGCTTGCTGTTGATCTCCGCCGTGCGGGCGTCGCGGTCGCGCGGGGTCATCGCGGTGACGTCGATGCCGGACATGCGCCGGGCGATCCGGGCGAACTCGGTGTACCAGCGCGAGGACTGGTCGGCCGGCCCGGAGATGATCAGCGGCGTGCGGGCCTCGTCGATGAGGATGGAGTCGACCTCGTCGACGATGGCGAAGTTGTGGCCGCGCTGCACCATCTGGTCGAGGCTGCCGGCCATGTTGTCGCGCAGGTAGTCGAAGCCGAACTCGTTGTTCGTGCCGTAGGTGATGTCCGCCCGGTACGCGCGCCGGCGCTGCTCGGTGGTCATCTCCGACAGGATCGCGCCGACCTCGAGACCGAGGAAGCGGTGCACGCGGCCCATCCACTCCGCGTCGCGCTTGGCCAGGTAGTCGTTGACGGTGACGACGTGCACGCCGTTGCCGGACAGCGCGTTGAGGTAGGAGGGCAGCACCGCGGTCAGGGTCTTGCCCTCACCGGTCTTCATCTCGGCCACGTTGCCCATGTGCAGCGCGCCGCCGCCCATGATCTGCACGTCGAAGTGGCGCTGGCCGAGCACGCGCTTCGCAGCCTCGCGGACCACGGCGAACGCCTCGGGCAGCAGCATGTCGAGCGCGTCGAAGTCGGTGGCGTCCGGGTCGTCCTCGTCGACCTCGCGCATCTCGTCGTAGCGCCTGCGGAACTCTTCGGTCTTCGCGCGCAGCTGCGCGTCGGTCAGGTCGACGAAGGAGCTCTCGAGGTCGTTGACCTCGACCACGGTCTTGCGCAGCGTCTTGAGCGTCTTGCCCTCGCCGGCGCGGAGTATCCGGGACAGCACCATCAGGTCAACCTCACTAGCTGGATTGTCGCGCCCGCCACGGGCACCTCGTCACCTGCCATCGTAGGCGGTCACGTATCGGTGTCGTCGCGGCTTGTCCCGACCGGGCCGGTGAGGTCGAGGATGGATGGGCAGGTCGACACACGGACGGGGCGCCCCGAGCGGTGGCCCGGGGTCGCCCCGTCAAGTCCGTGAGTGGTCCGTGGGTTTGCCTCAGACCAGCCGGATCACGCCGTAGTCGAATCCTCTGCGGCGGTACACCACGCTGGGCAACCCGCAGCTCGAGTCGTTGAAGAGGTAGAAGTCGTGGCCGACCAGCTCCATCTGGTAGAGGGCTTGGTCGACGCTCATCGGCTGGGCGGAGTGTTCCTTCTCGCGTACCACGCGACCGGGCAGGTTCTCGTCCTCGGCGCCGTCCCAACGCGGTACGGGTACGGCCGGGACGCCCTCGAGCTCCTCGGTGCGGGCGGGCAGTACGGCGGTGCTGGCGCGGCCGTTGGTCTCGCCGCCTGTCGGCATGGTGGGCATGGCGGCGGTGGCCTCCGCGACGGAGGACGGGCTGCGACGCCCGTAGTGCACACGCCGGCGGTCGTGCAGTCTGCGAAGTCGGTTCTCAAGCTTGGTCACCGCGGCGTCGAGCGCGGCGTAGAAGTCGCCCGCGCAGGCCTCGGATCGGACGGCAGGGCCCCTGCCCTTGCCGGTGATTTCCACGCGCTGGCAGTTCTTTGCCTGGCGGCGGTTGGGTTCGTGAAACAACTCCACGTCGAAACGGATCACCTTGCGGTCGTACCGTTCGAGCCGGGCCAGCTTCTCCTCGACGTGCACTCGGTAGTGCTCGGGCACCTCGACGTTGCGGCCTTTAACGACGATGTCCATACACGACCTCCCTCGCCTGAGCGAGCTAGTGAGCGAACTTTCGGCGCCTTAGAACTGGGATCCAGGTTTGGCGGACGGCCAGGCCGTTGAAGGACTGAGGACTCCCCTCCTCAACGCTCCTCCGGCGCCAGGGTCATGGGCTCCTCGCCTCCTCCCTGCGAACCGGGAAAGCTGATAGCGGGCACGTTAGCTTGGCTTGTGCGTTGGCAAAAGCCCCCTCGGCGGGCGAACTTGACCGGCCCGTGGCGCTTACGGAGAGCAACCATCGGCGGCCCGGCCACGGCCGATCGAGCATGATCATCCGGACGACCCGGTTCGCCGTCACTCGCCTGGCCGTACCAGGCACACGCAGAGACTTCGTCGCATCCCGCGGCGGCCCGCCACCGCTGTCGTGCCCGTCGCCCATACCCGTCGAACGATCATCTCGTCCTCGTGGTTCCCATCCATAATTCACTCGTACGGACGCATCCGCATGACGAAACGGATCACCTCCGCCGATGGTTGCGCGACTCGATAACCCGATCGGTCGGCGGAAAACATGAATGCGCGTGTGTACTGATCGGTAATCTTTGGTGGCATTTCGGTATCACACGCCGATAACGGTGGTTTTGCCGCACGTGCCCCGCGCGCCGGGCCGAGGGGGAGGCCTGCCGGGCGCCGCGCACCTCGGCACGCGCCGGAGTCGGTGGGGCCGTTTGATCGACGGCCGGCGTTGGTTCGGTCGGCGCAGTGATGTGGTCCCTCCGGTCGGGTGGGAAGCGACCTTGCGTGGGTTGGTCGGTGGACAGGGCGGGCACGGCGGCCAACCCGGGCCGACCGACACCCGGAAGGGCGCGCACGCCGTGGCAGCGGCGGTGGCTTGCCGGTGGTCTTCCGTCGGGGTAGGGCGGGCGGCGAGCGGCGGTGGGCCGGAAGCGGCGTCAGCCGCGTGCACGTGCCCTCGGGCAGGAGCGGCCGTCGGTGGCATGTGCACTCCTCGGTCAGGTGGTGGCGGTCAGGGCCAGGACGGCGGCTACCTGCACGCCGATCGAGCGCAGGGCTGCCGTGCACGCCGCGGCTGTGGCGCCCGTGGTGATCACGTCGTCCAGGATCACCGCCGGAACGCCTCGCGGCGGGCGGTGGCGTGGGTTCGGGCGCAGGCGGCCCAGCAGGTTCGCCGCGCGGGCGTTGGCGTCCAGCCCAACCGAGTCCGCGGCTCGGCCGTCCAGGCGCAGGGCCGGGACGACGGTCGCCTCGGGCAACGAGTCCGCGCAGCGGCGGGCGACGGTGGCCATGTGCTGGCCACCGCGCGATCTGGCCGCCGCCGGGCGGGACGGGGCCGGGACGAGCACCACGGGCCCCGCCCGGATCGACGGCAGGGCGGCGGCCAGGGCACGGCCGAGCGGCGCGGCCAGCTCGCGGCGGCCGCGTTCCTTGTACGCCAGTACGGCCCGCCGCGCGGCGCCCCGGTATTCGGCCAGCGCATACGCCGACGACAGGCCGGGCCGGGACACCGGCACGGGCGCGCGCAGCGTGCGGGCACACCACGTGCACCACGCGACGCCGGGTGCCGCGCAGCCGGCGCAGCGCTGGGGAACGATCAGGTCGAGCAGTCGAGACGAACGCATGACCGAATCATGGCAGTGCCCACTGACAATTTCGGAACCGCAGGTCAGCCTGGGTAGAACGGGATCGCGTTGGGGCCGGGGCCGTGCGGTACCTGGCGCCACAGCTGCCCGACGCCGGGCACGCTGGACACCGCCGCGCTGTCGGTGACGATCACGTTCCGGTCGGGTGCCGCGGCGACCGACTTGACCGGCAGCTGCAGGTTGTTCCGGTCGAATACCTCGAGCTTGAGGCCGTCGACCGACAGGCTCGCCACGGGCAGCGCGGCCTGCCGCGTCGCCACGACCAGGGTGTCCTGGCTCAGCCAGTCGACCCCGACAGCCTGCACGATGTTGAGCGTCTGCAGCCGTCGCGGGAAGCGCAGCGACACCGAGTCCTGGTCCCGCACGACCGACGCCACGCCCAGCCGGCCGCGGGCGATGAACGCGGCCCGCGTCCCGTCGCGGGACAGCCGGAGCTCCGTGATCGGCCCGAAGTCGGTCAGCTCGGACGCGTTGACCTGCAACGCCTTCCACGTGCCGTCGGCCATCCGCACGACGCGTACGACGTCGCCGTCGGCGACCGTCCAGACCTCCTTGGCCGCGACCTCGTTCGTCGTGCTGAGCAGCCAGGTCGGCCGGGTCATCCGCCGTCCCTCGAGGTTGACCGCCTGCATCGGGCCCTTGACCGGGCCGATGCGCAACCGCGGCCCGGCGTCGGTCCGCACGACCAGGGCGAGCTGGCCGCCGTCGATCGACTGGGCGCCGTTGAGGACCTCGAGCTCGCCGTCACCGGCCGGCCCCTCGATCGGCTTGCCGTCGTGCAGCGAGTGCAGCCGGCCGTTGGCGGCGACGAGGCCGGGCTGGTCGGAGTCGGGCTTGGTGGGCGCGTCGTAGACCTTCAGGTCGCCCTGCCGCCAGTCGCGGCGGCCGGGGATCAGGTCCTGGCCGTCGGCGCGCAGCCGCAGCCGGCTGGACGTGACGGTCTGCAGCGAGAGCACGATCTGGGTGGCGATCTGTTCGCGTTGCTCGGCGGACTTGTCGCCGAGCTCCTTCAGGTCCACGACCAGCGTGCCATCGGGGTCGGGGACCACGTTGGTTCTCGTGCCGATGCCGTCCAGGGGCGAGCGCACCGACTTGCGCATCGCGTCGGACGGACCGGACAGCAGCACGTTGATGACGCGCGCGGGCAGCCCGCTGACCGGCTCGGCGGCCACGTATCGCAGGTCGGGCACGGTGACCCGCAGGTCGGGGTCGAAGTAGTAGACCGTCACCGCGCGGTAGCTCGCCTCGAAGTCCGACAGCGGGACGTAGATCTCGGGCGGCGGCCTTTCGATCCGCCACTGCCCGTCGTTCCGCTTGCGGACGACGACGTGGTACTCGCGGTTCTCGATCCGCGGGATGAACGCGTTGTCCGGGCCCAGCCGGCCCACGCCGGCCACCTGGAGCACGACGGTCTCGACGTCGCTCGACGGGGCGCCGGGGTCCTCGTTGAGGCCCGGGTTGCGCAGCGGCACGGTGTCGAAGGTGTCGAGGATGATGTTCGGCTCGGACTCGCCGTTCCAGCCCTGCTTGCCCTTGTCGGTCAGGTACAGGGACGCGGCCTCGGGGTTGCCCGACCGGTGGATGAACTCGCGCACCAGGTCGTACGCGTCGAGGTCCTTCGTCGGCCCGTCGACCGTGCTGTTGGGCTCCTCCTTGTCGTCGCGCACCGCGTGCGGGGTGGACACCTCGGGGATGTTCGCGCAGCCGGCGACCAGCAGGACCGACAGCAGGAACAGCACGAGCGCGCGCGAACGTCTCACCGGACCTCCTCCCACGCGGGTGCCGCGGGCGGTCCCGGGGTGGTCGGTAAGCCGTCGCCGTCCCCGTTCGTGGATTCGGTGGGCACGGTGACCCGGTAGACGTCGTGGTCGACCGGTGCCTCGACGGCGTCGGCGTAGCCGACGTGGGCGTCCGGCGGGGGCAGCTCGAGCGGGCTGGCCTCGTAGTCGACACCCTGCTGGCGCGGCAGGGTCAGGCGGAAGCAGGCGCCCTTGCGCGGCTCGCCCCACGCGTCGAGCCCGCCGCCGTGCAGCCGGGCGTCCTCGACGCTGATCGCGAGGCCGAGGCCGGTGCCGCCGGTGTGCCGGTTGCGGGACGGGTCGGCGCGCCAGAACCGGTTGAACACGAGGTCGGCCTCGCCGGCGCGCAGGCCGATGCCGTAGTCCCGGACGGTTACCGCGAGCGCGTGCTCGTCGAACGCCATGCGCAGCCGGACCGGCCGGCCCTCGCCGTGGTCGACGGCGTTGGCGAGCAGGTTGCGCAGCACGCGCTCGACGCGCCGGGCGTCGACCTCCGCGGTGGCCTCCTCCTCGGGCAGGTCGAGGGTGATCTCGCAGCCGGCGTTGCGGGCGATCGTGGCGACGGACCGGGCGGCGCGCACGGCGATCGGCCGCACGTCGACGTGCTCGGCGACGAGCTCCTCCACGCCGGCGTCGAGGCGGCTGATCTCCAGCAGGTCGGCGAGCAGCGACTCGAACCGGTCGAGCTCGTCGACCAGCAGCTCGGTGGAGCGGGCGAGGCCGGGCGGGAACTGCTCGCGGGAGGCGTGCAGGACGTCGGCGGCCATCCGGACCGTGGTCAGCGGCGTGCGCAGCTCGTGGGAGACGTCCGAGGTGAAGCGGCGCTGCAGCGTGCCGAACTCCTCGAGCTGGCGGATCTGGCGCTGGATGCTCTCGGCCATCAGGTTGTAGGACTCGGCGAGCTTGGCGACGTCGTCCTCGCCGACCACGAGCATGCGTTGGTCCAGCTCGCCGCCGGCGAACCGGGCGGCGGCCTGGGCGGCGCTGCGGACCGGGCGGACGACCTGGCGCGTCACCAGGTTCGCGATGCCGGCGAGCAGGAGCAGCAGCACGAGTCCGCCGACGATCAGCGTGCTCTGCACGACGCTGATCGTGTGCTGCTCGGCGGTGAGCGGGAAGAGCATGTAGAGCTGCATCGGCCGGTTCGCGGTGCCGAACGGCGCGCCGACGATGAGGAACGTGGTGCGGCCCGAGGCCCGGTCCACCGTGTAGATCTGCACGGCGAACTCGTGGGCCTGGACGAAGTGCCGCAGGCTGTCCGGCACGTCGTGGTAGGCGCCGACGCTGATGCTGTCGCCGGACTCCGCGAGCCCGGGCGAGTCGCTGGCGAGGACCGGCTCGAACGCGCCGGCCGCGGAGCTCGCGGTGCTGCTGTTGGGCGACGAGCTGGTCAACCGGTTGAGCGCGCTGGTGAGCCGGTTGCGCACGGCGTCGGCGGTCGGGTTGACCCCGGCGAGCTGGGTCTCCGCGACCTGGACCGCGTCGCGGGTGGCCGCGATCGCGGCCTCCTCCTTGGTCTCCAGCAGGCGGTCGGTGATCTGGTTCTGGAGCACCATGCCCAGCACGAAGACCACGGCCGAGGACAGCGCGAGCGTGCTGACGACGACGCGCACCTGCAGCGAGCGTCGCCACAGCTCCCCGAAGTAGGCCGCCCGCTGCCGGCAGAAGTCGACGGCGCGGGCGCCGGCTGAGACGACCGCCCGTAACTTCCGTTTCACCTGGCTATCACGGCGGGCCAGCCTTGTACCCGACGCCACGGACCGTCAACACCACCTCGGGGTGCTCGGGGTCGGTCTCGACCTTGGAGCGCAGCCGCTGCACGTGGACGTTCACCAGGCGGGTGTCGGCGGCGTGCCGGTAACCCCAGACCTGCTCGAGGAGCACCTCGCGGGTGAACACCTGACGCGGTTTGCGGGCGAGCGCGACCAGGAGGTCGAACTCCAGCGGGGTGAGCTGGATGGCCACGCCGTCCCTGGTCACCTCGTGCCCCGGCACGTCGATCGTGAGGTCCCCGATCGAGAGCATCTCGGCGGGCTCGGAGTCGGTGCGGCGCAGCCGCGCCCGGACCCGCGCGACGAGCTCCTTGGGCTTGAACGGCTTGACCACGTAGTCGTCCGCGCCCGACTCGAGGCCGAGCACTATGTCGACGGTGTCGCTCTTGGCGGTCAGCATCACGATGGGCACACCCGACTCGGCGCGAATCGCCTTGCACACGTCGATCCCGTTGATGCCCGGCAACATCAGGTCGAGCAGGACGAGGTCGGGCCGCAGCTCGCGCAGCGCGGGCAGCGCCCGGTTGCCTTCCGCCACCACCGCGGTGTCGAAGCCTTCGCCGCGCAGCACGATGGTCAGCATCTCAGCCAGGGCCGGGTCGTCGTCCACTACCAGCACACGTGCCTTCATGTGTACATCGTCGCACTTCGTGAGTGTTGTCCGCGTGGGACCCGCTGATCGTTTCCTCCCTGCCGGGTGACAGAGGTGTAACGCGAGCATACTTTCCGTCGCTGTACCCCTTGAAGCGTCAACCATGGGTCGCCCGCCATGGAGGTGCGTCGATGGGCATCCGCAGGCTCAATCACGCCGTGCTCTACGTGCGGGATGTCGGGAAGAGCGTGGCTTTCTACCGGGACGTGCTGGGCTTCGAGGTGGTACACGAACGGCCTAACGCCGCCTTTCTGCGCGCGGCCGAATCGGACAACGACCACGACCTCGGCTTGTTCGCCGTCCGCGGCAACGCGCCTCGGAACACCGGGACGACGGTCGGTCTCTACCATCTCGCGTGGTCGGTGAACACGCTGCCGGAGCTGGCCGCGTTCGCGGACCGTCTGACGGCGGCGGGCGCGCTCGTGGGTTCGTCCGACCACGCCGTGTCGAAGTCGTTGTACGGCAAGGACCCGGACGGGCTGGAGTTCGAGATCTCCTGGTTCGTGCCACGGGATCGGGTCACACCGGAGATGACCGCCTCACCGATGATCGGGCGGCTGGACATTTCAGCCGAGATCGAGCGCTGGGGTGCCGATCTCGTCGGTGCGCCCTGAATTGTCGGTCCCGTTCGGTAGCGTTGACATCGGGGAACCCCGGGGGTGCGAATGGTCCATTCGCACCGGGATCACTCGAATGTGTCAGCGACGTGGGGCTTCGGCGCGCGGAATTGTCGGTGGGCGCGGGTAATGTTGAAACCGGCCCCCGGGGCGGCCGCGCGAATGGAAGATCCGTACGGGTTCGGTTGTTACCCGGGCAGGCGCGCGATTATTGGGTCACCAGCGAGGCGAGAGCTTTGTAGTCCGGTGTGGACGTTCCGTCCACCACGTGCCACGGGGCCAGCCAGTCGTCCTTCGCCAGGCCGTCGTAGACCGCCGCCACTCGGGACTGCAGGGGGGCGTCGGACTCCCACGTGTCCAGTGCGCGGCCGGACTCCGTGCGGGAGCGGTGGGTCGACCGCGATGCCGCCACTTCCACCGGGACTCGCAGCAGCAGGTGGGCATCCGGGACGGGGACGCCGAGGCGGTCGATCTCCAAGGCCCGCACCCAGTCGACGAACTCGCCCCGGGCGTCCTGGTGCAACCGCGCGGCGCCGAAGGCCGCATTGGACGCCACGTACCGGTCCAGCAGGACGACGTCGTTCGACGCCAGTGCGGCGGCGAGCGCGGGCACGGCCGCGTGGCGGTCCAACGCGTACAGCATCGCCATGCCGTAGACCTCGTGACCGAACCCGCCCAGCCGGCCGTGCAGGCCTTCGCGCACGAGGTCCGCATGGATCGAGTCGCCGTAGCGGGGGAACGCCAGGCGGGCCACGCGGGCGTCGAGCGCCGCGGTGAGGGCGTCGGCCATCGTTCGTTTGCCGGCGCCGTCCAGACCCTCTATGACGATCAGTCGTCCCACGACGCAAGACCCTACGAGAACGGGATGTTCGCCCAGGGACTGGACCGGTCGGTCATCAGCAGGTGGTGTGGCCCGCGCACCGACAGGTACATGTGCCCGTACGACTCGTTGTCGAACCGGATCACCCGGCCCAGCGCGTACCCGGCGCTGAAGTCCGCCCACGACGTGTACTGCTGGCGGCACAGCTCCCCCGCCCGCAGCACCACCGCCTCCGCCGTGCGGTAGTCGCAGAACCGGCCGCCGTAACCCCAGCGCGCCATGTTCACCGCGCGGCCGAAGTCGTAGCCGAGTACCGAGTCGACCGTCCCGTTCGGCGCCAGGATGCCGTCCGCCTGGAACCGCGCCTCGTAGCGGGTGATCACATCCACCGACGCGACCAGCTCGTCGACGTCGGCGACCTTCTGCCAGCGTCCCCAGTTCTCGGTGGCCGTCCGCCACGTCGGCAGGTCCCATACGCCATGCTGGCGCACCAGCGTGCGCCGCACGTTCAGCACCGCGTCGATCTCCATGCCGACGTTCAGGCCCTGCAACAGGTAGTCGACCTGCCGTTGCCAGTCCTCCGCGGTCGTCACGCCCCAGCTGTCGGCCAGCGCCTCCCGGTCGGTCTGGTAGTCCCGAACCGGGTCGTCCAGCGTGTTCCACGGGCTCGACACGTGCACCGGAATGTGGGCCCCACAGGCGAAGCCATGCGCGAGCGGTCCGAAGAACGGGCCGGCGGGGCTGCTGACAACCCCCTCGACATGATCGCAAACCGCCACGCTCCCGGAGTCTAGAGACACAGCGTGCAACGACGCTCACGTGCCGGTACGTCCAAGGCGCATGAGACCCGCCTGGGCCATCGGCTCGCTCCTGCTCGTCGCCGCGTGCGGGACGCCGACGCCGCCGGCCGGGGAGCGGCCGCTCAGCGGACAGGTGTTCCTCTCCACCGCCGTGACCGTCGCCGGCAAGCCGCACGCGCTGGTGCCGAACACGCAGGTGTCGCTCGACTTCACCGACGACGGCCGGCTGCTCGCGACCGCAGGCTGCAACACGATGAGCGGCCCGGTACGGACCGACGCGGGCCGCCTCCGCGTCGACGACCTCGCCGTGACCGAGATGGGCTGCGACCCGCGACGCCACGCCCAGGACGAGTGGCTCGCCAGGATCCTCGGCGCCGGGCCGGCCTGGCTCCGGCACGGCCCGACGCTCACGATCACTGCCGGCGACACGGAGCTCGTGCTCACCCGCCGCGCGGACCGCGCGCTCGAGAACACGACCTGGACGGTCGACACCATCCTCGACGGGCAGACCGCGAGCAGCACGCCGGCCGGCGAGACCGCCACGATCACCTTCGACGGCAGGCAGGCGAGAATCCACACCGGCTGCAACGGCGCGGTGGCGGACTACACCACGACCGGCGACACGATCCGCTTCGGCGAGGTCGTCCACACCGACATGATGTGCGCACCTGGCATCATGCGAGTGGAGTCGGCGGTGTACGACGTGGTCCACGGGGAGATCACGATCGAGCTCGACGGGGACCGGCTGACCCTGACCCATCCGTCCGGCAAGGGAATTCAGCTACATGCCCGATGAGCACGGCGAGAAGAACGGCCTGCCGATCCTCTCCTTCACCGACCAGGCCGAGTTCGCCGAATGGCTCGCCGGGAACTTCGAGACCCGCGGACTGTGGATCCGCATCGCCAAGAAAGGCACCGGCAGCGCGTCCGTCGACCACGACCAGGCCCTGGACATCGCGCTGCGCTACGGGTGGATCGACGGCACCGCCCAGCGCGTGGACGATCGCTACTTCGTCCAGAAGTTCACCCCGCGCACCAAGCGCAGCCGGTGGTCGAAGATCAACCGTGCGTCCGCCGAGCGGCTGATCGCGGCCGGCGAGATGCACCCGGCCGGCCTCCGCGAGGTCGAAGCGGCCCGGGCGGACGGCCGCTGGGACGCCGCCTACGCGGGCTCGGCCGGCTCGACCGTCCCCGACGACCTGCGGCGCGCGCTCGACGCCAGCCCCCGGGCCGCTGCCTTCTTCACCACACTGACCAGCCAGAACCGCTACGCGATCCTCTACCGGGTCGAGGAGGCCAAGCGGCCGGAGACCCGCGCGCGACGCATCGAGAAGTTCGTCGGGATGCTCGAAAGAGGCGAAACTCTGCACTGAACTTGTGATTCACTCACTCGTATGCGTGCGATCTGGACAGGAATTGGCGCGATGGCGGCCGTCGCGGTGGCCGCGGCGGGACTGATCCCCGCGCTGGCCGCCGAGCAGGCACCCACAGAGGTGCAAGCCGCGGCGGCGAACGACGACCCGGCCTTCGTGCAGGTCGTCGACAACAACCTGGAGAACCTGCCGACCGTGGACCTGCAGTGCCCC